>JBGOTW010000319.1:0-4333 GCA_041476685.1 bacterium | reverse complement strand
ATCAGAAGGATGCGCTTCAAGAGGTAGGCCCACATGGCGGCGTCAGCGCGAGGCAGGCGGGGAGGACGGCATGGCGGACGGCCGCGAGGCAGGCAATGAAGACGGCAGCGCGGACGGCACTGAGGACTGCCGCAGGGCCGTGCCCGCCTTCAGGGCCGCATCGAGCGCGGCGGCCTTGTCCGTGTCGTACCACCACCACAGCAGGTACGTGACGGGATTGTAGTAGCGGGGCAGCAGGGCCGGGTGAGACAGGCGGTTCCAGTAGGTGATCCGGTGCGAGGCGATGTACCACTGGGGCACCATGTAGTGCTCGTGCCACAGCACCCGGTCCAGCGCCCGCACCGCCGTCACCAGGGAATCGCGGCTGTGGGCCTGGATGATGCGCTCCACCAGCTTGTCCACCGCCGGGTTCTCGATGCCGATGACGTTGCGGCTGCCCTCCTGCCGCGCCGCGTCGGAATGCCAGTAGTCGCGCTGCTCGTTGCCGGGAGACTGGCTCTCCGGGAAGGAGTGCACGACCATGTCGAAGTCCTTCTGATTGATCAGGCGCTCGTACACCGCGTCGTCCACCACGCGCATGCTGGCCTGCACCCCCATCCGCTTCAGGTTGTCCAGGTACGGCTCCACGATGCGCTGGAACAGCGGCGAGACGAGCGTGACCACGAAGCGCAGGCGCATTCCCGTCGCGGTGTGGGTCATCACGCCGTCCTTGAGCTGCCACCCCGCCTCGTTCAGCATCCGCATGCCCAGGCGCAGGCGGTCACGCAGCTCGGGCAGGCCCTTGGCGAGGGATTCCACCGGCTGGGTGAACACCTCGGGCGGAAGCTGCGCCTTGAACGGATCGAGCAGCGCCAGCTCCGCCGGGGAAGGCAGGCCGCGGGCCGCCATTTCGGAATTGGCGAAGTAGCTGTCGTTGGCCGTGTACTGGCCGAAGAAGAGCGTGCGGTTGCTCCACTCGAAGTCGAAGGCGAGGGAGAGCGCCTTGCGCACGCGGCGGTCCTGGAAGATCTCCCGGCGCAGGTTGAAGGCGAAGCCCTGCATCCCGGCCGTGTTGGAATGCCGGAGCTCCTCGCGCACGAGCCAGCCCTTGTCCCACTTGTCCCCGTGCGCGTCCACCGCCCACTGCTTGGCGATGTTGACGGCGAGGAAGTCGAACTCGCCCGCCTTAAGCGCCTCCATGCGCACCGTCTCGTCCCGGTAGTACTTGACGTCGATCTTGTCGAAATTGGCGCGCCCGGCATTGACGGCAAGGTTGCGGCCCCAGTACTCCGGATTGCGCTCGAAGGTGAGGTACTTCCCGAACTCGTACGGGCCCACGCGGTACGGGCCCGAGCCCACCGCATGGCTGGAAAAGCCCGCCCCGAAGTCCTTCCCCGCGTAGACGTGCTTGGGCAGGATCGGAAGCTGCCCGGTGATCATGGGCAGCTCGCGGTTCAGCCGCGCGAAGCGGATCCGCACGGTGTGCGGGTCCACCTCCTCCACGGCCACAACGTCCTTGTAGTAATAGCGGAAGAATGGGGACGCCGCGTCGCTGCGCAGCACGGCAAAGGAGAAGACGACGTCCTCCGCGCCGAGGAGATGCCCATCGGAGAACCGCGCCTCGGGCCTGAGCCGGTAGACGACGGACAGTCCGTCGCCGGCAACCTCCGCGCTCTGGGCAAGCAGCCCGTATTCGGTGAAGGGCTCGTCGAGGGACGGGGCCAACAGGGACTCGAACACCAATGGGGAGAGCAGGTATGCCGGACGGCCCTTCAGCGTGAAGGGGTTCAGCGTGTCGAACCCGCCGTCCGCCGGCAGCACCAGCGTGCCGACCTTGGGCGCCAGCGGATTGGCATAATCGAAGTGCGTGAAGTCCGGCGGATACTTCGGCCGGGCGCCGAGAGCGAGGGCAACCTGCGGCCCCCGCGGCCATTCGCGGTTCTGCGCGAACGCGCTGTCCGTGCCCCCGTTCCACGCCAGCAGGCCGCCGGCGAGAGCCAGGAGCCCGAACGCATGGCACAGGGGGACGCAAGCCGCGCCGCGCCGCCGCTTCAAACGGTTCATGAAGGGAATTCCCATGGGTCAACCGAAGCGCAAGCAGCCTAGCACACGCCGTCCGGAAAGAAAGGCGGCGCGCCGATGCCAGGACGCACCGCACGCGCCCGCGAGGATTGACAGGCCGCGAGGGCGGGGAGGAAGATTCGTTTCGTGCCGCCGCGCCGTGCGCCGCCCCGAGGATGCCCCATGCCCCGCTATCGCATTGCCTTTTCCCGGGATTGGGCCATGGGGCGCTGGGGCTACCTGGACCGGTTCTTCCACGACCTGGGCGGACGGGAAAGCGAACCCGCGGGCCTCCAGAACGCCTGGCTCGTCGAATATCGCGGACAGGCACGGCGCCTGGGCCGCGAGCTGGCCATGGCCCTGCACATCCAGGAGGCGGATTACTTGCGCTTCGGGCCGATCTTCGACATCGAGCAGATTCCCGACGAGCGGCGTCCCGCCTCCGAAAACCCGGACCATACCCCGCGGCCGGCGGCGCCGGGCGCCGCCACGGCCGAACCGCAGCCGGCCGCCTCTGCTCCTTCAGCCGGCAGGCAATCCCCCCCGTCCCCTTCCGGCCCGAGCTGGGTGGCGGATTCCGTGGTGGAAGACGTGTCCCTCGGTGCGCTGCCCGCGTCCGAGAGCGGCCCGGCGGCCCCGGCTGGATTCGGAGAGCGGGCGGCGGATCCAGCGCTGGAGGAAAGCCTGTCGTCCCGCCGCCCCCAGGAGCGCTGGGACGATCTGTTCCGCATCCGCAAGCAGAGCCGCCCGCGCGGACGCAGCCGCGCCGATGCGATCGCGGGCGCCAGCCGCCGCCGGCCACTCAGCACACGCCCACCATCCGAGTAGGACTCCCGCCGTGCCCGGGCGCGCAGGATCCGGGACCGGCCCAATCCGGCGACCGGCTCATCCATGCCCCGTACTTTTCGACCGTGCGCCGCGCTTGGCCCCGCCAAGCGGTCCGCCGTGCGTGCAACCGGCGAGACGATGCTCCGCTCGCTGCCGCGCGCCCCGCTCGTGCACCGCACGCGGATGATGCGCCTGGCCTGGCTTGTGACGGCGATCCTGGCTGGACTCGCCGCGGCCCCTCCTTGGATTGACGCGCAGCCAGGGGCGACTGGCCGCACATCCGGCGCTGGGCCCGCTCGCTCTTCCGGCGCGCCAGGGAGCGCCGCATCCGGTGCGACTGCAACCAGCAGCACCGTGCCCAGCGCCGCCTTGCCCAGCCGCATCGCGTCCTGCGCCGCTGTGCCATGCGGCACGTACGGGATAGACGGCGCCGCGGATCTGGAAGCGCGCGGTCTCTACCACTTCCTCTACCTGCATCCCAGCGGCCGCTTCCTGATGGCCGGGGAGTGGGCGCACAATGAATCCTCCCGCGCGGCCGGACAATGGACGGTCCATGGCGGCGCAGTGACGCTGACGGGCAGCGCTCACGTGGAGACCAATCAAGGGAGGTGGGACGTGCCGTATCGGCGCGTGTTCCGGCAGACGGGCACGGCGGGCCGGACGCGGCTGGAGCCCGAGCCGGAAAAGAATCGCTTCGGCATGCTGGGCTGGCCCAATGCGTACGAGTTCAAGTCGCCGCGGGCCGACCCGCCCATGCCCGGCGGAAAGATTCCCCGTGACGAGGCGGGGCTGCTCGCGCTCATCGCCGCCTTGGCTTCGGCGCCCACGGGAGCAACGCGGTAGGCCCGCAGCGCGGTCAGGGGACCCAGTTCGGCTTGCGCTTCGCGGCAAAGGCCGCCATCCCCTCGCGGCCCTCGGGAGCATCGAACAGCTCGCCGATGCGCCGCTCGGCGAAGTCCAGGCCCGCCTCCAGCGACAGCAGGGGAATGCGCCGCAGCAGCTGCTTGCACTCCTGCAGGGCGATGGGCCCGCATTGGCGCAGGCTGTCCAGGATGCGCTCCACGGCCCCGTCCAGTTCCGCCTCGGGCACCACTTCGTGCACCAGGTGCAGCGCCTTCGCCTGCTCCGCCGTGAACCGCTCGCCGGTCAAGAAGAACGGGCTGGCTTCGGCCAGGCTCATCTTGCGCAGCACGAAGACCGAGATGATCGCCGGGATCAGGCCCAGGCGCACTTCCGTGAAGGCGTAGCGGCCCGTGTCCACGGCCACGCCGATGTCGCAGGCCGCCATCAGCCCCAGTCCCCCGCCCCACGCGTTGCCCTGGATACGTCCCACGACCGGCTTGGCGGTATTCCACAGGCGCTCGATCGAATTCACGAAGGGCGAGCGCGCGGACGCGGCGGTCTGTCCCGCCTGGCGGGCGGTACCGCCTCCCGGTCGGCGGGCGGCGCCGCCTCCCGCCGCCTT
>JBGOTW010000318.1:0-4335 GCA_041476685.1 bacterium | reverse complement strand
TTCTCCTTGGGCGGGCGGATCTGGCCGGAGATCGTGTCCCCCGTGCGCATGTTGAAGCGCCGGATCTGGGAGGGCGAGACGTAGATGTCGTCCGGCCCCGGCAGGTAGTTGTAGTCCGGCGAGCGCAGGAAGCCGAAGCCGTCCGGCAGCGTCTCCAGCACGCCCGAGCCGTAGATCACGCCGTTCTGGTTCGACTGCGCCTGAAGCAGGGCGAAGATGAGTTCCTGGCGGCGCAGGCTGCTCGCGTTCTCGATGTTGAAGGACTTCGCCTTCTGCGTCAGCTCCGGGATGCTCTGCCGCTTGAGCTCGGTCAGGTTCATCGCCTGGGGCGAGGTGCCGCCGTTCGATCCGGGCGCACCGGTCTTCACCTCCGCGGGCGCGGCGGCGGCTTCTTCGGCGGGCTCTTCGACGACCTTGGGGGGTTTCGGGACGGACGTGTCTTCGACGGTCTTGGGATTCTTCATGGGCGGGGTGCTTCAGCTGCTCGAGGTTGGGGACGGGTCGCCGCGCAGGAAGGCGCGCCGCGGCGGGACAGGGATGCACGGGACAGGGATGGCACGGCAGGAGGGCCTGTTTCGGTTCATTCGCATGCTTAAGACGCGCAGGGGAACGGGCAGCGCTTCCAAGGGCAAGGGAATCCGGACGGCACGCTGCGACACCCTGGGACGTTCACATCTCGGACACGGCCGGCCGCACACCTTTTCCGCTTGATGCACCCGGCCGCGTACCCTGGTAGGTAGCGGCCGGCTAGCCGGCAGGTCGAACTCAGAAGGATCGAGGGATGGAACAGGCTGAGAGACGATGCGCCTGTGCGTCCTTCTACCAGTACGCAAGCATCCATGGAATGTCAAGCCCGAATCCAAGCCCACGCGCGTTCCCCGTGCTGCGAGCCGGCGCCCCCGCGCGCTGCTCGCGCCTTTCAGCCGCTTTAGTGCGGCATCCGGTCAGCCGCTTTGGTGCGGCTTGAGCGCGGCTGCTTCCGTGCTGCTGTTTCAGAGTGGCTGCTTTGGCCGCCGCGGCCCCTGTGCGCGCTCGTCCGCGCTCCGCTCCGCCTCGCGCTGTGCGGTGCGGGCGTCCCAGTCCAGGTCGAGATTCTCCCGGTAGCGCCGCAGCAGCTGCTCCCAGCGCTCCGGGCCGCTGCCGGCGGGAGGCAAGTCGGGCATGACGCCGGGCGCGGGCCGTGTCTCGCGCTGTATATCGCGCGGCGACGCATGCCCCGCCCGACCGGCGTCCGGCGGCGCTCCCCGCGCCGCACCCGCTGCCCGCGCGAGGCGCTCGGCGCCCGTCTGCCCCGCGGGTCCAAGCACGGCAGGTCCCGCCGCAGGGTGGCCCGTCGCTTCGGGTCCCGGCACCGCCCAGGACTCTGCTCTGTGCGTCTCCGCGGCGGGGGCTTCGGGCGCCAGCCAGCTGTCGAACGCCGCGCCGCTCTCCCTTTGGGCGAACGCGCCATAGGTCGGACGCTGCGTGACGAGCCTGGACTCCAACGTGCGCGCCCCGCCGCCGTGCGCGGACCCGGCGCTTCCGTGCGGGCCCCCCAGCAGGTGCGCCAGGGGCGCCAGTATGCCGAGGCGCAGCGCTCCTCCCAGCGCCAGGGCCGCGCCACCCGCGACCCACGCCGCGGCGTGCAGCGGCGCGAGCAGGATCGTGCCGAGCGCGCTCAAGCCGACCGTCCGCAGCAGCCGCGCCTCCCCCCGCATGCGCGCACCCGCCTCGCGCCAGCCCGCCTCGCCGAACAGCCGGCCCAGCGCGCGCAGCCCCGCCACGCCGTGCGGCCGCGGCGCATAGAGCTGGTGCCACACGGCCAGTGCGAGCCCCAGCGCCAACATCGCGCCGCCGCCCGCGGGCCCGAGGCTCTGGCGCGCCCATTGCGCTCCGGCCCAGCCGATCAGGCCGGGGCTCGCCAGCCCCAGCGCGGGGGAACTCGTCCACTGCCCGCTCCACGACGCGGCCAGCGCCAGCAGCGCGCCGGTCTGCAGCGCGTAGCGCCACAGGCGCGGACGTCCCGCGCGGCACAGCGTCCAGTAGAGCACCGCCCCCGGCACCGCCAGCGCGGCCCAGCCGCAGCCCTCCACCAGCGAGCCCGCCAGCAGCGCGCCGGGATAGCCGAGCCAGTTGCCGATGCCGTCCTTCGGGTAGCGCAGATTGGTCAGGGTCGGGTCCTGCGGGGCAAAGCTGACGACGGCGAGCAGGCTCGCGAGCGCGAGCGCCAGTCCGAAAACGAAGCCCAGCCGCCTGCGGGACAGCCATTCCATGGCGATTCCGTTCCGGGCGGCTCCGTCCGCCCTCGCACGTCCCCGCTCCGCGTCTCCAACGGCGCCCGATGCCGCGGCGCCGTATTTCGGCCTGGACGCTCAGCAGTGCGGCTCAGGTCAGCGACGCCGGGCTGCTCAGCGCTGCGGCGCGGCCACGACACCCCGGGCGCGCAGGATCTCGCGCACCTTCAGCGCGACCGGCCCGATCACGTACGGCTCGATGTCCTCCCCCAGCAGCGCCAGCTCCCGGATCAGCGTGGAGTTGATCACCGAATAGCGGGGGCTGGTGAACAGCGCAACGGTCTCGATGGCGGGGACGAGGTTGTGATTGCCCTGCGCCTGCTCCATCTCGGTCTGGAGATCGAGGGGATTGCGCACGCCCTTGACGATGACGCTCGCTTCGATGCGCTGGGCGAAACGCACCGTCGCCCCCTGGTATTCCGCCACCGTAACATTCTTCAGGCCGAAATGGCGAATGTACTCGCCCATCATGTCCATGCGCTCGGCGGCGCTGAACAGGTACTTCTTGTCCGGATTGACCGCGAGCGCCCAGGTCACCCGGTCGAAGATGCGCGCCGCGCGCTCCATCACGTCCGCATGGCCCCAGCTCGGCGGGTTGCCGCTGATCGGGTACAGGGCGTGGATGATCTTCGGCATGTCGCTCCCGGGGTGAGTGCGGGTGGGGGGCTGATTCCGCGCTGCCTATGTTGCGCTGCCTGTGCTTCGCTGCCTGAACTGCGCCGCGTATCCTGCTTGGCCTATTCCGCGCTGCCCATCGCCTTCAGCGCCAGCGCCCGCGCCGAGCGGCAGAGGGCCTGCGCGGCGTCCGGGCTCGCGCGGGATTCCGCGTACACGCGGATCTTCGGCTCGGTGCCCGAGGGGCGCATCATGAACCACGTCCCGTCGTCGAACGTGAACTTGTAGCCGTCCTCGGTGTTGACGTCCCGCACGCGCCGCGCCTGGCCTCCCGCCTCCAGCTCCTGTCCGGGGCGCAGCTTGGACAGGCTCTGCAGGCGCTCCTTCGCCTCGCGCGCGAGGATGGAGATGGGGAAGGTCTCCTGCACCCAGTGATAGCGGCCCAGCTCTCCCTCGATCTCCGCCAGCTGCTCGCCCAGGGAACGATCGTAGTGCAGCACCATGCGCATCGCCAGCAGCCCGGCCATGATGCCGTCCTTGTCCAGCGTGTGGCCCTGGATCGTCAGCCCGTCGCTCTCCTCGTAGGCGAGCAGGGCCTTGCCCGTCAGCAGGACGCTGCGGAAGTTCTTGAAGCCGGTGGGCGTCACGACGACCTTGCGTCCGCGGCGCCGGGCGTAGTCGGGGCCGAAGTGGCTCGACGGCAGCGTCGTGACCAGCATCCCGTCCAGGCCCAGGTCCAGCAGGTAGCGCATCACCAGCACGGCGTAGCGGTTCATCTTGATCGCCCCGCCCGCGTCGCCCACCAGGCCGCGGTCGCTGTCCGGGTCGTTGCGGATCGCGCCTTTGAGCCGCGCCGGCAGCCCACGCAGCACGGCCAGGGCGTCCTGCAGGGTCTGCTCGTTCGGCTCGGTGGTCTGGCCGCCGAAGTAGGCGTCCTCTTCCGTGTGGATCAGGTGCAGGACGCGCGCGCCGAAGCGCTTCTGCAGCCGCAGGTAGGCGGGCACCGCCGCGCCCCAGACCGGATCGGCCACCCACTGCATGCGCGGCTCGCCCGCCGTGCCGGCCGCCTGCTTGACCAGCTCGTCCAGGCGGATCACCCGGTGCCGCGCCAGGCCCGCCAGGTAAGGCTCGTGAATGTCCACGCGGGCGATGGTGCGGCTGCGCGCGCCGATGCGCGCCTCCAGCGCGTCCATCTCCCACCACGCCGCGGGATCGAGCGCGTTCAGGATGCGGTTGGACTCCTGCTCCAGGGGATCCGTCAGGTCCGAGCCGGCCAGTCCGCCGTCGGTGGGATTGAGCTTGATGCCGCCGTAGCGGAAGGGATTGTGGCTGGGTGTGAAATTGACCGCCCCCGCGAATCCCAGCCGAGGCGTGAGGTAGGAGAGTTCCGGCGTGGCGATGCGGCCCACATACGCGACGCGATAGCCCGCCGCGCCCAGCAAGTGGG
>JBGOTW010000317.1:0-4413 GCA_041476685.1 bacterium | reverse complement strand
TGCAGGCGATCCGGCCTTCCATCGCCTCACGCTGCCGCTGGAGCCCGGCGCGCCGGTGCGCGTCGAAGTGCTCGCGGTCGAAGCGGCTCACGCTACTTGATCCGCAGGCTCCGCAGCCACGCGAGCAACTCCCTGGCTGCCGTACGCTTGCCGATTCAGTGGAAGGCGCGCCCTATGCGGCCCGCAACTGCCGGAAACACTGGGTTCCCAGCAGCACCGAAATCAGCGAAGCCATCACTCCCGGCATCGGGAAGAAGTAGATCCAGCTCAGGATCGCGGTGAGCACCATACTGATGAAGAGTGTCCACGCGAGAAAGGCGAGCGGCGCCCTTTGTGCGGGACTGAGCCCACCCAAGTGCCAGGCTAGAAAGGCCACGAGCAGTAGAAACACGGAGGTCAGCAGGCCGTAGCCGAATAACGTCGCGTACCACGTGCAATCGAATCCCATGCACGCATAATGGACGGTTTTCATGGAGGCCCACAGGAGGTCCGCAGCCGGTCCGCGGCTCGGTTCGGAAAGCACCCCTCCGAACAATTGGCCCAGGAAAAACAGGATTAGCAGAACCGAGGACATGCGATATAGGTTGAAGTATTTCATCCCGTCTCCTCTACCGACAAGTGACGCGAGCGGTTTCTCCTTCAGCACCCTTTGTATCATAGGGCGAATCGGGAATGAGCGTTGCGCGCGGCGAGCGCACTCGTATACCGCTACTTGATCCGCAGGCTCCGCAGCAGGTCCAGCAGTTCTTCCAGCTCGGGCGCAAAGTCCCCCGGCTGCGCCGCCCCAACCCCGCGTGCCATCTCCGCCGCGTAGGCATGGTAGCGCTCGTAGGTGCGCTCGTAGGGCTCGCCCGCCGGTAGCGGAAACGGGGGCAGCACCAAGCGCGCCTGCACGGGAAACAAGCCCAGCACGTAGTGCGTCCCGTCCGCGGTCAGCCCCTGGAACACGAACACCAGGTGCGCGCCGATCGTGTCCGGTTCGATCATCCATTGGGTGAGGAACGCCACGCCGCGCCCGTTCAGAAAGCCCACAAAGGCAACGTGTTCGCTGAACGCCGGAAACGCCTCGAGGAAAGGTACGAACGGGAATTTCGCGTCCGGTTGTCGCGCGCCCGCTTCGAGCACACGCCCCAAGTCCGCTAGGGCGCGGGCCGCGTCCGGATAGATCTTCCCGTAGGCCGCCACGGAGAAGACGCGCAATTGCGCAATGTCGAAGTCCGGAAGGTTGCAGGAAAGCATGGCATCCGGTGGCAGCGGACGCGCGCCGGCAAACACGATAGCGGCATGCCCGGGCGCGACGCCGTCCGGACGGCCGCCGGGATCGTCGGGGGGACAGGCGGGAACGTTGGCTGCGATGGGAACGCCCAACAGGTCCGGACGGTAGCTGAACGCCAGGGTCGGCGTATCGAATGCTTGCGCCGCTGCGGGCGCAGCGCCGGCCGCGGCCGGCCATGTCAACGCATGCAGCAGGACTAAGAGCAGCCCGCCGCGGCGCAAGTTCCGGAGCGTCCTGGCCAAGCCGGCCCGCGTCATCGCCGGATGCGCTTCCTGGCCTGACTTGTGCCTGCTGCGGACCGGTGTGCGGCCAACCGGCGTAGCGCAGGACGTGCCGCAGCTTTCCGGCTTGGCGCGCGGGTTGCGGCCTTGCTTACGGCCTTGGACGCGCTCATGCGCTTGGACGCCGCAACCCGCCGGGGGGCGGCCGCGGGTCTGCTCCGGGCTGCGGATGGGGTGGGGCTTGGCCGGGGAGTCGCTTTGGGCGCGGTGCCAGCCTGGGCCGCCGCTGAGCTCGTTTCCTGCGCCGGCTTCGGCTCCGCCTTCTGTTCCATCACGTCCAAGCGGTCGCGCAAGGCCTTGTTTTCCTTCACCACCAAGTCCACGTCGCCGCGCAGGGTGATCATCTCCTGGGGTCGGGTCGCGCCCTGGCGCAGGCCATTGGCGACCGTGCGCGCCAGCCGGACGATGCGGCCATCCACTTCCCGGTCTTGCACCCGCCGCAGGATGGCGAGCGCGTCCAGGTCGCCCAGGTTTTCCAGCGCCCGCAGGGCCGCCATCTTGCCGCGAAACGTGGCGGAAGGATTGTCCCGCTGCTCGGCCACCGCGCCCAGCAGGTCCAGCACGCGCTTGCGCAGGACGGGGTGCCGCTTGCCCAGCTCTCCCGCACAGCGCAAGGCCGCCTGTCTCGCCAGCGCGGGCGCTCCGTAGCGTGCGCCCTTCTCGACCAGCGGGAAGCCGGCCGGATCCGCCAGTTCGGTCAGGCCGTCATAGACACCCTGGCGGATGACGTCCATGTGGGACGTCTTGCCGAGCAGGCGCTCCAGCATACCGCGGGCTCCCGGCGCGCGGCTGCGGCCGACCGCGCGCGCCAGCTCGCTCTCGACGTAGTACGAGGCGTCGCCTTGCCGCACGGCGCGGGACAGCGCCGCTGCCGCCGCGGCATCGTCCTTGAAGTGCCCCAGCGCCTCCACCACGGCACGGCGCGCCTTGGGATGGCGCAGCTTCAGGCCTTCGATCAGCGCGGAGCGGGCGGCATCGCCGCCGATCTTGCCCAGCGCCCGGGCAATGCGCGCCTGCACGCCCCAGAACTTCTCCCGCTGCAGTTGTTTGGCCAGCGCATCGATCGCCCGCAGATTCGGCTTTTCCGCGAGCGTATTCGCCGCCTCGATGCGCTGCACGACATTGGCCGCGTCAGTGAGCTGGGTCAGGAGCAGGTCCTGGGACTTGGTGAACTTGACCGCCTTGACCGGGCACTCGTAGTCCGGATCGAACAGCACCTGCGACGGCTTGGCGTCGAGCCGGAACAGGGTCTTGGTCTCCTCGCCCTCCACGCGCATGGGAAAGGTCACGCGCCTGCCGTTGACGACAAAGGCGACCTTCGTCGGGATGCGGAAGAACGGCCGGTGCTTCTCCTCGGTCGCGCCGTCGTCGAGTCGCTGGGTCTGCTTGACGGTGACTTCGGCCAGCTTCTCCTCTTCCTTCCAGGCGTAGCCGACCTCCAGGGACGGATAGCCGCCCGAGTGGATCCATTGATGGAACCACCAGTCGTAGTTCTCGCCCGCAACCGCGTGCACCGCGC
This sequence comes from bacterium, assembly GCA_041476685.1. Taxonomy (GTDB): domain Bacteria; phylum SAR324; class SAR324; order SAR324; family JACQKK01; genus JBGPEV01. Next base: position 1,337 of record JBGOTW010000317.1, on the reverse strand, counting down.
GCGCCAGGTCCACCGTCTCCGCCACGCTCCAGCGGTGCGCCTCCAGGTAGCGCTTCAGGGCCGCGCGGAACGTGGCATCGCCGAGCAGGGCATGCAAGTGCCGCAGGCGCACCGCGCCGCCGGGGTAGAGGTGCGCATCGAACAGGTCGATCGGGGCCTCGTAACGGTTCGTCACGATGGGCCGGCGATAGCGCCGGTCCTCGCCAAAATAGGCCTCCGCGTCCTGCAGCAGGTGGTAATCGAACTCGTCCTGGCCGTCCGCCTCGCGCTTGTAGACCGCCTCGAAGTAGGTGGCGAAGCTTTCGTTGAGCCAGGCATGGGCCCAGGAGCGGCACGTCACCAGATCGCCGAACCAGCTGTGCGCGAGCTCGTGCGCGACGAGATCGTCGGAGGAGAAGTCCTGGTGCGCCCGGTCGTCGTGGAGCGTCAGGTCCGTCTGGGTCGTGACAGTGAAATTCTCCATCCCGCCGAAGACGAAGTCCGGCACGGCGATCTGGGAGTACTGCTTGTACGGGTAGCGCACGCCGGTGAACTGGGAGAAGCAGCGCACCATGTCCGCCGTGCGGCGGAAGCTGTTGCGCCCCTCCTTTTCGCGCCCGCGCTGGACGTACCAGCGCACCTCGATGTCCTCCCAGCGCTCCGTGTGCGCGACAAAGTCGCCTGCGACCGTGCTGAACAGGTAGGTCGAATAGGGCACTTCCAGGGCGTAGTGCCACAGGTCCTCCGTGCGGGACACGCCCGGCTGGTGCTTGACCAGCTCGCCGTTGGACAGCGCGAACCAGCCCTTGGGCACGTACAGCAGCGCCTCGGTCTTCTGCTTGTAGTTGGGCTGATCCAGGCACGGGAAGTAGTAGCGCGAATCCTCATCCTGGCCCTGGCTCCACACGGTGTGGAAGCGCTTGGGATAGGCCTTGTCGGGCGTCGTGAAGTACAGCCCGGCCGGCGGGCGCGCGACGCTGTGGGCGATGGTGACGCGGAAGGTGTCGCCTTGCTTGTGGGCCTTGGGCAGCTTGATCACCAGCTGCTCGCCGGTGTTCTCGATGTGCGCGCCGTGGGTGTCCACGGTCACCTTGCCGATGTCCAGCCCCCGCGCGTGAAAGCGCAGCTCGCGGATCTCCTTGGCGAGCGTGCGGCAGGAGTGCGTGGTCGTCCCCCAGGCGCGTTGGCGCTCCACGTCCAGGTGCAGCTCCAGCCGCAGCGCATCGGAAACGAAAGGCGTGTCCGGCGCGAACTGCGGCGGCGTTCCCGCCGGCGCAAAGGGGATGCGGCCGTTGGCGGGCTGCCCCCAGTGCAGATATTCGTCTCCGGCCCAGTGGCACTTGCAGATGCGGTGCACG
>JBGOTW010000316.1:0-4417 GCA_041476685.1 bacterium | reverse complement strand
CGTGCTGGAGGCCTGAGGCCGCGGCACGGCGCCCGCCCGCTCCAGCGCAGCGCGGGCTCGGCCGATGTTCTTGGCCGCCGTGCTCAGCCGCGGCTCAGCCCCTGGGCCGGGGTTTCACTTCCGTGCGGAGCTGCTCGATCTGCGCCCGCACATAGTCGTAGCGCCAGGTGGGCAGGAGCCGCCCGTTGAGGTACAGCGCGGGCACGCCCGGCACGCTCGCCAGCGTCGCGGACTGCTCGTCCTCGCTGAGGCGCTGCTGCACTTCCGGCGAGCGGCGATCCTTCTCGAACTGGGCGAGCACGAGCCCGGCCTGCTCGGCGAGCACCGGATACAGGTTCGCGTCCAGGCGCCGGCTGTTCTGGTACAGCAGCTCGTGCAGTTCCCAGAACTTGCCCTGCCTGTCCGCCGCCAGGGCCGCCAGCGCGGCTTCCTGCGCCTGCGGATGCACGTTCGGCGGGAGCGGGTACTGCTTGTAGACAACGCGGATCGCGTTTGGATACTCTTCGAGCAGCCGCTTCACGACATAGTGCGCGCGCACGCTGTACACGCTCTGGTAGTCCCCGAACAAGATGAGGGTGATGGCGGCGTCGGCGTTGCCGCGCACGGGCGCGTTGCCCGCGGCGATCTTGAAGATGCGGGTGTCCGAAGCCGGCCCCAGCAGCGTGTCGAGGCGCTCGCGCAGCGCGGCCAGCTCGGTCTTCAGCTCCATCTGATCGCGCTCCAGCCCCGTCATCCGCTGCAACAGGTCCGGGGACGTTCCCGCAGGCGCCGCGGGAGACGCCGGGACGGCGGATGCGGCGGGGCGGGAGCCCTGGGCCGGCGCGGCGGCGGGCTGCACGGCGAGCAGCAGGGCGGCCAGCATCGCCGGCGTCGCCATGCCGCGCACGCGGGCGGCTAGCGGAGCGTCGCGCAGCAGGGCGGCGAGCGCCGCCAAGCCGCGCAAGGACAGTCGCACCATCGCACCTTTACCGGCAGGAGGAAGCCGACCCGGAACACGCCTGCGTGACCGCCGGCGTGCCCGGTGCGCGTCGTACCCTGACGCGCAGACTAACCCGTAGCACAACCTTGCCCCGCCCTGCATCGCATCCGTTCCGCTGCCGGCTCGCCATGTCCCAGGCCGAATTGCCGCCCTCGCTCCTGGCCGCCCTGGGCGACCTGTACGACACGGTCATCGCCCGCCCGGACCAGACCGTGCACCGCCTGGCCGAGCAGGCCGTGCTGAGCTGGACGATCGCCCTGGACGGAAAAGGGCTGGTGCAGCCGCGCCTCAACGTCTCCGGCTTCCTGCCGGCCGGCTTCGCGTTCGGCATGGAGCCGAACGCGCAGAACCAGCTCGACGCCGTCCCCCTGCCCCAGGACGCCCAGGCCTACCTGCGCCTGCTCGGCGAGCGCCTCGCCCTGTTGCGCGCCGCATTGGAGCGCTTCTTCGACCATACCGGCTACCGCAACAGCACCGATCAGTGCGACCAGCTCATGGTCGAGCTGTCCCATTTCTCCCGCTTCCTGGGCGCCCGCTGCCTGGAGGTGGAGCGCAGCCACGGGGATCCCGCGGAAGGGGCCGCCGTGGACTTGTTTTCCGGCAGCGGGCCATCCGGGAGCGGACCGGACAGCCTGTTGTTCGAGGCGCGCTTCCACATGTTCTACTGGGAGCCGTTCCTGAACGACGCCATCGTCGCCTGGCAGCAGAATTCGCTGCCCGACTACCTGAGCGCGCTGCGCCGGCTGCACGAGGCCCTGCTCGCCCCCGAGGGCGCGCGGCATGCGCTGCCCTACGAGCCCGGCTACCCGTGCCGCGCGCTCGGCCGCCCCCGCCACAAGGTGATCGTCATGCGGCCCGACAACCGCCCCTTGCGCGGCAAGTCCCTGTTCGAGCTGCGCTTGACGCAACTGGTGCGGCGCATGGAGGCGCGGGCGGACCTGCCGCTGCGCAGCGCGCTGGAGCTGGAGCACGAGATCCGGCACTTCGCCCACATGGTGAACAGCGGCGTGTTCGCCATCGCCACCGAGCCCAGCTTCCAGATGGTGGGACGGCAGGCCCTGTCCCTGATCCGCGGCAGGCCCAGCATCCATCCGTTCCTGCTCGACCCGGTCGAGTTCTTCAAGAAGGCGCTCCTGTTCTTCAATGGGACCTACACGATCGCCGGAGGCGGAATTGATCCCATGTACGTGCAGACGCGCCAGCTCGAGCGCTACTACCGCTTCGAGCACTGGGTCTCGGCGCGCGAGGTGCGGGGCCCGTTGGAGGCGTCCCTGATCGGCTGGGAGGAGAACCGCTGGGACGCCTTCACCGCCGGCGTGCTGCGCGTGGCCGAGCTGCTGCGGGACCGCGCGGCGGCGTAAGCAGAGCGCGCGTCGGTTTCGCTCGCGCGGTCCTCACCCCGGCCTTCGGCCACCCCTCTCCACGACGTGGAGATGGGACGGGGGTGAGGACTCGCGGTCCGGCACGCGCGAATCCCGTCTGGCCGCGGTCCGGACGATCGGAGGGACGGGCGGACGGCGGACCGCACGCCGTGGACACTTGCGCTGCCGCTGGCCCCGGCGGCCCGGGGCGTGTTAGGGGTGGGCGGGAATTTCGAGGAGGACCGCGGCGCTCCCGCTCCGGGACGCGCGCAACGCAAGCGAGAGGTCGCCAGCCTGTGGAAAAGCCGATCCGCCTGGGCATCATCGGCGCGGGCAACATCGTCAAGACCCGCCACCTGCCGGGCTTCGCCAAGATCGAAGACTGCACCGTGGTCGCCGTGCACAACCGCCGCCGCGCCAACGCGGAAGCCGTGGCGAAGGAGTGGAAGATTCCCCACGTGGTGGACAGCGCGCAGGCCGTGTACGGGCGCGACGACGTCAACGCCGTGCTGATCGGGACGACGCCCTACCTGCACCGGGACCTGACCCTGGCCGCGCTCGAGGCGGGCAAGCACGTGTTCTGCCAGGCGCGCATGGCGCGCACCGTCGCCGAGGCGCGGGACATGCTGGCCGCGGCCCAGGCCCATCCGGGCCAGGTGACCATGATCTGCCCGGCGCCTCACGTGTTTCCGGGACAGAAGTTCGTGGAGCGCCTGCTGCGCGAGGGGGCGCTGGGCGAGCTGCGCCTGGTGCGCTTCCAGCACCTGTCGGACGCCACGCTCAGCCCGGAGGGGCCCTACCACTGGCGCATGGACCGGGAGATTTCCGGCTACAACGTGCTGACGCTGGGCATGTACGCGGAGATCCTCAACCGCTGGGTGGGCCGCGCCCGCACCGTCAGCGCCGCCGGCCGGCTCTTCACCACCCAGCGCCGCGACCCGGAGACCGGCGCCATGCGCACGGTGCAGATTCCCGAATCCGTCGGCGTCACCGGCGAGCTGGAGAACGGGGCGCACTATGTCTATACGTTTTCCAGCGTCGCCCCCTATTCCCCGGGCGACCTGATCGAGATCTACGGCACCAAGGGCGCGCTGCTCTACGACGTGCCCACCCACCGCATCCTGATGGGCAAGGTGGCGGCGCCCCGCATCGGCCGGCCGGGCCAGGTCATGCCGAAGGAGCCGCCTCAGCCCGTCGAGATCCCGGCGGCGGAGCGGGGCGAGTGGCGCGTCGAGGCCGACTTCGTCTCGGCCATCCGCAACGGAACGCCGGTCTTTCCGGACTTCCGGGACGGCGTGGACTACATGAACTTCGTGGAAGGCGTGGGCCGTTCCATGGCGGAGGGCCGCACGATCTACCTGCCGCTGCCTTGAAGGTCAGGGGGGGGCACGCCGGGCGCAAATGGGAGAGACGGACGGGAGGCGGAGACGAGGAATGGACATCGAGGTGATCTGCACCGGCGACGAGGTGCTGACCGGCAAGATCGTCAACAGCAACTACAGCTACATGGCGCAGAAGCTGGAGGACTACGGCCTGCCCGTCACGCGCGGCGCCACCGTCGGCGACGACCGGGCGGAGCTGCTGCGGGCGTTCCGGGAGGCCGGCCTGCGCGCGGACCACGTCATCGTCAACGGCGGGCTCGGCCCGACCGTGGACGACCTGTCGCAGGAGATCGCCGCCCAGGCGGCCGGCGTGGAGCTGGTGCTGCACCAGGAGTGGGTGGAGCGGATGGACGCGTACTTCCGCCGCCGCGGCCGCACCATGCCGGAGAACAACAAGAAGCAGGCCATGCTGCCCGCGGGCGCCGAGATGCTGGACAATCCGATCGGCACCGCCTGCGGCTTCGCGCTGACGATCGGCAAGGCGCGCTTCTACTTCACGCCCGGGGTGCCCCGCGAGCTGTTCCGCATGCTCGAGGAGGAGATCGTCCCGCGCATCCTCAAGGCCGCCGGAGCGCCCGGCGTGATCGTGCTCAAGCGCTTCCACTCCGTCGGCCTGGGCGAGTCCCACGTGGACGAGATGCTGAGCGGCCTGGAGAAGCTGGTGCCGGACGGCAGCCTGAAGCTGGGCTTCCGCG
>JBGOTW010000315.1:0-4430 GCA_041476685.1 bacterium | reverse complement strand
TCGGCTCGGTGATGGGCAGGCCCGCGCCGATCGCCGCGGCCATCGGCTCGACGATCAGGTACACCTCCTTCGCCCCGGCCGATTCCGCCGATTCGCGCACCGCGCGCTTCTCCACCTGCGTGATGCCCGAGGGCACGCCGATGATGATGCGCGGCTTGAACTTGATGAACGAGTTCTGCTTCTGCACCTGGCGAATGAAGTGCCGCAGCATCTCCTCGGCGATCTCGAAGTCCGCGATGACGCCATCCTTCATCGGGCGGATCGCGAAGATGCTGCCGGGCGTGCGGCCGAGCATGGTCTTCGCCTCGGTGCCCACGGCGAGCACCTTGTGGCCGCCCTTCGCATCGCGCTTGACCGCCACGACGGACGGCTCGCGGATGACGATCCCCTGGCCCTTCACGTAGACCAGGGTGTTCGCCGTCCCCAGGTCAATCGCCATGTCGTTGCTGAAGTAGTCCTTCGTCTTCTTGACAAAAGTGAACATCGCCTAGCCCTTGCTCGAAAAAAGATTGCGCTGCTGCGTGGACAAATTCAGCCTTGGCGCAAGGAGCATTCCCTGCCCTGGTGCGGACCCCACGGCGCAGCCGGAAGATCGTGCAGGTCGAATCCGGATGGCGCGCCCCATACCGCAAATTTCCGGTACCGGATTGTCCCGTAACGGAAGGCCTGTTAGGGCAGGGCCGCGACCCGAAACGCGCCGTGCCGGAATGCGCGGGTACGAAAGCGACGCGCCAGCGACCCTTGTGGCATTCTAGCGCGCCTTGCCGCCCCGCGATACCGCTGCGTTCCGGCACGGCACGCACCGGCGGGGATCAGGGCTTGCCCGTCAGGTCTGGGTCAGGAAATGCTCCAGGACCGGCAACCGGTCGTGACCCCAGAACATCTTTTTGCCGTCCAGGAACAGGGTCGGCGCCCCGAACACCCCGCGCGCGACGGCCCGGTCGGTGGACTCCTTGAGCTGATCCTTGACGTGCTGCTGCTCCGCCCCGGCCACCAGCGCCTTGCCGTTCAAGCCTGCCTCGTTCAGCAGCGACTCGACGACGGCGGGGTCGCCCAGGTCCCGGTCTTCCGCGAACGCGCCGCGGAACAGCGCGTGCACCGCCTGCGCCCGCTCCTTGCCCTGCGGCACCTGGATCGTCGCCCGCAGCGGCAAGACGGGCTTGAAGATGAAGTTCGTGCGCTTCTTGTACGGCAGGCCGTACGCGTCGGCCAGGTTCTGCAAGTCCTCCCACAGGTACTTGGCCCGCACCGGATGAAGGAACGCGGGCGTATGGTTCATGGCCTGGAACACCCCGCCCAGCACCATAGGCAGCCACTCCAGCTCAGCATCGGCCTTCTCGCAGAGCGGCTCGACCTGCAGCGAGGCGAAGTAGGAGTAGGGGCTGTTGTAGTCAAAGTAGAATTCCACCCGGTGCTTCGCCATCCGCCCGTCCCCATCGAGGGGTGTCCCAAGCGCCCGCCAATAGACCGTCTCGGGTAAGCCCAGTACGATATCGGCTTTGCGCGGCCAACACAAGCCGCGGCACGGGCAGGGGGTCAGTCCGATGAAGGTGCGGTGAACTGCTGCAACATACGCCTCGCATTTGCCCGGCGTGACGGGAATCGTCAATTCGCGCCCAGCATGAAATCCGTGTGTGCCTCCAGTCTGGCCCACTACCGGGTCGCGCTCAATCGGCGCCGCGCGGAAGGATTCCAGCGGCGGAGCACTCAGCTCGTGTAGTACGCGTTCTCCTTGATGTAGCCCTCGGTCAAGTCGCAGCCCCAGACCGTCTCGCTGGCCGTGCCCGCGCCGAGCGCCACGCGGATCTGCACCTCGTGCAGGCGCATGTACTCCGAGATGCGGCCGAGCGTCTCGGGCGGGTGGCTGGCGGCGGTGATGGTGAGGGCGTCGGGGCCAGCGCCGAAGGTGATGCTCAGCCCCGCCAGCGGCACCGGATACGCGAACACCTTGCCGATCGCCATCACGAACCGGCCCCAGTTCGGATCGGAGCCGTAGATGGCGGTCTTCACCAGCGGGGAGTTGACGATGGACTTCGCGATGGCCAGCGCCGCGGGCTGGGACGGCGCCTCGGTCACCGTGAGCTCGATGAGCTTGGTCGCGCCCTCGCCGTCGCGGGCGATCTCGCGCGCCAGGTAGACGGCCGCCTCGGTCAGCGCAGCGCCGAGGTCCTGTGCATGGACCTTGCCGGCGTGCCCGCTCGCCAGCACCACGGCCGTGTCGCTGGTGGAGGTGTCCGTGTCCACGGACAGGCGGTTGAACGAGCGTTCCGTCGCGTCCTGCAGCAGCGCCTTCAGCACGACGGGGTCCGCCTCCGCGTCGGTGAAGAAGTAGGCCAGCATGGTCGCCATGTTGGGCTCGATCATGCCCGCGCCTTTCGCGACTGCGGTCAGCGTGGCCCTGCCGACCTTGACGGAAACGCCCTTAGGGCGGGTGTCCGTCGTCATGATGGCGCGGGCGAAGCGCTCTAGGTGCGCCCGGTCGTGGCCCAGTTCGCGGGGCACATCGGCGCAGGCGCGTTCGATCTTCTCCACCGGCAAGGCCACGCCGATCACGCCGGTGCTGCTGGGCAGCACGAGGCGCTCGTCCAGCCGCAGCGCCGCGCCCAGCGCCCGGCAAATCCGGCGCGCAGCGGCCACGCCGTCCGGCCCGGTGGCGACGTTCGCGTTCTTCGAATTGACGACGATGGCCTGGAGTCGGCCCGAGGCGAGGTGCTCGCGTCCCACGATCACCGGCGCGCCGGGATAGTTGTTCAGCGTGAATACCCCCGCCGCGGCGCAGGCCCGGTCGGCGCAGGCGACGGCAAAGTCCAGCGTGTGATCCTTGATCCCGATGTTCCGACCCAGGAAGCGGAATCCGGGCACGGGCAGGATGGGCTCGCGGAAACCGGCCATGGCGACGGGGAAAGGGGCGCGCGGGCGCGCAAGGGTCAGCGGCAGATGCCGCGTTTCGAATCGCGGATGAAGCGCGTGAAGCGGGTCACGGCGGGGGAACTCCCCAGCTCGGTGTCGATGCGGGCCAGCGCCTCCTTCGCGCCGAGCTTGCTGCGAAAGAACAGCCGGTAGGCGCGCTCGATGGCGCCGATCTCCGCCTCCGTGACGCCCGCCCGCTGCAGGCCGATGCGGTTGACGCCGAACAGCCGCACGCGGTTGCCCGTCGCGATGACGTAGGGCGGAACGTCCTGGGCGATCATGGTGTGCCCGCCCGTCATCGTCAGCGTGCCGACGGAGCAGAACTGGTGCACCGCCGTGAATCCGCCCAGGTACACCCGGTCCTCCACCGTGCAGTGCCCGCCCAAGGTCGCGGCGTTGGCGAAGATCGTCTCGTTGCCGACGTGGCAGTCGTGGGCCACGTGGCAATAGGCCATGATCCAGTTGTCGTCGCCGATCCGGGTCGCCCCGCCGCCGTGGGGCGAGCCGCGGTTGATGGTGGCGAATTCGCGCACCACATTGCGGTCGCCCAGCACGAGGCTGGATTCCGGTTCGCCCTTGTACTTCTTGTCCTGAGGATCTCCGCCGACGGCGCAGTGGGAATAGAAGCGGTTGTCCGCCCCGATGCGGCAGGGGCCGTGGATCGTGACGTGGCTCACCAGCTCGCAGCCGTCGCCCAGGACGACTGCGGGGCCCACCACGCAGTACGGGCCCACGCGGACGCCGCGGCCCAGCTCGGCCTTGGGGTCGATGATCGCCGTGGGGTGGATTGCCGGGTGCTTGCCCTTGCCCTCGCTCATCCCCCGCGCGCTTTCTGTCTGTTGGCGCATGCCGTGTCCCGCCGCTTGCCGACCGGGCCTCCCTGCCGGCGTCCCTGCCCGATGGGTATCCCTGGTCTGCTCCTTTGCGCAAACGCCGCATTCTGACGTATTGGCGGAGTGAGTGCAACGGCGGCGAGGCCCACGGCGCCGCGGGGCTGCCAAATACGGCGCCGGCGGCGACGCGGCCCGAAATCTGCAAATGCCGCCTCCTTCCTGACCGGTTGATCGCTGGCAAGCAGAAGGATTGACGAAGCCCGGAGAGAAGGCGAGAGTTTCAATGCTGGATTTTTCAAACGCTGCGCGAAAGGTTGCCTTTACGGTCAGTATTGCTTCAATGCTTAAGCCCAATTCCGAGTGCGCAACGTACGAATGCCCATACGGAACGCGAGGCGGAGCCTGTCCGGCTCCGTATTCCGCCTTGACCGCCGCGCTTATTCATCGTATGTAAAGAGTTTCCTCCGGCAAGCTAAAGGGCCGGTTTCGCCCGGCGGAGCGGGTAGCGGCTCCTTCCGCCGAAACACCCGGGCCCCAAGCGCGAGAGACGAGGACGCATGGCGACGACGCAATCCACGCTGGCAGCGACCGTGCGCACGGCCCACGGCAAGGCCGGCATGCACAAGCTGCGGCAGCAGGGCCAGGTGCCCGGCGTGATCTACGGCCTCGGCAAGCCTGTCTCCATCC
>JBGOTW010000314.1:0-4491 GCA_041476685.1 bacterium | reverse complement strand
TATCTTCGGTGCTGATGGCGATGGGCATGATGATGCTTCCGCCCGTGATGATCTCCCTGCCCATGAAGCTGATGCTGTTCGTGCTCGTGGACGGGTGGAACCTGATCGTGGGCGCGCTCGTCGAAAGCTTCATGACCCGCTAGCCCGGCCGGCCTCGCTTGGGCGGGCCTGGGCACCCGGCCGCCGGGGCGCCGCTGTCACGCGGCCAACCGCGCCCGGGAAGGCACGGCGCTCGCTGAGGAAACCATGACTCCGGAATTCGTGACGGGCTTCGGACGCGAGGCGATGCGGGTGGCCTTCCTGCTCGCGGCGCCGCCGCTGATCGCCGCGCTCCTCGTCGGCTTGGCGGTATCCATCTTCCAGGCGGTCACGCAAATCCAGGAGATGACGCTGGCCATCATCCCGAAGATGGTGGCCGTGCTGCTCGTCCTCGTCATCACCTATCCGTGGCTGCTGGAGACGCTCACGACCTATACGCTGAAAGTCTTCCAGTCCATCCCCACGGTGGCCCGCTGAGGTCCGGGGGCGGCCTCCCCGGGTGCCCCTTGCGCCGGATTCAGATTGCGGCATTCCGGCTGCCGCCTCCCAGTTGGAGCGTGCCGTGGTGAGCCTGCCGTCGGGCGAGGGGGGCAAGTCGCAGGGCGATCCCGCGCCATCCGCCGCTGAGGGGAACCCGGCCGGCGCCAGGAACGTCCGCGGCTGGTTCGACTGGCTGACGGGCGAGCGCCTCGACCTGGTCAAATCATTCTTCCTCGGGCTGACCCTGACCGCGGCGCTCTACGAGGTGTTTCCGCTCCCCTTCCTCTCGCCGGGCCGGCTGCTTTCCATCTTCGACAATCCGGTCTCCGAGGCGATCGTGCTGCTGGCGGGCTGGGCGCTGTTCCGGCTGGGCCTGATGGCACTGCGCTACCGCACCGAGGCGCGGGGCTATCGCGCCATCCGCTCCCCAGAGGGCTGGGCGATCCTGGAGCGCGAGATTCGCGGCGACGACGCCGCCGGGTTCAAGGCGCGCTTGGCCGAGGTGCTGAAGCGGGCGCGGGTGGGCCGCCTGGAAGAGCGCCTGATCGTGCGCCGGCTCGCCGCCATCGCGCGGATGCTCCGCACGCACGGCTGGTCCGCGGTGCAGGGCAACCTGCTCGTGCAGGCGGAAATAGACGCGCGCAAGCTCAGCGCGAGCTACACGTCCGTGCAGGCGTTCATTTGGGCGATCCCGGCCGTCGGATTCATCGGTACGGTCGTCGGGATCGGGGATGCGATCCTGGAATTCTCGCGCTTCGTCCATGCGGCCGAGCCCTCCGGCGCGTTCGACGCGCAGATGCGCGAAGCGCTCGTCGGCGCCAGCGGCGGGCTGGCCGTCGCGTTCAACACGACCTTCCTCGCCATGCTCCTGCTGATCCCGGTCTTGCTCTGCGCGTCCGTGCTGCGCAGGGCGGAGGAGGATCTGCTGCTGTCCAGCGACGAGTTCTGCCTGTGGGAACTGGGCACGCGGGTGGGGGCAATTGCGGGGGCCGGCCAGGACGCCGCGCGGACCTCCGATGCCATGGCCGATTGGCATGCCCGGATGGAGCAGCTGACGCTGCAGTTTGCGCGGCAAGTGGAACTGGCCGGGCATCAGCTGGCGGGGGTGCAGCCGCTGCTCAAGGATTTCACCGATCGCCTGCTGGAGGTTCCCGAGCGGGCGGCCAAGGCGGCTAGCAGCACGGCGCCCGGCGGCACGGCGCCCGCTACGGCCGAGTTCGAGGCGCAGCCCGGCGCGCTGCCCTCGCGCGAGCCTTCCCATTCCTGAGCGGCCGCGGGGCTCCGCCCGCCCCGGCAGTGAGGCGGCCGCAATCCGACCCGGCCCAAACGCGGCCGAGCCGGCACCGCACCGTGGCAGACATGCTTTCCCGATCCGCCCTATTCTTCTTCCCGCTGCTGAGTATTTTGGTCGGCACCCTGGGCGTGCTCGGCTTCATGACCGGCTCGCTCGCCCTGCTGGGAGGCGGCCGCGACGGGGCGGAGCAGGGCGTGTCCGTCCGGGCCGAGTGGGAGGGCGCTCCGCCCTACGTCCGGCCGGTGGTGCTGGAGTGCCGCGCAGACGGCGTGATGATGCACGAGGGCGGTGGGCGCCCGCCGCGCTTCTTCTCGCTGGAGCGCCTGGGGCGCGAGGCGGGCGTCGTGCAGGACCTGCACGAACGGGGCACGGCTCAGACCGGGAGCGCCCTGACGCGGGACCAGGAGTGGCTGTTCTTCAAGGCGGTCATCGAACGGGATCCCCGGCTGAAGGATTCGCTCACGCTCGCCCTGCACCGGATCGAGATGGCCAACCTCAAGCGCGAAGGCCGCGCGCGGCGCGAGGAGCGCTACCCGATCCTGCTGGTCTCCGCGAACGGCATGGACAGCTACGATCTCGCCACCTTGCTGGTAGAGTCCACGTCCCGGCTGCCGCTGGGGGTGGAGCCCGTGCTGGCCGGCTGGCGCGTGCAGGAGCCGCGGCAGAAGCCGCTCCCCGCGCCGTCCGCCACCCCAGCTTCCCCCGCCGGGGAATGGACGCGGCCATGAAGCTTCGGGGCGGGATCGGCAACGGGCGCCATCTGCATTCGCAGCGGGAATCGCTGCGCAGCCAGACCGAGGCCAGGACCGAAGCTTCGACCGCGGACTGGAGCGAGGCCCGGACCGGAGCCTGGTCTGGAGCCTGGGCCTTGACCAGGGCGCGCAGCCTCTTGGCGATCGGGGTGGCCCTGCTGGCCATCGGACATCCGCTCCGGGCGGACGGCGCCGCGCCGCGCGCACGCGAGGCAGCCTCCGCCGCCCGCACGCTCAAGGTGCCCTGGCCCCGCACTTCGTCCAAGCACGCCGTGTTCGCGGCGCTGAGCGGGGGCCGAATCCAGGTTTTCGACCTGGAGCCGCTCTACGATGAGCTGTTGAAGCGCCCGGCTCCCCGCGCGCCGCAGCGGGTTGACCTGCGCCTGCCGGACGTTTCGATCCGCTTCTATCCGATCACCAACGAGGTGTATTGCTTCCAGCTCCGGCCCAAGGAAGGCGCGGGCGAGTCCTGGGCGGAGGCGGCGCTGCCGGGATCGGCCTGGCAGCGGACGCGGACGCGCTTCGGAGCGGACCGCCACTCGTATTTCTTCTGGGTCGCGGGCGACAGCTTCGAGACCTTCCGCGCTCTGCGGGACTCCCTGCGGAGGGAGCATGTGGAGGTCGGCTGGAAGCCGGTGCGCTCGGAGGCGCCGCTGGAAATCTGCCAGGGGGTGGACGGAGGTCCCGACCTCGCAGCGCAATGAAGGCGCCGTCAGGCGCAAGGCAAATGGCACCCAAGGCCCCGCAAGGCGCCGGCTACTACGGAAACCACCCGGGTTCAGGAACGGGAAGATGGCTCCAGCAGACGATCCGCGAGACGCCGCGCCGGATGCCCACGGCAGACTTCCAGCCGAAGGCGAACTTCCAGCCCACGGTGAACTTCCGCACCGAGGCAATCCACCGCCCGCAGGCAAGACCGCGGCCGGTGGCAAGGCCCCAGCGGCGGGGCTGAAGTCGCCCGCGTCCCTGGGCAGCGCCGCCTTGCGGGAGCGGGCGCGCCGCACCTATCAGCGCGGCAACCGCTTCTTCGACTTGCGCATCCTGGATCTGGCGCTGGCGGAATGGCGGCAGGCGAGCTGGATCTGGCGCCTGGCGGACGCCGTGCGCCCCAGGCCGCGCCAGCGGCACGCGGACTTGCGCGCGGTGATCCTGCTGCTGCTCACGGTGCTGCTCGTACTCAACCTGATCTACGGGCTGTTTCCGCGCGGCGGGCCGGACGTGGCCGTCAATGCGGAGGAAGAGGCGGACGAGGGAGGTCAATCGTGGTGGGAGCACTGGCTGGACACCGGCCATCCCGAATCGCCCGGCGCGCCGTCGGTCACGCTGCGCGACTGGTGGCAGCGCATGCAACGGCGCTGGCGCTCTGGGGAGGAGGAACCGCCGCCGGAGTTCGTGGCGCAGCAGGACCTGGACGAGCGCTGGGGAGACCTGCTCGCGCGCTACCGGCGCCGCGGCGCGGAGCCGCTCGATTACCGGCTCCTCGCCGGTTACGGCTATATCGGCACGGGCGACTTCGGCAAGGCCGTGCGCGCATTCGAAGACGGCCTGCGCGACGCGCGGCTGCCGCGGCACCGCGCGGACCTGTACCAGGGCCTGGCCAACGCGTACTACTACGAGGGCTATGCCCCCGGCGCGGACGGCCTGGCCCGCTACGACCTCGCCCGGGTGCGCCGGGCGGCGGAGGCCTACGAGCGCTCCGTGGCGGCGGACGCCCGCGCGCTGCCGCTGGGCAACCTGGGCTGGATGTACTTCGTGCTGGGCGAGTACGCCCGGGCGGAGCAGGCGAGCCTGCGCGCCCTGTCGCTCGACAAGAGCCTGCACTACGTCCGGCTCAATCTCGGCCTGACGTACCTCGTGCAGGACCGCCTCGACGAGGCATACGCGGCGTACCGCACCGTCCTGCTCAGCCAGCCGGACGACGAGGTG
>JBGOTW010000313.1:0-4572 GCA_041476685.1 bacterium | reverse complement strand
CACCTTGTCCATCTCGAGGATCGCCCGCTCTGCCGCTTCGCTGACCCGGCGCTCGAACTCGGGATTGCGCGCCAGCTTGAAGTATTCTTCCTGCAGCATCTGCGAACTCATACCGGCTCTCCGGAGGAGGCGGGCCCTGCCCTGCCTGGCCTGGGCCCATGTGCATCTGTCCTGGGTATCGGCGGATGGGCGGAAAGCTTGAGGCCCGCCCCGGCCCCGCAAGACCGGCCCCACTGGGCTGGGCTGCTGCGCACCTGATTCCTCGGATTGCGCCGGAAATCCCCGGATCACGTGCGCGTCCGTCCTGGGATGGGTGAAAGTCACCCGGTTCAGGCCCGCCGCCCCGGGTCCTCACCCTGCCCGCTGCGCGGGCACCCCTCTCCAACTGCGTGGAGGGCGGAACTGCCTGCGGCGCCAAGCTGTTGTCCTTCTTCGCGCAGTCGGAGAAGGACCGCGCCGGCAGGTTCGGCGCGAGGATGAGGGCCCGTAGGCAGCGCCGCCTTCCGGCCATATCCGGGGAATCAGGACATCGGGCTGCGCGTGGCGGGGCGGCACCCGGCGCGCTAGCATATAGGGTTCGGGAACGCGGCACAGCGCGGACGAAGAGGAGCGATTCACGCATGGGGGACCGGGCGCGGAGAGAAGCGCGGTGGCTTGGGACCGCATGTCGCGCGGGCGCGCTGCTGGCCGCCGGCGGGCTGGCCTGGCTCGCGACGCCCGCCTGGGCGCAGCTCAATCAGGATGCGCCAATTTCCACCGAGGGCACGCAGTTCGTGACCCCGCCCGCGCCGCCCAGGCCGCCCCCGGCACCGCCCGCCGCACAGCCCCCCGCCCCCGCGCCGCCGCCCGTGACCCCGCCCGTGCCGCCGCCCGCAGACGCGCCCGCGCCGCCCGTCACCGCGGCACCGCCGCCCCATTTTCCCTCCGTCCTGATCCTGCTGGACACGTCGGATTCCATGCTCGACAAGTCGCCCGGCAAGGACCTGACGCACCTTGACGAGGCCCGCAATGCCATCGCGGCGGTCGTGCGCGGAATGTCGCCCGAGACGCGCGTGCAGGTCTGGCACTTCAACTCGCGCATGTTCCCGATCCAGGTGGGCAACGCCCGCCCCGGCACGTTCGTGCCCGTGGGCGACGCGCGGCAGCGCGACGAGCTGATCGCCAAGCTGCGCACCATTCGCACTTCCGGCACCACCAACCTCTACGAGTCGCTGACGAAGGCGCTCGATTTCTTCGCCGTGCCCGCGGACCAGCCGCTCTACCGGAGCGGGCTGCGCTTTCCGGTGCTGGTGGTGGTGTCGGACGGGGAGGACAGCGGCAACTCGCGGGTGACGCTGGGGCAGGTGGAGGAAGCCGAGCGCAAGCACCCGCTCGTCACCGTCAACGCCATCGGCTTCACGGTGGCTAAAGACGACAAGTGGTTCGCGACGCTGTGCCGCATCGCCACGCGCCCGGACGGCTGCGCCACCGCGGACGACCAGGCGCAGCTGCGCGCGATCCTGGATGGCTTCTACCGGCCGGCGGCGCGCTGACTAGCGCTCCGCCAGCAGCCGAGCGATCGCCTTCTCGATGCGGGCCGCCCCGCCCTCGCCCGCGTGCATTTCCCCGATCGCGCTCAGCCGCACGCGGCCCCGCCGGTCCACCAGGTAGAACGCGGGCCAGGCGCTGTTGCCCAGCGCCCTCCAGTACGCGCCGTCGCTGTCGAGATAGATGGGCTGCGTCAGGCCGAAGTGCTGCGCCGCGCGCTGGACGGTGGCGCGATCCTTCTCCCATTCGAATTCCGGCGTGTGGATGCTGACGACGGTGACGCCCTGCCGGCCGAACTCTGCCCGGATTCCGTGGACCCACGGAAAGCTGCGCTGGCAGTTGATTCAGCCCGACGTATAGACCTCCAGCAGCACCACCTGGCCCCGCAGGTCCGCGGCCTTGAGCGGCTTGGAGTTGAGCCAGGCGTCGGCGTCCTGGCGGGGAAATTCCGGCAGCAGCGGGTCGTTGGCTGCCAGCGCGGTCCGTTCCAGCGGAGCGGATGGCAGCGAAGCGGACGGCAGCGCAGCCGATTGCACCGGAACGTGGCGCAGCCCTTCTCCCAGCAGGCCCGCCACCGCGGGCAAGGCAAGCAGCGCCGCGATGACGGCGAGAATACGCACGTAGCGCATGGCTCCTCCCCCAGCAGGCTTGGGCCGTGGCGCGGTGGGCACCCCCTCGCGCCCCGGCCGATTGAGACCGTCACGCCGGGTCTCTCACCCAGTCAACACGGCAGGCGGAGGATTCATCCCACCGGTTCCGGGAAGCGGGGGCGACCTCGCACCCGCTGCCGCATATTCCAGACGCCGATTACGCGGACGCCCGGCGCCCGGGCACGCATGGACCGGACAGCCGACGCCCCGTCACCCGGCTATCCGGGCGGACGGGATTCGCGGTCGAGCTCAGACTGGCGCCGGCGCGCCCGCTTGCGCGCCCAGCGCCACTGCCGGCGGCACGGGAGCGTTGCCGTGCGCCGTCTCGAGCCCGGTGAGGCGGCTGAGGTAAGCCTGAATCTGCTCCGGCAGCAGGCCGAGCCGTTCGCCCAGGTTGACGGCTGCCAGGACGGCGACGACCCCGCTCTCGCCGACGATATCCGGACCGAGGCGGTAGAGGCTCAGCCTTCCCTGGACGGCGTAGCCTCCGGGGCGGCTTGCGAGATCGGCGCGGCGCAGCGGCCCGCCCGAGGTGCGCGCCAGGCCCTCCAGCCGCGGATCGTCCGCGGCGACGAGCAGCCGCGCCGCGCCGTGCCGTGCGGACACGTCCCGCGCCAACACCTCCATCTCCGCCCGCACCCGATCCAGCTCCTCCGGCTCGCCTTCCGTGCCCAGGGGCGTGATCACGGCCCAGGCGGGGCGCACCGTGCGCAGCAGCGCGGCCATGTCCCCGCTGCGGCGCGCGCCCAGCTCCAGCACGAGCAGGCGCGGCGCGCGCCCGCCCCAATCTGCCGCGACCGCGCGCCAGCTCGCCGCGGCCAGCGTGCGCAGCACCTGCGTCCAGCGGCGCGGATCGATCTCCAGGCCCAGCACCGCCAGCGGCAGTCCGATCTCGGTATTGTAGCTGCGCGGATTGGCCCGCACGGCGAGCACCGGCTCCAGCAGCCCGGTCAGGACGCGCTTCACCACGGTCTTGCCCCGGTCCCCGGCAATGGCGACCACCTGGGGCCGGACGCGGCGCAGGTACAGCCGCGCCAACACGTTCAGGTAGCCGGTGCCCAGCCTGCGCAAGGCGGCGCGGCCGGGCCACGCGGTGCTGGGTGCCGACGCCGTTGAGCGCGCGGCAGTTGCCTGGGCCTCCGCGGCGCGCGCTCCGTCCTGGCCGAGGGCCGGCGCGGACCCGACGTCCGCGGCCGCATGCACGCGCCGGCCGGTGGCGCGCGCAAAATAGACTTCGAGCCGCCGAAAGGCCTCCTCGATGTCCTCCTCGGCGCGGCCATAGGACAGGCGCAGGTGCGACTCGCCCGTCGGGCCGAACGCGCTGCCCGGCACGACGGCCACGCCGGCCCGCTCCAGCAGGTCGAAGGCCAGCGCCCGCGAGTCGTGCGCGAGCGGAATCGTGTCCTTCACGCGCGGGAAAACGAAGTAGGCGCCGTTCGGCTTCTGGTAGTCGAACACGTGTGACAGGCGGTCCAGGCGGGTGAGCATCAGGTCGCGCCGCCGCTGGTAGGCGCGGCGGAACTCCTGCACCGCGTCACGCCCGAGGGTCAGCGCCGCGATCGCCGCAACCTGGGAGATGACCGGGGCGCAGGTCACGAGCGAGTCGTGCACCTTCAGGATCTCGGCGACGGCGCGGCGGCTGGAATGCAGGTAGCCGATGCGCCAGCCGGTCATGGCGTAGGCCTTCGAGAGCGAGAAGATCCGGACGACCCGCTCGCGGAACTCCGGCACCTGCGCCGGGCTGAAGTACTCCCGCTCCCCGAACACGAAGTCCTTGTACACCTCGTCCGTCACGATCGTCAGGTCGTGCCGCTCGGCCAGCTCCATCAGGCGCAGCGACTGCGCGCGGGTATAGAGCGTGCCGCTCGGGTTGTTGGGGTTGCAGTAGAACAGGGCCGCCGTGCGCGACGTGATGCGCCGGGCGATGGCGTCCACGTCCAGGTCGAAGTTGCGCTCCTCGTCCAGCGGGACGAACACCGGCTCGCACCCGGCCATGCGGATCACCTGCTGGTACGAGGCGTAGCTCGGGGAGGGCAGGATCACCTCGTCGCCCGGCTCCGTCACGGCCAGCAGCGTGGCGGCGATGCCCTCGATGGAGCCGACGGTGACGAGGATCTCGCCGTCCGGATCGTACGGCATGCCGTCGCGGGCCAGGTCCTCGGCGATGCGCTCGCGCAGCTCGACCAGCCCCGGCGCGAGGGAGTAGCGGGCAACGGCGCCCTCGTCCATGCGCTCCTTCACGTAGGTCTTGATGACGTCCGGCGTGTCGAAGCTGGGAATCCCCTGCGCGAGCGACACCGTATCGGGCCGGCGGGCGGCCGCCAGCTCGAATTCCTTGATCGGCGAGAGCTGGAGATTGCGCGTGCGGGTGAAGCGCATGGAGAACTCGAAGCCT
>JBGOTW010000312.1:0-4581 GCA_041476685.1 bacterium | reverse complement strand
GGTCACGGGCGGGGCGGCACGCCTCGCGCCGGGCACGCTCATGTTCGGCGGCACCTTCTCTGCTATTGGTGGCGTGCGGCCTGCCGCGGAGTTCCAGATGGAGCTGGAGGATCCGGTGCGCCGACGCAGCCTGAAGCACGCCTACCGCATCCACACGCTCCCCTGGGAGGAGTAGGCGCCGCGGAGAGACGGTGCGCGCCGCTCCAATTGACGGGTCGCCGGCTTTGCCGTAAGCATCGCAAGGTTGAGTCGGCGCCGCGCCGGAGATCCGGACAACAGGCATGGGGCGACGCTCCCACCTATCAAGGCCTGAACGCAATTCGGGACGGGGGAGGGGCCGCCCGCCCACGACGGACGGATGCACCCATGAAGAGCCCAGCACAAGCGGCAGGCGCCCCGGCGCCCTATTTCGACGCGAACGACCGGGATTTCCAGACCAAGGTGCTGGAACGCTCCCTCGCGATGCCCGTAGTGGTGGACTTCTGGGCGCCCTGGTGCGGGCCGTGCAAAGTGATCGGTCCGGTGCTGGAAAAGCTCGTGCGCGAATACGCCGGCCGCTTCGAGCTGTGCAAGGTGAACATGGACGAGAATCCCATGCTCGCCCAGGTGCTGATGATCCAGAGCATTCCGGCGGTCAAGCTGTTCATGAACGCCGAGATCAAGGACGAGTTCGTCGGAGCCTACCCGGAGCCGGAAGTCCGCCGCTTCCTCGATGAGAACCTGCCCACCCCATCGGATACGGCCGCCGTAGAGGGGATCCGCATGCGCGAGCAGGGGCGGGGGGAGGACGCGACGCAGGCGTTCAAGGCGGTGCTGGAGCGCGAGCCGGACAACGCGGTCGCGCTGGTCGGGATGGGCCATCATCACGCGGACCACGGCGAGCTGGACGCGGCGAAGGAGATGGTCACGAAGGTGAACGCGATCGAGCTGGACCGCTTGCCCGACGCGAAGAAGCTGGCCCGCGAGCTTGACGCCTTGAAGGCCAAGCTGTTCCTGCTGGAGCCGGTGGTGTTGGCGAAAAAAGGCGCCCCGCCCGCGGACAAGCCGGAGCTGGAAGCGGTCTTCCTGCGCTCCTGCGAGCTGGCCATGCAGGGCAAGATGGCCGACGCGCTGGGAGGATTCCTCGAGCTCGTGCGCAAGGATCGCAAGTTCCGCCAGGATGGCGGGCGCAAGGGCATGCTCGCCGTCTTCAGCCTCCTGCCGCCCGAATCCCCGCTGATCGATAGCTACCGCTCGCAGTTGTCCTCGATCCTGTTCGCCTGAAGCGACGGCTGCACCGGGAAAACCGGGCCCGGCGGCCGATCGGGAAGGGCTCGCTTTGCGCAAGGAGAGCGATGGCTCAGACGCTCCGCACGCCCGTCGCGAAGATGAACGATCAGCAGCGCGAATGGTTCGCCAGCGCGATGATCGCGATGATCCTCGCCGACGGCAGCGTCGCCCAGGGAGAAGTGGAATCCCTCATGCAGGCGATTTCCTTCGTCAGCAATCCCCAGGCCGTCGAGCGGCTCAAGAAATTCGTCCACTACCAGGCCGCGCCGACCCTGACGCCGTTCCACGGCTGGGAGCGGGAGCCAAAGAGCAAAGCCATGATGATGCTGGACCTGATGTCGGTGGCGATCGCCGACCGCGATTTTTCACAGAAAGAGCGCGATCAATTCCACCGGATCGGCTCGCTGCTCGGATTTTCCGCCCCGAAGGTGGACGAGCTGATCCAACTGGGCGCCACCGCCATCGAGCGCATGGCGAGCGACAAGGAAGTGTGATCCCCTCGCGCCGCCGGTCAGGCGCGCTGCGCTAGCGCGGGCGGGCGGGGACCTGCCCCCCCGGTCCCTGCCCGCCCGCGGGAACGGGCGCCGCCGCGGGCACGGCGGAGCCGGCGGATGGGGACACGGCTTGCACCCATTGCGGCGTGCCCACGGAATTCCATACCTCCGCCTCCCGCCGATAGCCTTCGTCAATCTCGGCGCCGTCCAAGTCCGCCCCCGAGAAATTGATCTCCCCCAGAATGGCACCGGTCATGTGGGCCTTGCGCGCCACCGCCAGCAGCAGGCTCGCGCCGGACAGGTTCGCACCCGTCAGGTCCGCCCCGGACAGGTCCGCATAGCTGAAGTCCCGCCCGGTCAGGTCCAGCCCCTTGAGGTCGGTCCCGCGCAAGTCCGCCCCTTGCAGGTCCCGCAGGCCGCGCTTGATCGCCAAGGCGATCTGCGAGGGGAGGTACCGCCCGCCCGCGGAGCCTTGCACCAGCCACGCGGGCGCCCCGCGCGCCCCGGTGAAGTCCGCCCCGCCCAGGTGCGGTCGCAGCAGCGCGGCCTGGTCCAGGTTGACCCGCGCCGCGGCGGCCTGCGTGAGCCTCGTTTCGTACAGGTACGCTCCCGAAAGGTTCGCGTCGGCAAGGCTCGCATGCCCCAGCTCTGTGCGCGTGAGGTTGGCTTGCAGCAGCACCGCGCGGTCGAGCTTCGCGTAGCCCAGGTCCGCCCGCTGCAGGTAGGCCCGCCCCAACTGTGCGTCGCTCAGGTCCGCCCCATAGCCCGCGATGGCAAACAGGTTCGCCCCCCGCAGGGAAATTCCCTTCAGGCTGGCGCGCTCCAGCCGGGCGCGTATCCAGTCGGCGCGGTCGAACACGGCCCGGTCGAGCTTGGCCTGCGAAAAGTCGGCGTCGCCGAACAGCCCTGCCATGCCTTCCGCCTCGACGAGAACGGCTTCCCGGAACTGCGCCCGCTCGAAATTTCCCCCGAGCTTCGCGCCCGTCAGGTTCGCGCGGCTGAAGTTGGCGCCGATGGCGAGGGCGCCGCGCAGGTTCGCCCCGCGCAGATCCGCGCGCTGGAAGTTGACGCCCCGCAGATCCGCATGGCTCAGGTCGCGGCCCGACAGGCGCGCCTGCTCGAAGGAGCAGTCGCGCAGCATGGCGCCGGGCTGCGGCTCGGCGCATGCGGAAGGGCCGGCCGCACGGGCGGGGCCGATCCAGGCGAGGCCGGCAAGTGTGGCGAAGCCAGCGAGGCCGGCGAGCGTGGTGATGCGGGCGAGACGGTGGATACGGACGAGACGGGCGAGACGGTGGATACGGACGAGACGGGCGAGACGGAGGAGGGCCACACCGGCGATCCGGCGCCGGGCAGGATGCGACGGCGATCCCACCGGGCGCGGGCTCACGGAGCCTTGGCCGCGCTGGGCGGATGGCTCGCGGGCTTCACCGTCAGCTCTTTCCAGCGGCGCAGGGCGTTGCCGGCCAGGATCTCCTCGCCGAGCTCCTCGTAGAGCTGGGCGAGCTCGACCCAGCGGTCGGCGTTCTCCTCGATCTGGACGGCCCTGTGGATGAGCTGCGCGGCCTGAGCCTTGTTCCCCTTTTCCAGCTTCTCGTGCGCCTCGTCCTCGCAGGCCTTCGCCGCATCGGAAATCTTCTGGCGGGCTTCCTTGTTGTTCGGATCGAGCTTCACTAGCCGCACGAGGGTATGCAGGTAGGCGTCCTGATGCTTCTGGCTCAGGTACATGGCGGCGAGCTTCTCCAACAGGTCCGCTTTCGGGTGCTCTTTCGCGATCAGCTCGAACTGGGGAATCGCCTCGACGTACTTGTGGCGTTCGAACAGGTCGTCCGCGTGCGCCCGCACCTTCTCGATGTCGAATTCGCCGTGGGACTGCGCCAGCAGCTCGCCCAGGTACACGAAGTATTTCAGGATCTGGAGCGCCTTATTGGCCCGTTTGGACACCAGCGCCAGATTGAGCACGATCGTGCGCTCGTAGGGATGGCGCATCTGTGCCTTGGCCAGCAGCATCTCGGCCGCTTCGAGATTGTTCTTGTGCACGAGCAGGGCGACGGCCAGGTTATTGACCGGGGCGGGGTGGTTCGGATCGTGGGTATAGGCCTGCTTGAGGTGGGCGATCGCCTCATCCCCCAGCCCCATCAGGTCGAGCAGCAAACCGAGGTTGTATTCCGCTTGCCAGGAACCGGGGGCCTGCTGCAGATCCTGGGTGAGCTGGACCCTGAGGGCACCGCGGTCGGCCTTCGCCGCGGGCGCGGAGGCGGCGTCCTTTCCCTTCGCGGCGTCGCCGCGCCCGAACTCCTCGTTCTCCAGCGGAACCAGACCGGCGCGGCCGCCCTGAAAATCAAAGCGGCGCGGCTTCGTCAGCGTCTCGACTGCCTGCGTCTGCTTCACCAGATCCGCATCCGCGGTCGCGATGCCGAAGAAACATGCCGCCAGGTTGTACCGGGCGAAGAGGAAGTTGGACTTCACCTTGAGGGCTTGGGTGTAGACGTTCTTGGCGCGGGTGAAATCCCCCAGCCTCCGCAGCGAATTGCCCAGCCGATTGAACAGCTCATGGTCCGTGGCGTTGATCTTGAGCAGCGCCATGCCGATGCTGACCGACTGTTCGTCCTGCCCCTGGGCCGATAGCACCTGCATCATTTCATAGGCTTCCTTGGCGTAGGCGGGATTGAGCTGCAGGGCATCCTGCAGGTCGGTGATGGCGCGATTGAAGAGCCTGCCTTCGAAATGCTTCTGCGCGCGCTCCCAGAGCGCCTTGGCCCTGGCTTCCGGGGTGTGATCCGCGGAAAATGGGTTCTTGAACATGGCCACAAGCGACTCC
>JBGOTW010000311.1:0-4640 GCA_041476685.1 bacterium | reverse complement strand
GAGAACTGGCGAAAGGACCAGCGCCGGCCCTTGAAGCTCAGGGCCTCCCGGTCGCCGAAGCGCGCGGCAGCCTCGGCCGGCAGCGAGCCGAGCGTGCGCTTGGGGAACCACTCGTTCATGACGGGACACGGAATGCGGGGCAAGTCAGGCGCGAAAGCCGGGCAACTTGCGCTCAGCGTCGGGCGCGAACGCACGCAGCAACCCCAGCCGCTCGCAGGCGTTGCGGAGCAGGCCGCCGCCGTCCCGCGTGTTGGCGCCCCGCGGCTCGCGCGGCGCTGTTTCGGCATCGGCACGCGCTCGGCGGCCGGTTCCCGAGTCGACTGGGCGGCAGCGCGGGTCGCGTTGCCCGCACCCACCCCCGTGGCGTCGCATGCGCTCATGGGGCTCCTTGCGCCCGGCTCGAGGACCTGCCCGCACGGTAATGGAGGAACGGGCGGCGGGTCAAATGAGTCAGGATTTCGTGGCTGCGCGGAGCCTGAAAGACCTCCAGGTGAGCCGGGCCGCGACCTATCCCGCCGCAACCGGCGTTTGTCCTGCGGGCGCAGATTGGACTAGTCTGCTCCCCAGTGGGAACCGCCGCCGCGCCGCGGAATGACGCGCCGTGGTGGAGTTCCGCATGGATCCCTTCAAGGCCTGGCCGGGACAATGAGACCTGTGAATGCGCTGCCCCGCTATGTTCTGTGGACCGCGGTGGCCGGTGCGGTCGTCCTCGTCGCGGGCATCGCCGGGTTCGTTGCCACTCGCCCACAGCGCCCACCGGAGAACCTGGCCGAGACGCCCGGCTCGGTGCAGGTCGAGTTGCCGGCTCCGGTCCTGCCGCACGCCGACCCGGAGTTCAACGCTACCGGTTATCGCCTCGTCTCCGGCGGGTCGGGTACGGCCGTCGCCCTGGACGTCCAGGGCCGCCTGCTCGTGATGGGACGCAGCGCGGCCGAGGGAGTGCCGCGCGTCGCCCTGTGGCGCTTCACCGCCTCCGGCAGTCTCGACCCCACGTTCGGCACCCAGGGGAGCGTGCTCGCCCCGACGGCATCGGCCGTGGGGACGCCCGAGACGGGCGAATTCGGGCAAGGCCTGGTGATCCAAAGCCATGGCCAGATCATCGTCGCGGGATACAGCCTGGACCGGGAGGGGCGGCTGCACCTTGCGCTGTGGCGCTTCACCGACGCCGGCCAGCCGGACGTCACCTTCCATGGCCGGGGCGTGATCTCCCTGACGGGCAGCGCGGGCAGGGGCGCGGACGACTCGGGCAAGGGAGTGGCGCTGGACGCGCGGGGCCGCGTTGTCGTCGTCGGATCGAGTTGGCCGCAGGTGGAGACCGGGCCCGGCTCCCGCGAGTTCCTGACCCTGTGGCGCTTCACCGCGGCCGGTGACCTGGACCGCAGCTTCGTGGGCAAGGGCGCGCTGACCGTACCCGATACGCGGGGCAACGCGGTGGCCGTGGACGCGGAGGGCCGGATCCTGGTGGCCGGGGCCACCTACGGTCCCCACTCGCAGTGGATCATGGCCGTCTGGCGCTTCCTGCCCGACGGCTCGGCCGATTCCGAGTGGAACGATGGCCAGGTGCTCACCGTGCGGCTGCCGGAGCGCGACTGGCTCGCCACTTCCGCCGCGGCGATAGCGGTCGCGCGCGACGGGCGGGTCGTCGTGCTGGGCTCGATCTACGACCGCAGGCACCTTTCCGATGCGGACGACTACGGCATGCAGATGGTCGGCCTGTGGCGGTTCAACCCCGACGGCACGCCCGACACCACGTTCAACGGAAACAGCTACGGCCTGGTCACCTTCGCGCAAACGGCGGGCGGTCGCGCCCGCAATGCGGGCGACCATGGCCGGGACCTGGCTGTGGACGGGCAAGGCCGTATTATCGTTGCGGGTTCCAGCCGCGACGCGCGGGGCATGCGCCTGCTGACCATATGGCGCCGCACGGCGAGCGGGGCGGCGGATCCCGCCTTTGGCCGGATGGGCGCGCTCATCCAGCGCGATCCTCCCGGCGACGGCGAGGATGCGCCCAACGCCCTGGCCTACGGAGTCGCGGCGGACGCTTCCGGTCGCATCGTCGTCACCGGCGCCGTGCGCGTGGGCAACAAGCCCTACCTGGCCCTGTGGCGAGTGAAGCCCTGAACTTGCGGAGCACCGTGCGCTCCCCCCCAAGTCGCTCCATGACTTCCCCGCCACCCCTCCTTCCGGCGTGCGCATGAAGCTGATTTCCTGGAACGTGAACGGCGTCCGCTCCGTGCAGAAGAAGGGCTTCGCCGCCTTCGTGCGCCGGGAACGGCCCGACGTGCTCTGCCTGCAGGAGGTCAAGGCGACCGAGGAGCAGGCTGGGCTCGACCTGGACGGCTACGGCGTGGTCTGGAACGCGGCGGAGAAGAAGGGCTACTCGGGCACGGCCATCCTCACCCGCTTCGAGCCCCAGTCCGTGCGCCTCGGCATGGAGCGGGCGCAGCACGATAAGGAGGGGCGCCTGATCACGGTCGAGTTGCCGGAATTCCATGTCGTCAACGTGTACTCGCCAAACGCCCAGCGCGGGCTGACCCGGCTCGCCTACCGCGTGGAAGAGTGGGATCCGCACTTCGTGGCGTTCCTCAAGCGCCTGGACAAGAAGAAGCCCGTCGTGCTTTGCGGGGACCTCAACGTCGCGCACAAGGAGATTGACCTGGCGAATCCCAAGACCAACACGAAGAACGCCGGATTCACGCCCGAGGAACGTGCGGGCATGGACCGGCTCATCGGCGCCGGTTTCATCGACACGTTCCGGGTGTTCGAGCCGGGCGGCGGCCACTATACCTGGTGGAGCCCGATGAACGACGCCCGCGCCCGGAACATCGGGTGGCGCATTGACTACTTCCTGGTCTCCGAGAGCCTGCGCGGACGGTTGCGCGCGGCCCGGATCCTGCCTCAAGTGACGGGTTCGGATCATTGTCCGATCGTGCTGGAGATCGCATAGCCACGCTGGACAGCCCATTCGGGGGTGGCGACGGCCCGCTAGACTCGCCAAAAGGGCTTGCCAATCTCCCAGTGGACCTGCGCGCGCGTCAGGCCGATGTCCCTGAGGTCACGCTCCGTGAAGCAGCGCATCAGGCGCCGGTCGCGGCCCCGCGCAACCCAGGTCCGCACCAGGGAGATGCCCCGCGCAACCAGCGCGGAGACAATCCGCCGCCCCAGCCCCCCTGGGCGGTCCAGCGGTCGCGCACGTAGACTCGCGCCAGCCAGAAGCGGTTGCCGCCGGGTCTTGTCCAGTGTGCCCTGCATAGCTTGTCTCCCGGGCAAGGGATTCATTTCCACCGCGCCCTGCAGGAAAACGCGGCGGGGAGCGGCAGTCTCCTTGAGGGCGCAGGAGCTTGCGCGCATTCGCCTCAGCGGATTCCGCGCGGCACCCTCACGCTAGTCAGCGCGCCGGTCGGGCGCGACCCGATTCTTGCGGTGATGGCAATTCCCGCTTTGGACCTGGTTTCCCGGCCCCGTTTTCCTTCTCGCGCCAGTTAAGGTATGAGGTCCCGGAGCGGAGAAGCAGGCAGCGCCCCGTTCCGGCATGCGATCCGGAGCGGTCCAGCAGGGGCCCGAACGCAGCCCGGAACTCGATTCGGCCCGCTCGCGGCGAAACACCGGAGGGCGGCGAGCCGGGGCGCCAGCCACCGTCCGTCATCTTCAATCTGGACATCGCGCCATGACACATTGGGTACGCTTCGAGCAGGGCGGCAGGACGGGTTTCGGCACGCTGACGGGCGACACTATCGCGGTGCACGAGGGCGACCTGTTCAACTCGCCCACGCCAACGGGCGCGACGGTCGCGCTGAGCGCAGTCAAGCTGCTGACTCCCGTGCAGCCCACGAAGATGGTGGCGCTCTGGAACAACTTCAAGGCGCTTGGAGCCAAGCTCGGCTTGTCCACACCGCCTGAACCCCTCTACTTCCTGAAGGCGAACACGTCCTTCACCGAGCCAGGCGGCCAGATCCGCCGCCCGAAGTCCTACGACGGGAAGGTCATCTACGAGGGCGAGCTGGGCGTCGTGATCGGCAAGGCCGCCCGCGCAGTCTCGGAAGCGGAGGCCGCGGGTTGCATCTTCGGCTACACCTGCGTCAACGACGTCACGGCCGCCGAGCTGCTCAAAAAGGACTCGACCTTCGACCAGTGGACCCGGGCCAAGAGCTTCGACACCTTTGGACCCTTCGGCCCCTGCGTGGCCACGGGCTTGGACCCGGCCAAGCTCGCGATCAAGACCATCCTCGACGGCAACGAGCGGCAGAACTACCCGGTCAGCGACATGATATTCGGCCCGGTGAAGCTCGTGCAGATGATCTCCCAGGACCTGACGCTGCTGCCGGGGGATATCATCTCCTGCGGCACCTCGATCGGCGCGGGCTCGATGAAGCCGGGCGCGAAGGTAGAGGTGCGGATCGAGGGCATCGGCAGCCTGCACAACACGATGGGGTGAGCGCCTGCCGATGAGCGGAAGCGAGCCGTTCGGGGCGGCCGGTTCGAGGTGACGGAGCGCGGCTAGGCGAAGCGCTCAAGGGTCGCAGCGCGGCCAGCAGTCGGCGTCCGCGGGATGGAGTCTCAACGAGCGGCAACAGTCCAGCCACAGGGAGTCCCATGAAAGTCTGTGTGGTCGGAGCAGGCGCGATCGGCGGCCTGGTGGG
>JBGOTW010000310.1:0-4666 GCA_041476685.1 bacterium | reverse complement strand
GCCCGGCCTCACGCTGCTGTTCGGGGTGAACCTGCGCTATGCGATCGGCGCCAGCATCGTTTCGGTGATCGCCACATCGAGCGGAGCGGCCGCCAGCTTCGTGCGTGACCAGTTGACGAACCTGCGCGTGGCCATGTTCCTGAACATCGCCACGGTGACGGGAGCGCTCGTGGGGGCGTTCCTGGCGGCGGTGCTTGAGACGCGCTGGCTGTACCTGTTGTTCGCGCTGCTGCTGCTGCAGTCCGCCGTGTTCATGATCCGGCGTCCCGACGCCTCGGTAGCGGCCGGGCAGGCGCTCGACCCCTGGGCGGAGCGCCTGTCGCTGACGGGGGGCTACTGGGACCGCGTGCTGGGCCGGGACGTACCCTATCGTCCCGTGCGCGTCTGGTTCGGGTTCGCGCTGATGTGGGGCGCCGGGGTGCTGAGCGCCTTGCTGGGGATCGGCAGCGGCGCGCTGAAGGTGCTGGCGATGGACTCCGCCATGCGACTGCCGATCAAGGTCTCCTCGGCCACCTCGAACTTCATGATCGGCGTGACCGCGGCCGCCAGCGCCGGCACGTACTTCGTCAGGGGGGACATCGTGCCGGAACTGGCCGCCCCGGTGGCGCTGGGCGTGCTCGCCGGGGCGTGGGCCGGGACGCGCCTGATGGTGCGCCTGCCCAGCCAGCGCATTCGCTACGTGTTCGTCATCGTGCTGATCGTGCTCGGCGTGCAGATGGCGCTACGCGGCTTCGGCATCCGCATCCGTTGAGCCCTCTCTCGAGGTGAGCCATGTCCGCACCGCAATCGGCGCCCGTGAAGGTGCACCTGCTGCTGAGCCTGCTGATGCGGGTGGGGGTGCTGGTATGCGCGGCCGTCCTCGCCGCGGGATGGATCGGGAACCTGGCGCGGCCGCCCGCCGACTCGACGACCATCGCGGTGCTCAGGAGCGGCGGTATCCTGCCTGAGGGCACGGTGACAAACTCCCTGGCCGAGGTGGTGTCCGGTCTCGCGCGCGGCAGCCCGCGCGCGGTGATCGTCACTGGATTGATGCTGCTGATTGCCTTGCCCATCGTGCGCGTCGCCATGACGGCCGTCAGCTTTGCGCAAGAGCGGGACGTCCTGTACGTGGCGCTGTCCCTGGTAGTCCTGGCCCTGCTGCTCTCCGGGCTGCTGCTGGGCCGCGCTGTGTAGGGGCCGCGCCCGGCGCCGGCCCCCATCCCCGGGCCCCTTTCCTCTTGGGGGTGGGGGAGTAAGGGCGGACCGCCGGCGCAGAGGCCTAGTGGAACAGGACGTAGGGGAAATCCAGCGGCTTGCCGGCAACGCCCTTGGCGTGGGGCGCGATCCAGTTCGCCAGCATGCCCGGCTCGACCACCGGCACCATGCAGCTCTGCACGTAGTCCAGGTCCGCTTGGCTGGGCAGCCATTCCGCGCGCCTGGCCCGCGCGATCTCGGCGGCGATGGGCTGCCCCTGCGGATCGTAGGCCTGGCCGCTGTACAGACCCACTTTCCGGTTGAAGCGCAGGCTCGGCAGCATCAGCCGCTCGCTCGCGCCGGTCTCTGCGAGCACGCTATTCCAGCGCTCGACGATGCGGGCGCACTCGTCGCGGTAGGAATCGAGCAGCACGGCGTTCATGGCGCGGCGCAAGGGGATGCGCTTGGTCACCCAGCCGCCGTCCTGGAACACCTGCGACTCGTAGCTCTCCTCGAGCGCCTTGTGGTCGGCGTACTTGCCCGGGTCGTTCTCGTTGAAGCGGCCCTTCAGCCCGCCGGCAAAGTAGTTCGCGGCGTTGGTGGAGTCCTCGCCGCCGAACAGGTCGTAGCTCGCCGTGCTCCATTCGTTGATGTACTTCTGGATGATCTCGAGCGGAATCGCGCCGACGCTGCGCGGATCGGTGCCCGCGCGCATCAGCTCGCCTGTGCGGCGGATGGTGCGCGCCACGCCGCCCTCGCCGGTGGCCATGTGGAACGCCTCCTCCATCAGCATGAACTGGGTGCTGCGGGCGAGCGGATCGAAGGCGCTCTCGGCCAGCGAGGCGAGCTGGAACTTGCCGTCCCGGTCGGTGAAGGTGGTGAAGCAGAAGAACGCCAGCCAGTCGCGGATGGGGCGGTTGAACGCCTCCAGGATGCGCGGATGATCCGGGTGGCCGGAGCGGCGCTCCAGCATTTCCTCCGCCTCGTCGCGGCCGTCCGCGCCGAAGTAGCTGTGCAGCAGGTACACCATCGCCCACAGGTGTCGTGCCTCCTCCACGTTGACCTGCAGCAGGGCGCGCAGGTCGAGCAGGCTGGGCGCGCTCCGGCCGAGCAGCCGCTGCTGCTCCACCGAGGCGGGCTCGGTGTCGCCCTGCGTGACGATCAGGCGCCGCAGCTCCTTGCGGAACTCGCCCGGCACCACGTCCCACAACTTCTCGCCGATGCGGTCCCCGAAGTAGACCGTGTCCGCCTTGCGCGGGTTCGCCAGGAAGATGCCCCAGCGGTAGTCGGGCATCTTGACGTAATCGTAGTTGGCCCAGCCGCCCTGGCCCACGCCAATCGCCGTGCGCAGGAAGACGCGGTCCTCCTGGAAGCCCTCGGGGCCGACCTCCTTCCACCAGGCGAGGAAGTCGGGTTGCCACTTCAGCAGCGCCCGCTGCAGCTTGGGGTTGCTTTCCAGGTTCACGTTGTTCGGGATGCTGTCGAACATGGCGGGGCTCCTGCGTGGGAGGAATTTCGCTCCAATCGAGCGTCAATGAATGCGCATCGGGGGGGCGCGGTTCACGTCCTCCGGAAATCGAACTCCGGGCTGCCGGGCTTGCCGTACATCGTCAGGGCGCCGGTCGGGCCGGTGGCGTTGGGCCGGGTGAAGACCCAGTTCTGCCAGGCGGACAGGCGCGCGAAGATCTTGGTCTCCATCGTCTCGGGCCCGGCGAAGCGCAGGCTCGCCTCCATGCCCGTGAGCGCGTCGGGGGAGAGGCTGACGCGCTCCTCCACCGCGATGCGCAGCTCGTCGTCCCAGTCCAGCTCGTCGGGCGCGGCGGTGACCAGGCCCGCCTCCAGCGCAGCCTCCGCCCCGAAGGTCGCCGGCAGCCGCGCCAGCAGCGCGTGCACGTGGGCGGGATTGTCCAGGAAGCGCTGGCCGAGGCGGGTCAGGCCGTTGCCCATCGGGAAGGGCCCGGCGTTGCTGGCTCCCAGTCCCAGCTTCACGGCGTCGTCGGAGGCGCTGCGCATGTAGACGCGGTCGGCCGCCAGCGCGACCTCGGCCAGGAACCCGCCGAAGCACGAGCCCGGCTCGACCAGGGCGAAGAAGGTGCGCGCGGTCACGTCCATGCGCTTGAGCGTGCGGCGCATGAACAGGCGCACCTCCCGCAGGAACCAGTGGTCGCTGCGGCTGTGCAGCTGCGCGTCCGTCTCAAGCAC
Source organism: bacterium (assembly GCA_041476685.1). GTDB lineage: Bacteria > SAR324 > SAR324 > SAR324 > JACQKK01 > JBGPEV01. Next base: position 1,291 of record JBGOTW010000310.1, on the reverse strand, counting down.
CCGCGCCAAGTCGCCCTGAGTCTTCACCAGCACGACGCCGGCCGTTTCGTAATTGAAGCGCAGCTCGACCAGCGCGTCGTCCAGCTCGCGGAACAAGGCGAAGGGATACCAGTCGGCGCCCAGCGCGGACGGCTCCGCGGGCAGGGCCGTCACCGTGTCCGGGCCTTTCAACAGCAGGGTTGCAACGCGCTGCGGCTCGTCCAGGGTCAGGGTCACGTGCCGGTACGTGATGCCGCGCGCAGTGATGGTCTTGTGCAGCGGAGTGAGCGCGACGCCCCGGTCCGCCGCCGGCCCGCCGTTCCCGGCTTGCCGGCCAGCCGCTTGCTGGGCCGACGCGGCATTCGCGGCCAGCGCGGATCTTTCCGCCAGCGCGGCTTTCTCGGCTAGCGCCGTGGCCCGCTGCTGCACGGCCTGCTCGAAGGAGGAGGGGGGGTGGATCGCGTCCACGAGCTTCCACTCCAGCGCGCGCTTGCCCTTGCAGCCCTCGGCGAGCGTGGCGAACACGTCGGCCAGGTCGCGCCGCACGCGGCGCTTGTCCACCAGCCGCGTCAAGCCTCCCGTGCCCGGCAGCACGGCCAGGTAGGGGACTTCCGGCAGGCTCACGGCGGAGGAGCGGTCGTCGATCAGGTGGATCTCCTCGCAGGCCAGCGCCAGCTCATATCCGCCGCCGCTGGTGATGCCGTTGAGCGCCGCCAGGTACACTTGGCCGCTGTCCCGCGACGCTTCCTCCATCGCCAGACGAGTCTCGTTGGTGTACTTGCAGAAATTGACCTTGAAGGGATGGCTGCTGCCGCCCAGCATGAAGATGTTGGCGCCCGCGCAGAAGACGTTGCGCTTCCCGCTCGTCACCACCACGCAGCGGACCTCGGGATGCTCGAAGCGCAGCCGCGTCACCGCGTCGGCCAGCTCGATGTCCACGCCCAGGTCGTAGCTGTTGAGCTTGAGCTCGTAGCCGGGCCTGAGTCCCCCGCTCTCCTGCACGTCCATCACGAGCGTCGCCACGGGGCCGGCGAACTTGAGCTTCCAGTGCCGGTAGCGCGCGGGGTCGGTCTGCGTCGGCACGCGCGGGACCGCGCCGGAAGTGCCCTGCGCTGGGGTCGCTGTGCGTGCCTCGACACTCATCGCGACGCTTCTTTCCGCTGGAGCGGGGAGCGGGCCGGAACGCGGCAGCCGGGCTTCGGTGCCCGCTGCGTGGCGCCCGTCCTCTGCCCGTCCGCCAAGGGTGGGGTGTTGCGCACTGTGGTCTGCGGCGCACTGTGGTTCGCAGGGCACTGTGGTTCGCAGGGCACTG
>JBGOTW010000309.1:0-4711 GCA_041476685.1 bacterium | reverse complement strand
GGCTCCCTCATCGGCGCCGGCAAGCCGGTGGAGCGGGCGCTCCAGGAAGTGGGGATGGTGGTGGAGGGCTACTACACCGTGCGCGCGGCGGTGGACCTGGCCCTGGCGCAGCGGGTGGATATGCCCATCACCCAGGCGGTCGCCGGCGTGCTGTTCGAGGGCCAGAAGCCCGCGGAAGCGGTCGCCCGCCTGATGCTGCGCGATCCGAAGAGCGAAGCGTAGCGACGCGCACCGTCCTGCATCTCCCGCCTTGACCCGTCTCAATCTGCGCTGACCCGAACCGGGTATGCTGAAGGCAATTGAGCCTGGGGGGCTTTCGCGCATGCAGGCTCAGGCGCGCACCGCAAACTGCGACGCACCCTAACTTTGGTCCTGCCATGAATCGACCTCCCCGCCTCACGGTCCTCGGCGGCGGCACCTGGGGCATGAGCCTCGCCCACGTCCTTGCCGACGCCGGACACGCCGTGCGCGTCTGGGAGTTTGTGCCCTCCGTGGTCGAGACGATGACGCGCACCCGGCACCATCCGCATCTGCCGGAGCTGGTGATCCCGCCCGACATGCGGTTCACCAGCGAAATCGGGGAATTCGCCCGCGACAGCGACGCCTTCGTGTGCGCGGTACCCGTCGCCCATATCCGCCAGACGGCGCAGTCTCTTCTCAAGGCGGGCTATGCCGGACAGCCGGTGATCATCGGGTCGAAGGGCATCGAGCCGGGCACGCACTGCCTCACGGTGGACATGTGGGAGCAGGAGCTCGGAGCGGCGGCCCGGGGGAAAATAGGCGTGATTTCAGGGCCCAGCATTGCAAAGGAGGTGATCCTGAGCCTGCCGACGGCGGTGGTCGCGTCGGCATCCGATCCCGCCCTGATGGAGCGGATCCAGGAGCTGTTCATGCGACCGTGGTTCCACGTCTTTCTCCAGCCGGACGTGATCGGAGTGGAGCTGGGCGGGGCGCTGAAGAACGTGGTGGCGATCGCCTGCGGCATTTCCGACGGGCTGGGCTACGGCGACAATGCCAAGGCGGCGCTGATGACGCGCGGCTTGGGAGAGATGGTGCGGCTCGGCGTCAGCCTCGGCGCGAAGGCCGAAACCTTTCACGGCCTGGCGGGCAATGGCGACATGATCCTCACCAGCGTCAGCCAGCACGGCCGCAACAACCGCTTCGGCGCGCTGCTGGGCAAGGGCAGGACGCCCCAGCAGGCTCAGGCGGAGGTAGGGCAGGTGGTCGAAGGGGCCTACACCGTGCGGGCGGCGGTCGAACTGGCCGACAAACACAAGCTGGACATGCCGATCTCGCGGGCCGTGCACGCCGTGCTCTTCCAGGGTCACGCGCCCGGAGACGTGGTGTCGGCGCTCATGCGGCGCGACGCCAAACGGGAGCAGTAGAGCGGACGCAGCCCGAAGCGCGCGACCCCTCCCGCCGGCAAGGGCCGCGCGACGCACGTCTACAACACCTTGTCGGTCTGGGGATCGAGCAGGTGCATGTGGCTCATGTCGGCGGAAAACGTCATCATCTCGCTCACGCCCTTTGCGGATTTCGGCGCACAGCGGGCGCACACGTCAATGCCTTGCACGCCGATGAACACCATGGTGTCCACACCCATCGGCTCGGTGACCTCCACCGGCGAGGTGAAATCCACCAAGGCGGAATTGGCCGCATGGGGCTTGGCTTCGGTCAGGTGTTCGGGACGCAGTCCGAAGGTCAGGTCGCGGTTGACCTGGGACCGGTAGCGCGCCTCCTTGTCTTTCGGAACCCGCAGGGAAATCTTGTCGCTCAGGCGCACCTGCAGGCCTCCCCCGTTCTCGACGAGCTTGCAGGGTATGAAGTTCATCGAGGGTGAGCCGATGAAGCCGGCCACGAACTTCGTCTGCGGGTTCTCGTACATTTCCTCGGGCGTGCCGATCTGCTCGATGTTGCCGGCATTCATGACGACGATCCGGTCGGCCAGCGTCATGGCCTCGACCTGGTCGTGGGTCACGTAGACGATCGTGGTCGCCACCTTCAGGTGCAGCTTCTTGATCTCGGTGCGCATTTGCACGCGCAGCTTAGCGTCCAGGTTGCTCAAAGGCTCGTCGAAGAGGAATACCTGGGGTTGGCGGACGATGGCCCGGCCCATGGCGACGCGCTGGCGCTGGCCGCCCGAGAGCTGCTTGGGCCGCCGTTCCAGCAGTTCGCCGATGTTGAGGATATTGGCTGCCTCGTCCACGCGGCGCCGGATCTCGTCCTTGTGCACGCCCCGCAGCTTCAGGCCGAACGACATGTTCTCGAACACCGTCATGTGCGGATAGAGGGCGTAATTCTGGAACACCATCGCGATGTCCCGATCCTTCGGCGGCACGTCGTTGACGAGCCGGTCGCCGATCAGGATATCGCCCTTGGTGATCTCCTCCAGGCCCGCGATCATCCGCAACGTGGTGCTCTTCCCGCAGCCGGACGGCCCAACCAGCACGACAAACTCGTTGTGCGCGATGTCGAGGTCAATGCCATGCACCACCTCGGACTTGTCGAAGGTCTTGTAGACCTTGCGCAGATTGACTTGGGCCATAGCGGGCAGTCTCCTCGAATACTGGCCGAATGCGACGGTGTGGGGAATCCCTGTGCCTGGGGCGATGGAACGGAGCCAAGCGGGTCGAGCCGACAGACCCCGCCTTGCGCCTTGATGGGCGATCCGCCGAGGATTCCTTCCCCGCAGCGGGCCCCCCAAAGGCCCGGCTGGCCGTCCGTCTCAAGCGAAGGTCGGACGAGCGGGTTGTAGCCTGATCGGGCGAGATTGGCAAGACGGCTGTTTATTCCGGCGCCTCGGCGAAAGGGTCAAGGGAACAGTACAAGGGACAGGTCGCACTCCAGGTCGCCCCGCGCTGACGGGGAGTCCCGCAGCTCTCCAGAGCGCCCGCGCGCAGTCGCCCGCACACTCGCCGGACCGACTAAGCCGCCGGACAGACGGAACCACCGCATAAAGCTGGGACGCCGCGACGACCTAGTGGGCCGAGCGGGAAATCGAGGGCCGGGCGCGGGCAGGATAAGCGGGGCAGCCGCCCTTCACTCCATCCGCACCCCCAGGCGCCGCGCCAGGGCGCGCCGCCCCTGCGGCGTGACCAGCACGGCCCGCGTGCCGGGCTTGCGCTGCACCCAGCCCGCCTCGACGAAGCGGGACCAAAGCGCCGCGCCCAACCCGCCTCCCAGGTGCGGCAGGCGCTCGGTCCAGTCGCGGCAGGCATAACCCGGCGAGCGCTTGCCCTTGAGCGCATCCTCCAGCACGACCCCGAATTCCGCGAAGACCGACCGGGCGTCCGGGCCAAGTTCGATGCGGCAACCCGTGCCGGCCCTCCCGTTCGCGGCGAACGCAGCGGGCAGCCGGATCGCCTTGCGGCGCACCAGCGACTCGAACAGACGCACGCCGAGCCTTCCCGCCAGGTGATCGTAGCAGGTGCGCGCACGCACCAGGGCCGCGTCCTTGACGGGCGCCGTGCGCCTCCCGCCGGCGACCGAGGCGAGGGACTCGACCAGCTGCGCCACCCGCGGATCCTTCAGCTCGTATACCCGCTGGCGGCCCAGGCGGCTGGCGCGCACCAAGCCGCGCCCGCGCAGCACGGTCAGGTGGTTCGACACGTTGGGCTGGCTTGCGCCGGTGACGGCGACCAGCTCGGAGACGGCCGCCCCGCCGCCCAGCAGGTGCTGCAGGATCGCCAGTCGCACCGGATCGGCCAGCGCCGTCAGCACGTTGAGCAGGGCGTCGGATTCGCTCATGGCTTCTCCCTTGACATATCAGCAACGCATGATAGGTTCTATACATATCAGCTTACGCTGATGAATGCAAGATGAGGCCCGCGCGCCCGGTCGCCCAAGCAACAGCGGGGGCGCGAGAACGGGGGACGAGTCGCTTGTGCCGGAGGCGGGAGCCATGAACGGAATCCTGGAACGGTCGGCGTGCGATCCGCTGCTGGACCTGGGGAGCCTGCGGGCGCGGCCCCGCGGGGAGTTGTTGCGGATCTGGTGGCGAGTAGGCTGTGCCCTGCTGGCGGCCTGGGCGGCGTGGGTGCTCGTCTGGGCGACGCGCTCCCGCCAGCGCCAGGACCTGCGCGACCTCGATCCGCACCTGCTGCGGGACATCGGACTGACGACCGGTCAGGCCGCGCGCGAGGCCCATAAATGCTTCTGGCAGGAGTAGCCGCATGCGGCCGGGCGCTCGTTCGGGTCCGGCGTGCGGGCACCTGCACGGACCATCGCCTGCGGGCGGCGGGCGTAATGCGCGACTACGGCGGGTTCGAGCGGGAGCAAACACCCCGGGACCGCCGCGCCGTCCAACCTTGAGCGCCATTCACACGGCGGGAACGCGGTCCGCCGTCCCACACTTCACCCGGAGACCCGAACCATGCGAGCCCAAACGACGACGAATGCGAGCGACCTCGATATCCTCCGCACGCTCAACAGCGACTACATCCAGGCGGTCCAGAAATCGGATGTGCGACGATTCGAGGAAATCCTGGGGGATGATTTTCTCAGCAGCCGTCCGGACGGGTCTTTGGTGGATCGGGCCGGATTTCTCGCGCAAGTCGCCAAACCGCCGGGTATTGCGAACCTGCAGCCGGAGGACGTGCGGATCCGCATACTCGGCGATTTTGCGATCATCCATGCACGCACCACGTATACGTATCCGGACGGCCGGGGCGCGGCGGGTCGCTACACGGACATCTGGGCGCGCCGGCAAGGC
>JBGOTW010000308.1:0-4768 GCA_041476685.1 bacterium | reverse complement strand
CCCCTCATTCATCAAGGACATCATTGCCGAGATCACGTTCCAGGCGCGCAACTCCCCGGATGTGAATCAGGTGTCCGGAGTCAGCGTGCGGATGTCGATCAACAACATGGAGAGCATCATCAGCAACGCGGAGAAGCGCGCGATCCGAAACGCCGAAAAGGAGATCGTGCCCCGTGTGTCGGACCTGCTGGCCATTGCGGCGACAACCGATGGAAAGCTCGAACTCGAATATGGGGGACAGGAGCGAACGCAGACTCAGGTCATCCAGAAGCTCATTCAGAAGGCCGTCCTCGGGGTGTTCAACGAGCGGCTGCCGCTCGAACACCTCGAGTTGCTGCTCGCCAGCTTTCAGGAAGGCTGGTGGGCCGAGGTCTCCGACAGCCTGCCGTCGAGCCACTACCTATCCACCCTTGCCACCGTGCGGGGGATGAAGCAGGGCGTCGAGAAGCTCAACGTCGGCGAATCCCCGGGCGAGATCGCTTCCGCGATCGAGCTGATCCTCGAAGGGCTGTTTGTGAACAACAAGCTCAACAAGGACGTGGTGGACGGAAAGGCCATCTACAATGAAGCGCACAAGGTACAGTCGGTGGGACGGAACCAAGACATGGCTTGACCTCGACGACGAGGACCTGTCCTCCCGGCTGTTCGAAGAATTGAGCAACTACATGAGCTGGAGCCTCTCCGCACAGGAGGCTCTGGAATGGCTCATGCGCCAGGGGCTCAAGCTCCCGGAATTCAATCTGCGCGTCATGGGCACGGACGAGCTCCTGCAGGAGCTGCGTCATCAGCGTCAGCTCGCCTTCCAGAAGCACAACTTCAACAATGCCCTTGACGAGATCCACGATAAGCTGCAGCGCATCGTCGAGCGCGAGCTGCAGACGGCGCGCCATTCCCTGGGCGCCATTCATCCCGAATTCCAGCGGCGGGAAGAGACGCTGCGCAGCCTGCCCAATCGGGCGAGCGCGGCCGTGGATCACCTGGCTCGCTACCAGCAGGAGCAGGGCTTCCTCGACGCCGAGGCACAGCGGTTGTTCGAGGAACTCCAGGCCCAACAGGAGCTATTGAAGGAGTTGGAGCAGTTCATCCTGCGCTATGGACGGCAGTTTCAGGGGCCCGAGTCCCTCGACTTCGAGGGTGCGGGAGAGGTGATGGCCCAGTTCAAGCAGATGGCTAGCCTGGCCGAGGCGCTGCGCAGCGGGAAATTCCAGAACATCTCGATCGAAGACTTCAAGAAGCTGCTCAATGAGGAAGCGATCCAGTCCGTTGTCGTGTTGAGCAATTTTGCCGATCACCTCGAGAAGTCAGGCTTCGTGTATCGCTCCGACGACGGAATCCGGCTCACGCCCAAGGGATTCCGTCAGATCGGCCAAAGCGCGCTCAAGGAAATCTTCAAGAATCTCCGCAAGGACCAGTTTGGCCTGCATGCGCAGTCCCGGCGCGGCACGTCCACGATCAATCCGGAGGAACGGGCGCGCTACGAGTTCGGGAAGGCGTTCAATGTGCACATCATGGGCACGCTGAAGAACGCCATCTACCGGGGCGTTCAGGGACGGCGGCTGCGCTTGCTCCCGGAGGATTTCGAGGTCTTCGAGGAGGACCACGAAACGCAGGCGACGACCGTGCTCATGCTCGACATGAGCTGGTCCATGTCCCGCGATGGGCGCTTTCCCGCGGCCAAGCGCGTGGCACTGGCCATGGATCACCTAATCCGGATCACCTATCCCCGGGACCACTACTACACGATCGGTTTCAGCACCCGCGCCCGGCAGCTCAGCGCCGAGCAGCTGACCGAGGCGACGTGGGATCCGAGCGATCCGTTCACGAACATCCAGGAAGGGCTGTGGCTCTCGCGGCAGCTCTTCCGCAAGCACCGCTCGGTCAACCGGCAAGTGATCATCATCACGGACGGCCAGCCTACGGCCACGCACATCAACGGATACACGAACGCCCAGTGGCCGGGGTTCATGGGATCCATCCCGCCCGATATCTACCGGGAGACGCTCAAGGAGGTGGATCACTGCACGCGGGAAAAGGTCGTCATCAACATCTTCATGCTGGACGACAATCCCGTGCTGACGAAATTCGTGGAAGAGATCATCCGCATCAATCGCGGGCGCGCGTTCTACAGCCTGCCGCATAACCTCGGCAAGTACCTGCTCGTGGATTATCTCGCCCGCCGCCGCAAGCAGATCGCCTGACCGCCGCCCGATATCACAGCTAAGCGCTCCGGCCGCGCTAGGCGGGTTCGAGGGCGGCGCGCGCCGTCCGAATCTGCCGTGTCCTCATGTATAGCCAGCCGATCATCACGAGATTCGCCGTTCCCGCGATGGCGCCCGTGGCAAACGGTACCGTATAGGAGCCCATCCAGTCGAACAATGCTCCCCCAAGGAATCCCCCCAGCCCCATGCCGATGTTGCTGAGGAAGAATATCCACCCCAGCACTCCTCCCACTTGGTGCGTGGGCACGAGCTCCCGGATCACGATGGCATAAGCGGGGATGACCCCGCCGTATGCGGGCGCATACAGAAGCGCGACCGCGTACAATCCTGTGAGCGAGTGCACTTGCGTAAACCAGAAGATCGTCACGGTCTGGCCGAAGGAAGCGAGCCAGAGGGCGCGCAAGCCTCCGATATGATCGGCGATCTTGCCTATGCCGATGCGTCCGACGATGCTGAAGATCATCAGGACGGTCAGAACGCTGGCCGCGGCCTGGGCCGAAATCCCAGCATCAAGGGCGAGGCTGACGAGGTGAATCGAGGGAATTGCCATGCAAATGCAGCACAGAATGCTGGCGACACCCAGATACGCCGCCAGTTGGCCGGCGGTCATACCGGCCGCCGTGCGCCCGCCCGATCGGAAATGGTCCGCTGCGGCCGCTGCGCGCGACGCATGGCGCATCGCCTCGACATTCGGAGCCTGCCGTACCAGAAGCGCCAACGGAATCAGCAAGGCCCAGGATCCGTATCCCATGATCTGGTAGGCCTGCCGCCAACCGAATTCGGTGATCAGATACCGTGCGACAAGCGGCACGAGGGCTGCCCCCAGGCTTTGTCCACCCAGCGTCGCCCCCATGGCCAAGCCGCGGTGTCTTTCGAACCAAAAGCCGATATTGGTCAGGAGTGGAGTCATGAACGAGCCTTGGCACAGGCCTCCTATCATCACGCCATAGAGCAGATGGAACTGCCAAAGCTGGCTGGTGCGGCTCAGCAGGAGGTAAGCCACGCCCATGGTGCAGGCGCCGACGATAACCTGAATGCGCGGGGAGATTCGATCCGACAGGTGGCCCATCACAACGGCCCCGAGTCCCGAGAAAAACGAGGCCAGCGCGTAGGCGAATGAGATTTCGCCCCGGTCCCATCCGAACTCGCTGTGCAAGGGCTGAATAAATACGGAGATGGTGACTTGCGTGCCGAACCCCGTGCCCATGATGATGCCGGACACGGCAACCATCAGCCACGCATAGCCGGACGGACGCTGGGAATCCGCCACAAGGGCCCCCTGGCCAAGGTAAATGAACCGCTTCCGTACCCAGTCGGATCGTCTCTACAGGTATATAGTGAGGAAGGATGATGTCAATTGGCGGGCTGGCGCAGCGGCCTATCTGCAATCGGCCTATGTTGTTGGCCATTGCGATCCGATGGAGAGCGAGGAAATGGTGAATTTGGAGTGCTACCTGGACAATGCCGCGACCACACCGATGTTTCCGGATATGGCGGCGACGTGCATGCCGTTGCTGACCGAACGCTTCGGCAATCCCTCATCGATGCATGGGGTGGGAATGGATTCACGGCGCGCTTTGGCGCAGGCGCGGGAGCGGCTTGCCAAAGTCTTCGGTCTGCCGCCCCAGGCCGTGATCTTCACGAGCGGCGGCACCGAGAGCGACAACATGGCGCTGCGCGGGGCCTTCGCTTCCCTCCGGTTGAAGGGCGATCGCCTGCTCATCAGCGCCATCGAGCATCCGGCCGTCATGCGTACGGCGGAAGCTCTCGCGCGGCAAGGCGTGAAGGTCGAGCGTATTCCGGTGACGCGGCAGGGATTCGTCGATGTGCCGGCCTTCGAGAAGCTGCTGGATCGCGAAGTCCGGGTTGTCTCCTGCATGGCGCTCAACAACGAACTGGGCACGATCCAGCCGCTGGAGGAGATGGGCCGGATTCTCAAGCGCGCTTCGCCCGGCGCCGTATTCCACGTGGATGCGGTTCAGGGCCTCGCCAAGATGCACATTCCTTGGCGCAGCGCGCAGATCGACCTGCTGTCCTTCAGCGCGCACAAAGTGCACGGCCCAAAAGGGGTCGGGGCGCTCGTGCGTTGCAGACCCACGCCACTGGAGCCGTGGATCGAAGGCGGGGGCCAGGAGGACGGCCTGCGCAGCGGGACCGAGAATGTCTTCGGCGCAGTGGCGTTCTCGCTGGCGGCGGAGCGTTCCATGGAACTGGGCCACGTGCAGGCGGCCGAGCGGGTTCGCTACGCGCACCAGTGGAATGCGGAGTTGGAGCGGCATGCACGCGTTCGGATTTTCCGCAGCGAGCGCGCCAGCCCCTTCATCATCCACTTCAGCCTGCCTCCGATTCCCGGGGAGGTGATCCTGACCCACCTGGAGCAGGAGGGGCTCATGGCATCCTCCGGGTCGGCGTGCTCGACTCATCATCCCGAGCCTTCCCACGTCCTGATGGCGGCAGGGTTCTCCGAGCAGGAAGCCCTCTCGTCCATCCGGCTCTCTTTCTCCTGGAACAATACCGTACCTGGACAGCCCGCCGTGCTCGACCGGTTT
>JBGOTW010000307.1:0-4774 GCA_041476685.1 bacterium | reverse complement strand
CCGATGCCGCTGACGGCCGGCTCGGTTCACGCAGGCTATGTCGCGATGTGCGAGAGCAGCTACTACGTGGTTAGCGGCTTGACCGGCGCCACGCTCGTCAGCCTCTCCGGCATTGGCGATGGGACGCTGACCGCCCCTTCTAACCTGAATGCCGTGCTGGGCGTGTTTACGGATTCATCGTTTCCCGGGGCCATCACCTGTAACAACCCCGGCGGGAACGCCGGCCCCCTGCCGCAAGATGTCGTCGTGGACGCGGCGACCGTCGCCGGCGCCGACGGTACACTCTATCTGGAAGTGTCGGAAGTGCTCGACCAGAACAATACCGGCTACACCCTGACCGTCCAGCCCGCACCATGAGCTGCTGGTGCCTCGCGCAAGCGCCAGGCACTGAGCCGCTGATCTACTCGATGCCCCGCGCCCGCCTCGCGAGCGATAGCGCGACGCGGCGTCCCACCCGTCCCGTCTGAAACCCCGGGCAGGGCTGAAGTCCCCACACCAGCAATGGACCTCGGATTGCGCCGGTATAAGGGGATCCAGGCGGCGACTGGGGCTTACCTCACCTCCAGCCTGGGCTGCTAGTGCCTCGCGCAAGCGCTCGGCACTGGGCACCTCCTCACCACCCTGCGGAGAGGAGGAACTTCCCGCAGATGTGCGCGGCCGTTGTCCCTCTCCGCAGGGTGGAGAGGGACCGACGCGAAGCGGCGAGGGTGAGGTGGAGTGGCAGATTGCGCCCGGTTCCATGACCGGGGTCAAGGGCAGGTGGCCGGACCGCGCGGCGGGGCGTACCATGATGCAAAATCGGCGCGTCGGCTCACAGGAGCACGGACGCCGCGCGCCCGATCGGTGCGCGCCGGGCAACTTTGGCGCGGCAGCGCACGCCATGCAACGGCAAGCATCTGACGGGAGGCGAACATGATGTGGGGCTGGCAGGGCGGCTACGGCTGGGGACCGATGTGGGGCTTCGGCTGGATCATTCCGGTGGTGATCGTGGTCGGGCTGGTGTGGCTGATGATCCGGCTCTCCCGCATGACGCACGGGCAGCGCGGCGACCGGGCCCTGCACATCCTGCGCGAGCGCTACGCCAAGGGCGAGCTGTCGAAGGAGGAGTTCGACCGCATGCGGCAGGAACTCGGCGCCTAACCCACGGACGAGGAGACGAACCATGCAGGCGGCTCAGGCGGCGCAGGTGCAATCCAACCGCGGCAAGTACGGCCTGGTGCGGCAGGTGAACCTCAGCTACGCACAGGCGGTCGAGCGCGTCACCGCCACGCTCAAGGAGCAGGGCTTCGGCATCCTGACCGAGATCGACGTCAAGAAGACGCTCAAGACGAAGCTGGACAAGGACTTTGTCCCCTACGTGATCCTCGGGGCGTGCAATCCGCCGCTGGCCTTCCGCGCGCTGAGCGCGGAGACGGACATCGGGCTGCTGCTTCCGTGCAACGTGTGCGTATACGAGGATCCGGCGACCCACAAGACCGTCGTCTCGGCGGTGGATCCCCAGACGCTGGTGGACTTGACCGGCCGCAAGGACTTGCAGCCCATCGCGTCGGAAGTGCGGACGAAGCTGCTGGCCGCCCTCGCGGCGGTGTGACCGGACGGGCGGTATGACCGCGCTGGTCCCGCCGCGGCCCGGCGGAGGCAGGGCTGTGCGCGCCGTTTCCGGCCAGCGTAGCTGGGCCGGTCGCTTGATGGGCGAGCCGGGGACTTACCGCATCGGGTGATGCATCCGCCCCTGGGGCTCCGCTCCTTCGTGCGCGGGCCCGGCCGCGCTCTCGTAGCCGCGCAACTGCTGATAGCGCTCGACCTGTGCGGGCGTCAGCAGCGCGCGCTGGCGCAGGTGGGCGCGCAGATGCGCCGCGCGCAGCTGGCCTTGCAGGCGCCCCAGGGCGTCGGTGAGCCGCGCCAGTTCCGCCTCGTTCAACGCCTCCGTGCGGAAGCCCGCATCCAGGTTCCGCTCCAGGCCCAGGATCTCCTGCCCCAGCCTGACCGACTCGGCGTGCATCTCGGCCAGGAGGCGCTCGGTGGCGGCGCGCTGCGCAGCGGTCAGCGCCAGCGGCCCGGCCAGGTCGAGCACGTGCCGCGGACCCGGATAGCGGTTCAGCTCCGCGGCCTTCGCCAAGCCCATCCCTTCGCCCGCCTCCAGGGCCCGCACATCCTCGGGCGAGACCGCCTTGAGCTCCCGCAGTTCCTGACCCGCGTACGGCGACGGGGGCGCCGGCGGCAACTGCGGCGCCGCGGCCAGCGGGGAAGCCACTCCGAGCCAGCCCACCAGAATCGTCACGACCCACGCTCCAATGCTCCGCTTCGCCATACCCGGACTCCTTGCCCTGACGGATGATGCCTGATGCGCGCAGCGGCCCGCGGACCGGAAGAGTCACCCCCGGCCTGCCGGATCGCTGAGCGAGAAAGATTGACACGCCGACGCGTGTTCTATTCTTGCATTGAACCGGTTGCCCGCCAAGCAAAAACCGGCTAAGCCGCTCTCGTTCGCACGCTGCGACGCGACGGGGTTCAGTGCCGCGGACGCTGGCCCGGACAGGCTGCGGACGGCCAAATCCATTTCGAGCACAGTCCCGGACCGGCCACGAGCAGCGATGGGAACGGCTATAGTCAGGGGACGGCCATAGGTCATCGCCGCGGAAGCGGGCCAGCGCAGGCACAGGCGAAAGCCGGTCCATGCGGCGCGGGGATCGGCTAGACTGCGGCTGGCCTTGACCTCGCAGGCGCGGTGCCACGGGAGAGACCGTGCCACGGGAGAGACCGTGCCACATCCCACCCGGAGGCGCGCGCATGGTTCCGCAGTTCCGGCCGGCCGCTGCCGGCGACGCCGACACGCTGGTCGCCCTGATGCGCGAGTACTATGCGTTCGACCGGATTCCCTTCGACGAGACTTGGGCGCGCGAAGCGCTGGGCCTGCTCCTGGCGGACCCGTCGCTGGGGCGGGCGTGGCTGATCGAGTGGGACGGACACGTGGCCGGGTACCTGTACCTCACGTTCTGCTTCAGCCTCGAATACAAGCGCGACGCCTTCCTGGACGAGCTGTACGTGTGCGAGCCGTATCGGGGGCGGGGCATCGGGAAGAAGGCGGTCGAGCATGCCGTGGCCGCCTGCCCCGCGCTGGGCATCGCGGCGCTGCACCTGGTCGTCGTGCCGGGCAACGAGCGGGCCCGCCGGCTCTACGAGAGCCTGGGCTTCCAGGATGAGGAGCGCCGCATGATGACCCGCCGCCTGCTGCGGCCGCCCCGCCGGGCTTGACTCCAGCGCCGGACGGGGCGATTGACACCGAGCCGCGTTGCCCGGCATATATCGCCAGCGCCCGCGCGAGGCTCCCGGCCCCCGGCGTCTTCACCGCGGGAGTACCCGATCTTCAATCCCAGCGACGCACGGACCAGTCAGCCCATGAAAGACAGCGAATCCGCGATCCGCGCCCAAGTCAATCAGCATTCGCACGAGAGCCGCATGTCGGCCGTCTCTCAGCTCGTCAGCCAGCAGGCCGGGGCCAATAAGTCCCTGGCGGGATTCGCGCAGCAGACGGACCAGGGGCGGCGGGATTTCGACAGGAACCGCCTCGAAGCGGACGATTCCGTGCGCCGCGAAATCGAGAAGGGCCGGCGCGAATCGGCCGCCGCCCAGAGAAAGGGCGATCAGGGCCGAGGCGAAACGCTGGAGCGCGTCAAGAAGCCGACGCCACCCTGACCCTGCGCCCCGCGCGCCCCGGGCGCCGCCCCTAGCGCGGCTCGCCCGCCTGCCGGGAGAGCAGGGTGAACGCGGCGACGACGTGCACGGCCAGCGTCACGGGGATGGCGAAGAGCGGAAGGAGGAACATCGGGAAGCGGGACATGCTCTCGATGAGGCGGTCGCCCGCCAGGTGCAGGACAATTCCGGACCCCATCAACTGCAGCAGCTCGGCCAGACCCAGCGCGTGCCACGCGGCCAGGCCCCTGCGCCGCCAGGGCGTGCGGGCCCCCAGCCAGAATCCCGCCAGCGGCGCGGTCATTCCCACGACGAGTTCGCCGACCCCCGCCGGCAGCGCGAAGCGCTGGGGCAGCGCGCCCGCGCCGGCCAGCCAGATGAACGCAGCGCCCGGCAGCAGGCGCCATGCATGGACCGCGGCCATCCACCCGGGATGCAGTCCCGCGGCCCAGCGGCGCCGGCTCGGCACGCCCAGGGTGATCCCCAGCAGCAGCGCGACTCCGCCCCACACCCGCACCGCGATCAGCGGCATGGGCACCTGCGTGAGGATGCCCGCGAAGCCCGCGACCAGCGCCAGCCCCAGCGAGGCGAGCCCGGTCAATACGACCATCCATCCCGCGCGGGTCATCGGTCCTGCCTTCGCTGGTGGAATGTAACATTACAGTTGGTAGTCACCGCCGCAAGGACCGGGGCGCTGCCCCGCGCCCTTGGTTGCCCAGGCAACAGCGGCCGAGGGCCCCAGACCCCATTGGGTTCCAAGGGCCTTCGGCCCTTGGCGGGGGTGTTGGGGGCGGAGCCGCCGACACGTGAACTTGTCCGCACTTGTTCATTGTATTTCAGAGACGCCACACTAGAAGCGGTCTCAAAAATCGCTTTCCAGGTTTGTTCAAGCCTGTAACCCATTGATAAAGCAAACGCGAACCCACCTTCGACTGTCGCAATCTGTATTTTTGAGACTGCTTCTAGTGTCCTGTCGGATAAGTTATCAAACCAAAGATCACGAATCACATCAAGTCAATCGCCCATGCAGAATTGGAGCGATCGCATCGGACAGGGCACCAGATTTTCAGTTCGAAATCCT
>JBGOTW010000306.1:0-4777 GCA_041476685.1 bacterium | reverse complement strand
CTGTTCACCGCGCTCAACAGCCCCTATTGGCCGGACTCGCTGGACAAGCCCACGGCGAATCTGACCGTGACGATCTTTGCCTTCGCCATGTCGCCCTACCCGGGCTGGCAGGCGGCGGCCTGGGGCGCCTCCCTGCTGATCACCGCGGCGGTGCTGGTGGTCACGATCGCGGCCCGCGTGATACTGAGAGGAAGGAAGACATGAGCGAGACGCCGATGCCCCTGCCGACCCCGT
Source organism: bacterium (assembly GCA_041476685.1). Classification (GTDB taxonomy): domain Bacteria; phylum SAR324; class SAR324; order SAR324; family JACQKK01; genus JBGPEV01. Next base: position 4,543 of record JBGOTW010000306.1, on the reverse strand, counting down.
TCGCCGTCGCCCCGGGCCAAGCCGCCGCGGCCCCCGCCGCAGCCGAGGCGGGACAGGCCGCTGCCAACAAGATCACCGTCAGCCATCTCGACTTCTTCTACGGGCAGCACCAGGCGCTCTTCGACAACAACCTGCAGATCGCCCCGCGCAGCGTCACGGCGATCATCGGCCCGTCCGGATGCGGAAAGTCCACCCACCTGCGCGTCTACAACCGCATCTTCGAGCTCTACCCGGACCAGCGCGCCAGCGGCGAGATCCTGCTGGACGGCGAGAACATCCTCTCCCCGGACACCGACATCCTCGAGCTGCGCCGCAAGGTGGGCATGATCTTCCAGCGCCCCACCGTCTTCCCCCGCAGCGTGTTCGAGAACGTCGCCTACGGCCTGCGCATCCACTACCGGCTTAACGCGGGCGAGATGGCCGCGCGCGTGGAGAAGGCCTTGCGCGCCGCCGCCCTGTGGGACGAGGTGAAGGACAAGCTCGACAAGCCCGGCGCCGCCCTCTCCGGCGGGCAGCAGCAGCGGCTGTGCATCGCCCGCACGATCGCGGTCGAGCCGGAGGTCCTGTTGATGGACGAACCGACCAGCGCGATCGACCCGGTCGCCACCGCGAAGATCGAGGAGACGATCCAGAACCTGAAGACCAGCTACACGATCGTCATCGTCACCCACAACATGCAGCAGGCCGCCCGCATCTCCGACTACACGGCCTTCTTCTACCAGGGCAGCGTTGTCGAGTTCGGCATGACCAAGCAGCTCTTCACCAATCCCGCCAAGAAGCAGACCGAGGACTACATCACAGGGCGCTTCGGCTGATCCGCAAGCCCGCCGCGTTCCCCGGTTCCGCCGGGCACTTGGTCCGTGCCGCTTCCCCGCGCAACCCCCCAAGCGCCGGGCAGGCCGGACGCGGACGCCCAGGATACGCGACCCGAATCCGGCGCGCGCACGGCTCGGCGAGCGTGGCCGGGTTGGCCAGGCCTGCGGAGCACCGCACAGTGCGCGATCGGATGCCCGGAGCGTCCAGAAGGCGTCAAGATGCCCATGGGGTGGCGGGGATGAAGATCCTGTTTCTGTGCGTCGCCAACTCGGCCCGCAGCCAGTTGGCCGAGGGTCTCGCGCGATCCATCCTGGCACCCGGCGCCGTCGTGCAAAGCGCGGGAACCCATCCGGCCCGCGTCAATCCGCTGGCGATCCGGGTGCTGGCGGAAATCGGCATCGACATCTCCGGGCAGCATTCCAAGTCCGTGGCTGAGATAGATCCTGCGCTGGTGGATACGGTTGTGACGCTGTGCGCCGAGGAAGTCTGTCCGGCGTTTCTGGGCAAGGCGCGGCGTTTTCACCTGCCGCTGCCGGATCCCGCGCAGGTCACCGGCAGCGAAGAAGCGCGGCTGCAGGCGTTCCGCGCGGTGCGGGACGAGCTGCGGACATGGCTGGAAAGGCTCGCAGTCCCCAAGCGCCGCTGAAGCGGTGCGCGAGCACGCGAGACCACGCCGGACCGCCGCCGCTTACGCCGCGCGCTCACCGAAGTCGAACACAAGGCAAGGCTTGGGTAAACAAATCGCGGTTAGGCTGGTGCTGGTGCAAGGCAGAGCGCCCCATGGCAGCTGCGCGGTGGCGATCCCGCCTTGCAGAGAACCTATCCCCTTTTCTGGCAAGGAATCATGAGCATGCTTACCCGGCTGAGGAGCGCCGCAAGCCCCGGCCTTATCCTGTCGCGCGCGTGGCTGCTGGGACTGGGCGCCGCGCTGGTCTGCACCGGAACTTCCGGCTGGGCCGACACCAAGGAGATCTCGGGCGCCGGCGCGACCTTTCCCTACCCGATCTATGCCCAGTGGGCGGACGCCTACAACAAGGCCACGGGCGTCAGGCTCAACTACCAGTCTATCGGTTCCGGCGGCGGGATCGCCCAGATCAAGGCAAGGACGGTGGATTTTGGCGCTTCCGACGCGCCGCTGAAGCCGGAAGACCTGAATGCCGCCGGCCTGGTGCAGTGGCCGATGGTCGTGGGGGGAGATGTTCCCGTGGTGAATCTGCCCGGAATCCGGAACAACCAACTCAAGCTGACGCCGGTTCTGCTGGCGGACATCTATCTCGGCAAGATCACGCGCTGGAACGACCCGGCCCTCGCCGCGGCAAATCCCGGCATCAGCCTGCCGAACAAGCCCATTGCCGTGGTGCGGCGTTCCGACGGCTCCGGCACGACGTTCATCTTCACCAACTACCTGAGCAAGGTGTCGAAGGAGTGGGCGGACAAGGTCGGCTTCAACACCTCCGTGAGCTGGCCGGCCGGGCTCGGCGGCAAAGGCAACGAGGGCGTGGCCAACTTTGTCCAGCAGATCGAAGGCTCGATCGGCTACGTCGAGCTGGCCTACGCCCTGCAAAACAAGATGACGGCCGTGCAGATGCAGAACAAGGCCGGGAAATTCGTCGTCGCAAGCATTGACGCCTTTGCCGCGGCGGCCGGCTATGCCGACTGGGCGCACGCTCCGCAGAACTACTTGATCCTCACCGATCAGCCGGGCGATCAGGCCTGGCCGATCAGCGGGGCCACCTTCATCCTGCTGCACAAGGAACCGCCGAAGCCGGAAGCGGCGAAGGCCGTGCTGACCTTCTTCTCCTGGGCCTACAAGAACGGGGACGCCATGGCCAGGAAGCTGGACTACGTCCCCATGCCCGCCAACGTGGTGAAGCAGATGGAAAGCATGTGGAGGCGGGAAATCAAGGCGGGCGGCAAGCCGGTCTGGCAGTAGGGTTTCGCACCTCCCTCCTCTTCCCAAGGCGAACCCTACAGTCCGGTTCCCCCTTTTCCCAGGCGGGAAAAAGGGGGATGGGGCTGCCGGCATGGACCCCAGTTCCCGCAATCCAGCTCGCGCATCCCGGTTCCCGGACCCCAGCAAGCTGCACCCGGCTTCTCCGCGCTGCATGCTCAATGTACGGATCAGGCCGCGGCCTCCCGCCGCGACTCCCGGATACCCGCCGGCGCGCAGTGGACAGCGGCCTGCGTGTCGCATACACCATGAAGCGGCGGCGCGCGGCACGACGCAGCCGGGAGCGAGCCGCGGCGCCGGGAACGAGCCGCGCAGCCGGGAACGAGCCGCGGAGCCGGGAACGAGCCGCGCAGCCGGGAACGAGCCGCGCAGCCCGGAACGGCCGGGCGCGCTGTTCTGTGGGGCCACATTCTTCCCGAAGGCGGGCATGGCGGATCCAGTGCGCACCTGTGACGTGCTGGTCGTCGGCGGCGGCAACGCGGCGCTGTGCGCGGCCATTACCGCGCGGCAGGCGGGCGCGAGCGTGCTGCTGGTCGAGCACGCGCCGCGGCACTTCCGCGGCGGCAACAGCCGGCACACCCGCAACCTGCGCGCCATGCACCCAGCTCCGACCGCCACGCTCACCGGCGCGTACCTCGAGGAGGAGTACTGGGACGACCTCAAGCGCGTCACGGGCGGCGCTACCGACGAGCGGCTGGCGCGCATGGCGATCCGCGCCTCGGCCGAGGCGCTGCCGTGGATGGGGACGTGCGGAGTGCGCTTCCAGCCTTCGCTGAAAGGCACGCTCAACCTTTCGCGCACCAACGCGTTCTTCCTCGGCGGCGGAAAGGCGCTGCTGAACGCGTACTACCGCACCGCGGAGCGCCTCGGCGTGGAGATCCTCTACGACACGCAGGTGCGCTCGCTCGCGCTGGAGCGCGGCGCGGTGCGCGAGGCGGTGCTGACCCGGAACGGATTTCCCGCCGCGGTGCGGGCCAAGGCGGTCGTCGCCTCCAGCGGGGGCTTCCAGGCCAACATCGCCTGGCTCAAGCAGTACTGGGGCGAGGCCGCCGACAACTTCCTCATCCGCGGCACGCCCTACGCGCAGGGCCGGATCCTGAAGGACCTGCTGGACCAGGGCGTGGCGCAGGTGGGCGATCCGACCCAATGCCACGCCGTGGCGATCGACGCGCGGGCGCCGCGCTTCGACGGCGGGATCGTCACGCGCCTGGACTGCATTCCCTTCGGCATCGTCGTGGACCGGGACGGCCAGCGCTTCTACGACGAGGGCGAGGACGTCTGGCCGAAGCGCTACGCCATCTGGGGGCGGCTGGTGGCCCAGCGGCCCGGCCAGAGCGCATTTTGCATCATCGACGCGAAGTCCGAGCGGCTCTACATGCCCTCGGTCTTCCCGGCGCTGCGGGCCGGCGGCGTGGGCGAGCTGGCAGGGCAGCTCGGGCTCGACCCGGCCGCGCTGGAGGCGACGGTGCGGGGCTTCAACGCCGCGGTGCGCCCCGGCACGTTCTCCAGCCAGGCGCTGGACACCTGCCGCACCGAGGGGCTCACTCCCCCGAAGACCCACTGGGCGCGCGCCATCGACACGCCCCCTTACCTCGGCTACCCGCTGCGGCCGGGCATCACGTTCACCTATCTCGGCGTGCGCGTGAACGAGAACGCACAGGTGCTGCTGCAAAGCGGCGGCGCGGTGGCCAACCTGTTCGCTTCCGGCGAGATCATGGCCGGCAACATCCTCGGCCAGGGCTACCTGGCCGGGTTCGGGATGACGATCGGAACGGT
>JBGOTW010000305.1:0-4786 GCA_041476685.1 bacterium | reverse complement strand
TTCAACGATGTTGCCGGTGCCGGCCTCGCCCTTCGTCCGGATCATCGCCGCGCCTTCGCTGATCCGGCGCAGGGCCTCACCGAGGTCACGGCAGCCGCAGACGAAGGGCACTTTGAAATCATGCTTCCAGACGTGATAGCTTTCGTCCGCCGGAGTCAGCACTTCGGACTCATCGATGTAGTCCACGCCGAGGGACTGCAACACCTGGGCCTCGACAAAGTGGCCGATGCGGCACTTCGCCATCACCGGGATGCTCACGGTCTTCATGATCGCCTCGATCAGGGCCGGGTCGGACATGCGGGCCACGCCGCCCTCGCGGCGGATGTCCGCGGGCACGCGTTCCAGCGCCATCACCGCGCAGGCGCCCGCGTCCTCGGCGATCTTGGCGTGCTCCGCCGTCACGACGTCCATGATGACGCCGCCCTTCAGCATCTCGGCCAGGCCGACCTTCACGCGAAATTGCTCGTCCATCTTGGCTCTCCCGGAAAAGCGCGGGAGCGACTCCCGCGCGAATGAGCGCAGCTTGTCCTGTCCGTTCGTCTCCGCTTCGTGTCCCGCCCGGGTGCCGCCAGTGCGCGGCGCCGGGGCGAGGACCCGTGCAAGTCGATCCTCCGTCATGCCTCTCGAACCCGGCCACGGTCCGGGTCTTCCGTCCACTCCGGTCCATCCGCTCAGTGAATGCTCTGGTACTCCGCCGGCGCGGGGCGCGGGGCGGGCCGCTTGAGCGTGCGCTTCAGGTACGCTCCCAGCACGTGCAGCGCGTGCGCGAGCCGCTCGGGCGATTCGTGCGCGACGCACAGGCGCAGCCCGTTGCGTCCCCCCGCGGCGGGCTGGTACAGGCTGCCCGGCGAGACCAGCACGCCCTGGGCCGCCAGCTCCCGGTACACCGTGTCCGTGTCGAGCTGGGCGGGCAGGTCCACCCAGACGCACAGGCCCCCGCCCGGGTGCGTGAAGGGCGCTTCCTCGGGCAGCTCGCGCTCGAGCATCTCGCATGCGGCGGCCATGCGCCGCCGGTAGAAGGCGCGCACGGCGGCGATGTGCTCGTCGAACAGGCCGCGCGCCATGAACTCCGCCGTCGCCGCCTGCAGGATCAGCGAGTGCGAGAGGTCCGTCATCTCCTTGAGCTCGGTGAGCTTGCGGATCGCCGGCGCCGGGCCGGCCAGGTAGCCCACCCGCACCGCCGGGGCCATCGTCTTGCTGAACGTGTTCAGGTACAGCACGCGCCCGGCGGAATCGAGCGCGGCCAGGGCCGGCCGGTGCGGAAAGTCCTCCTGCAGCTCGGCGTCGGAGGCGTCCTCGAGCAACAGCCCGCCCGTGCGGTAGACCCAGCCCAGCAGCTCGCGCTTCTCCGCCGCGCTGTACGAGTGCGTGGTCGGATTCTGGAAGTTCGGCACGGCGTAGAAGAGCTTGGGGTTGGCCCGGCCCAGCGCGCGCTCCAGTCCGTCCAGGCGGACGCCCGCGCCGGTCACCGGATAGGGGACGAGCCGCGCCCGGTTGACCTGGAAGATCTTCAGCGCAATCGAGTACATGGGCGCCTCGACCACCACGCCGTCGCCCGGATCGAGGAAGCCCCGCGCGAGCAGGTCAATGCCCTGCTGGCTGCCGCTGGTGATGAGGATCTGGCCGGGCGAGACGGACACGCCCTGGGCCTTCAGGCGCTGGGCGATGCGCTCGCGCAGGGGCAGGTAGCCCGCGGGCGCCGCATAGCCCAGCAGGTGCCGCCCCTGCCGGCGCAGCACGGTGTTCAGGCAGAGGCGGAACTGCTCGAGCGGAAACAGGCCGGTGTAGGGCTGGAGCGCGAACAGGTTGATGGCGTCGGACGCGCCCCCGTTGAGCGTGGGCTGGGCGGAGAAGCCCGACACGGCGGAGGCGAAGCGCCGCTCCCATTCCCGCGCCGTCAGCGGCTCGGGCGCTGTCGTCTGAAGGCCGGCAGGTTGAAGGCCGGCAGCCTGAAGCGCGGCGGCTTGGAGCGCAGCAGGCGCCGCAGGGCGCGCGTCCGCGCCGGGCTTGCGCACGGTGCTGCCCGCGCCGAAGCGGGAGACGAGGTAGCCCTTCTGCGCCAGCTCCTTGTACGCCTGCGCGATGGTGTTGCGGTTGACCCCGAGCGCGCCCGCCAGGGCCCGCACGGACGGCATGCGCGCGCCCGCCCGCAGGTCGGCGCCGTCGATCCGGGCGATCACCTGGCCGACGATCTGGTCGCCCACCGGCCGGCTGCGATCGAGCGCCGCAAAGTGCAACGGGTTGGGGTCCATGCATCATGCCCAAGAAAGTGCGAGCGCATCCCACGGGACGCACTCCCGGAATGCAGCTCCCGCACTTATTCCAGACAATGTGGGACAAGGCAATAGGACAATACTGGTTTTGACAGACAAATGGCAAGCGCGGTTCTCCGTGACGGCCAGGCAGTCCGTGGCAGCGCGCTGCGCATGGTCTGGCGACCGGCGGCGCGGCGACGCATCCTGGCGCTCTTCCTGGCGCACGCGGGCCTGGCCGCCGCGGAGGGTGGGATTGCGGCCTGCCGCCGGGAACGCGGCCTGCTGGCGGAAGGGCGGCTGGCGGAAGGGCTGCCCGCCGGCGGGAGGGCTACTGGTGCGAATACATGAGCCGGCCGGGCACGGGCAGCTCCACGCGCAGGATCGAGCCGCTCTCCGACTCGGTGATGTACAGGTGGCGGCGCTGCGGCCCGCCGTAGGCGAGATTGGTCGTCAGCAGACCCTCCGGGGAGCGGATGCGGAAGAGGGGCTCGCCCAGCGGGCTGATCAGCCAGACCTGCCCGCCGCCCACGTGGGCGATGGCGAGGTTGCCGCGCTCGTCCAGCGCCAGGCCGTCCGGGCCGTTGGCGCCGGAGAGCTGGATGAACACGCCCGCCTTGTACACCGTGCCGTCCGGGTGCAGGTTGACGCGCCAGATGCAGTTGGCCCGCGTCACGGCCAGCCAGAGCTGCGTCTCGTCCAGGTTGAGCACGAGCCCGTTCGGGCTGGGCACGTTGTCGAGGATCCGGTCCAGCCGCCCGTCCGCGCCGAGCCGGTACACGCGGCCGGTGGGGTCGTGCATCCCGGTCGGGCCCTGGTCGGTGAACCACACGTCGCCGTTGGCGGCGAAGACCAGGTCGTTGAGCCCCTTGAAGCGCTCCAGGTGCCGCCGCTCCAGGATCGGCGTGACCTTGCCCGTGGCCGGGTCGAGGAGCAGCAGCCCGTTCTTGTAGTCCGCCAGAAAGATGCGCCCGTCGCGGTGGAGCTTGAGCCCGTTCGGATTGCCGTCGTACTCGGTCACCACGCTCCACTCGGCCGCGGGGCTGATGCGGAAGACGCGCCCGAAGGGGATGTCCACCACGTACAGGTTTCCCTGCCGGTCGAAGGATGGGCCTTCCAGGAAGGAGTGCGGATTGTCGCCCATGCGGCCGGCGTCGGTCCAGTCGGTGCGGCGGCCCCGCTTGCGCAGGTTGTCCGGCACGCGGGTCCAGACCTCGGCGGTGAGCACCTGGGGCGGGGGATACAGGGACATGGGTGGCTCGTCTGCAAGAAAACGGTGCGGGCGCGGCAATCCACGCGGGGGCGATGCTTCGCCGGTTAGGTAGCGTTCGTTAGCATTTCAAGCATGCCCATCGCACAGTCTCAACCCCCTGACCGATCATCATAGTGCAGGGAAATGTTCGGTTGGGACGCCCGGGGGCGGAAAGGGGGTTGTATTAGGACAAAGGGGGGCTCGGTTGAGGGGGAAGGGAAGGTGCGCGCGCCTCGTTCAAGGATTGCGGCCAGCACGATTGGCACCAGTCGTATACACTGGTAATATACGAAAATGAGCCATCTCGACCTGGCCAGAGTGACGGGCTTTCAGTGGGACGAGGGGAACGCGCGTAAGAGCGACAAGCACGGAATCTCCCAGGGCGAGGCGGAGCAGGTATTTCTCAATCAGCCCCTGTTGGTCATTGAAGACCCCGGGCACAGTCAGCGCGAAGCGCGCTTCCACGCGCTGGGGCGGACGGACGCGGGCCGGGAGGTGCATGCCACGTTGACGCTCCGGGCGGAGGGCACGCTCCTGCGCGTCATTTCAGCCCGGCCGATGAGCCGCAAAGAGAGGGCCATATATGCGCTCGAAACATCCTCCGGCGAAGCCCCGCTTCCGGGATGAAGCCGAGGAACGCCGGTTCTGGGAGCGGCACGACAGCGCCACGCGGGTGGACTGGTCGCAGGCGCGGCGCGCGACATTTCCCCATCTGCGGCCTTCCACCAAGTCCATCTCCCTGCGCCTGCCCGAGGCGTTGCTGAACGCCATTCGCGTCGAAGCGAACCGGCGCGACGTGCCGTACCAGTCGCTGATGAAGGTGTGGCTGGCCGAGAAAGCGGCAAGCGTGAAGCCGCGCCGTCGCGCATGAACCGCGGCGGGTCGCCTGACGAGACGGCGACTCGGTGCAGTACGCGGTGGAGAAGATGAAGGAGCGAGGCCGGCAACGGGTCCTCATCCCCTGACCCCTTCTCCGACTGCGCGGAGAAGGGGAACTCAGGATTGAGCGAGATTGTCGCTAGGTGAGGCCGAGCATGCCGAGCCGGGAAAGCGTTGTACTCTGCATCGAAATCCCTCTCCGCGAAGTCGGAGAGGGATCGCTGCGAAGCAGCGGGGGTGAGGACCCGCACCGGCCGCTCCGCGCGTCCCCTCACGCCCACTGCGCCTGGGCCTTCAAGCGCGCGGCGATGTCCGGAGCGAGGCGGCCCACGGCCTTTTCGATCAGGGCGCCGATCATGGCGCGGCGGTAGGCGGGATCGGAGACGGTCGTGCGCATGGGCTT
>JBGOTW010000304.1:0-4807 GCA_041476685.1 bacterium | reverse complement strand
TTGCGCCCCGCAGGGGGCGTTCGCATTGGAAGATATGCAAGCTTAGCGCCGGTAGCGCCGCTTGCCAAGGCGAGGCCGCAGCCCTTCCTACCCGCGCGGCAGCCGTGACCGGCATGGCCCTCGCCAGGGATGCGCTGCTCCGGTGACGAATCGCGTTCCCGCTACCCGGCCAGCCGGGCTGGCGGTCCCCTCTCTGGTGTCGCCAAACCCGCCCCCTTGGGGAGCCCGCGTTCGATGGCGTTCGCTCCTAAGCGCCCGGGGTCTCGCCGCAACCCTTCCCGGCACGTTAGATTTTTGATCCGGAACGAGAAACAAGGTAAACTGCACTCAGATGGTCGAGCCTGCGCCAGGGGCGGTGCGGCTGAGAGGCGGTGCGGCTGACGGACAAGCCACGCTCCCGGCGGCTTGACCTTTCGCCGCACGCCTTTCCGATTCGGGCTGACCGCGCCGATTGCGTTCAGGAAGGGGATTCATGGCGGAACCGGGAATCTATCGGCGGCCCAGCATGGGCGGCCGCACATGGGTTGACGTCGCGGGCGCCTGCGGACCGGAAGCGCTGCTCGCCTTGTGCGAGCGCCTCAACGTCTCCATGGGCCTGGGGCGAATCCTGGCCGCCCGCCGCCTGCTCGACGCTGGGGAAGCCGAGCGCTTCCTCAATCCCGCGGAAAGCCAGCTCCATCCCGCCGCGCTGATGCTGGGCATGAACGAGGCCGTCCAGCGCATCTTCTCGGCCATCGAGCGCTACCAGAAGATCGTCGTCTTCGGCGACAACGATGTGGACGGGACGTCCTCCGCGACGATCCTGTACAGCTTCCTCAAGCGCCTCGGCGCCCACGCGAGCTACTACATTCCGCACCGCATCCTCGACGGCTACGGCTTCACCCCCGTCACGATCAACAAGCTCCATGCCGCCGGAGCGGACCTGGTCGTCACGACCGACCACGGCTCCACGGACCTGAATGGCCCGCCGCAACTCAAGGCGCTGGGCATCGACGTCATCATCGCGGACCACCACCAACTCGGCGCGCAAAAGCCCGAGCCCGCGATCATGGTCAATCCCCACCAGCCCGGCTGTCCCTACCCGTTCAAGGGGCTGTCGGCGACGGGGGTGGTGTTCAAGCTGGTCTGCGCGCTCGATCACCAGCTCGCCAGCGTGGACTACTGGTCGCGCCAGGGCGTGTGCCGCACGCCGCCGGCCTACTACCTGGACCTGGTGGCGCTGGCGACCGTGGCCGACATGTCGCCCCTGGTGGGCGAGAACCGGATCCTGGTCAAGCTCGGGCTGGAGGCGATCAACAGCCATCCGCGCCCGGGCCTGGCGGGGCTCATCCGGGAGTGCAACGTCCGCGGCCCCGTCACGCCCAACGTCATCACCTTCAAGCTGGCGCCGAAGATCAACGCCCTGGGACGGATCGGCGATCCCCGCGTGGGGGTGCAGCTGCTCGTCAGCCACTCCTATTCCGAGGCGCGGCGGATCGCCCGCTACATGGTGCGGCTCAACCGGGAGCGGCAGGAGCTCGAGCACAGCGCGCTGGACAGCGCGATGAGCCTGGCGGAGTCCCAGGCGGACCGGCCCGTGATGGTGCTGGTGGGCGGAGACTGGCATCCAGGCGTGGTCGGCTCGATCGCCTCGCGGCTTTCGTTTCAGACGGGCAAGCCCACCATCGTCTTGACGCTGAGCAACGCGCCGCAGGTCGTCGGCTCGGCGCGCGGCGGCGCCTTCGGCGTCAACATCCTGGAGCTGCTGGACACCTGCGCGCCCCTGCTGATCCGCTACGGCGGCCACCCGGCCGCCTGCGGCCTGGCCCTCGACCCGATCAACCTGACCGAGTTCACCCGGCGTCTCTACGCAGCCGTCGCGGACAATCCCGCCCTGTGCGCGGGCACGGACAACCGCCCGCTGGAGATCGAATCCTGGCTCGAAGCCGACGCGCTCACCCACAGCTTCGTGGAGGAGCTGGCCATCCTCTCGCCCTTCGGCCACTGCAATCCCGAGCCCGTGCTGGCCGTGCGCGGCGTGACACTGGGCAATCTCACCGTGTTCAACCAGCGGCACTTGCGCTTTAACCTGATCTGTCCCAACGGCCAGGCCTTCGACGCCATGGCGTGGGAGCACTCCGCCTGGCCCGTCGCGGCGGACACCCCGTACGACATCGCCTTCATGCCCCAGCCCGGCGAATCCGGCGCGCGCGTCCAGGTGAAGGTGCTGGACCTGATGCAGGTGGATTAGGATCGCCCGCCCGCTTGCGCCAGCGTCCCTTCCGCGCTCAATCGCTATCGTCCCAGTGCCAGCTCGCTCGAAGCATTCCCCAAAAACGCCACACTAGCGGCGCAGCCCGGGGAAGATCACGTTCCTGAACGCTTCGACCTCGCGGCGCGGCATGTCGTAGCCTCCGTCCTGCGTGTGCGTCGGAAAGACGAACACGTGCTCCACGCCGGACTCGGTGGCAGCGCGCTGCAGCCGGGCCAGGCACTGCTCGGGCGTGCCGAAGAGCCCGAACGCGTCGCAGATGCGCTCCGCCAGCGTGTCGCCGATCTGCTCCGGGACGACGTCGTCGGGCAGGTCAATCCCGGCTTCCCGCAGCCACGTCAGGTTTCCCGCACTGGGGTACTTCAGGTAGGGCTGGCCGGGGCGAAACCACTGCTGAGGCCAGCGCCGGGCCTGCCGGCCATCCGCGTCCACGGTCATGGGCACGATATGGATCGTGCGGAACCCCTTTAGGTCTCGGCCCGCCCGCGCCGCGCCCGCTTCCAGCCGGCGGCGCGCCGCGGCGATGGACAGCGGATGCAGGCCCACCAGCATCATCGCGCCGTCGGCCACTTCACCGGCCAGTTCCATCATCTTCGGACCGCTGGCGGTCATGTACACGGGCGTGGGCGTCTTGCTGACGTTCCGCAGGCGGGTCTGGGCGCCGTTGAACGTGACGGTCTCGCCCCGCAGCAGCGCCCGGATGTCCTGGATCGCGGCCCGCATGGCCTTCAAGGTGGCCTTGGGCTGGCCGATGTTGAGCACCGCCAGGTAGCCGGGCCCGATCGTGAGGAGCACCCGCCCGGGGGCGATCTCTTCCAGCGAGTGGGCCAGGGAAGCGAGCACCCCGGGGTGGCGCGTCACCGGGTTGGTGGTGGCCGGGTACAGCGTCAACCGGGACGTGCGTTCCGCGGCCAGGGCCAGCGTGAGATAGACGTCCCGTCCGGCGTGCTGATGGTCGTGCACGCCGACGCCGGAGAATCCCGCCGCCTCGCAGTCGGCGATGAAATCCGCGGTCTCCCGCACCGGCAGGCCCACGGGCACGCGGATATCGATCTTCACTGCCATGGCTGCACGCCTCCTGTGAGCGGCGGTCGAAACCTGCGGAGGTGGTCGGCTCGCCAACCATAGCCGCAGCAACGGGTTCCAAGGGCCGCCTGGCTGGCACATCGCACCAGCACTCGGCGCTGGCCCTTGGTGGGGCTGTCAGGGGTGAAACCCCTGACAGCATCGCAGGGCAGCCGTTTTGTCCTCGTATGAACGGGACATCACATTAGTGCCAGCAGCGCCACGAGCAGCGCCTCTTTCTGATCCTGGCCCCACGGCTTTCCCAAGCCTCGTCCCGCCGCGGCCAGCCACGGGCGCAGCGCCGCTTCGGAGAGGCCCAGGCGCTTGGCGCCGCGCTCGAGAAGCTCCCGTGCCGGCACGGTGACGACTGGCGCAGCGCAGGCTGCGCCCGCAAGCATGAGCGCATGGCGGAACAATTCGCCCTCAGCCGCGTGAATAAGCGGGTGTGCCCCCAGGATGGTCTCCAGCGTTGCCTCCAGCGGCCGATTGGCGGCGACCATTCCGCATGCCGTTACCCGGTAGCCTTGTTCGCGCAAACGACTCACCACGGCAGCCACGGCAGCCTTGGCCTGCTCCATTGCCACATCGGCCTGGCGCTGGACGAAGCGTTCCGCGGCGCCCAGCGGCAGCTTGGCTGCGGCATGGTACACAAACGGGGGAGCCTCGGGGTTGCTGCCGGCGATCATCTCGATGCGCTGCCGCTCCAGCACGGTGGGCGCCGCAGCGCGCCCCGCCACCGCGACCAGCGCGGCCCAGCCCGTGTGCACCCGAAAGCCCAGCGCGGCGCGAGACGCTGCCTTGGTCGCCATGATTCCCCCGACTGATGCCACAGCCGATCGCGTCGGCGCGGGACGCTGGACGCGTGCTTGCAGCCGCGCCGCGACCGGACAGCGGCGCACCGGCCGACGGCTTCCCCCTACCCCACGCCGGTCGCGCTTTCCGACCCGCTCGCCTTGGGCTTCGGCGAGGCCGGCGGCGGCTGGAGGGACTTCTTGCGCCCGGGCTTCGGCGAAGGCGGCGGCGGAACCAGCACCTTGGGCGCGAGCGGATCCGCATCGGGAACGCGTACCTCGTCCCTGCGTAAAAGCTCGTAGAGCGCGGAGAGCACCTGGTCCTGGGCCGTCTGCAGCTTGACGCGCGACAGGCCGGGCGCGGCAATCAGGAACGAGAAGACCAGCTCGTCCTGCGCCAACGGCAGCACCCCGGTCAGGTTCTGCACGCCGCGCAGCGTGCCCGTCTTCGCCCGCAGGCGCCCCTGCAGCGCCGGTGGAAAGGTGCGGTAGTGCAGCGTGCCGTCCCATCCGGCGCGGCTCAGGGCGCCGACGAATTCCGGCCCGAACTCCGGCCGGCGCAACGCCCCGCTCAGCACGCGCACCAGCGCCCGCGCCGTGAAGCGGCTGTCTGCATTGAGCCCCGAGCCGTCGCTCAGCTCCACCTCGCCCAGGATGCCCGGGAAATCCTGCTGCAGGACGCGCCGCACCACGCGCAGCC
>JBGOTW010000303.1:0-4826 GCA_041476685.1 bacterium | reverse complement strand
GCTGGCCCGCGGCCTGCCGGACAAGCCCGTGCCGATCTACGTGGACTCGCGCCGCTGCGTGGGCGCCTTCCCGTGAGCCGGAGGACGGACCGCCCCCGTGGGGCCCCCGCGCGGATTCCGCACTCCTCCCGCCCGGCGGCGCCTTATTCGGTCAGGCCGCCCATTTGCTTGATCCGTGCTTCCTGCTCGGGCGTCACGGCGCTGAAGGCCAGGCCGCAGGTCCAAACGAAGCGCGTTTTGCCCGATTTTTCCGCCCACATCACGGTGCAGTTCAGCTGGACCGGCTCGCCCCCGGCCTTGTCCTGGATCTGGCAGTTGATCTTGTCGTCCTTGCGCAGGGCGATCTCCTCGTTGACGATCTGCACCCGCATGCCGTGCAGGGAAATATCCTTGCAGACCGACGGCTTCGATTCGCTGCCCCACATCAGCAGGACGGTCAACTCGGTTTCCAGGTTACGGCGGCTGGAGCGGCGCCGATTCGCCTTGTCGCCGGTGCGTTCGAACATGCGGGCGCGCACGAGGTCCTTGTCGAGCGCCGTATGGTACAGGTAGTTGTTCGGCAACTCCGACTTCAGGACGCCGGAGTTCTCGAACCAGCCCATGCATCCGCCCGAGTAGGGTATGTAGCGTCCTTCGTAGCGCGCGACTTCGCCGGCAGACCCGGCGGCGGCTTGCGCTGCCGGGGCGGTTTGCGTCTCACTCATGGGTAGCCTCTCGTGGGTCGGCCCGTCGGGTGCCCATGGGCACTGCCGGGGAGCCGCCGGCAAGCGGCGGCGGAAGGATGGGACTGGAAGACCGCGGATTCATCCCCAGGGACGTTACCCCAGGCGAGCGGCCGAGGTAAAGCCGGATCGCGCAAGGCCCGCCGCAGCACGCCCGCAGCGGACCGGGCAACTGGCGGGGCCGGCGGCGGGGCCGGCACGGGCGAACCCGCGGCGGTTGCCCCGCTTCCCGCTGCCGACCCGCGCAGCGTCGACTGCGCGGTCCCGCAGGGCGCCCGCAAAGTCCTTGTTCGTGCCGATTCGGCCGTGCGCTCCCGCCTGCGGCGGGCGTCATCCGCCCTTCGGGCACCTTCTCCAGCGCCGAACTGCCGGCGTGGAGAAGGACGCCCCGTCCGAAGCTTGCTCCTTCTCCAACCCGCGCTGTATGCGGGTTTGGAGAAGGTGGCGCGCAGCGCCGGATGAGGCGCGAGCGAAGCGAGCGTGCCGAGCGGACGATCGGGCAACGCTTGTGCCACCGCGGCTGATTCCGGACTTTTCGGTCGCCCTGCGCCGGTCCGCTTGTGCGTTTGCTTTCAAGCACCTGCCGCGCTATCTCTGATAGTTTCGATCCCTACCGGCCGGCGCGCGGAAGCGCCGGCGCCCCCGCCAAGCGAGGCGCAATGGCATCGCCAGACACGGAGCTGCGGCTGAACTACGCGAAGATGGGCGGGCTCATTCCCGCCGTGGTGCAGGACGCCGCCAGCGGAGAGGTGCTCATGGTCGCGTTCATCAACCAGGAAGCCTTCGAGCTGACCCGCCGCACCGGGCGCATGCACTACTTTTCCCGCTCGAAGAACCGCATCTGGATGAAGGGGGAGACCTCCGGACACGTCCAGGACGTCGTCGAGATCCTGGTGGACTGCGACGAGGATGCGCTGGTGTTCAAGGTGAGGCAGGGCGGCGGAGCGGCCTGCCACACCGGCTACCGCAGCTGCTTCTATCGCACGTTGGACCAGCACGGCCGGCTGGCCGGCAACGGCGTTCCCAAGGTATTCGACCCCGAGCAGGTGTACGGCACATGATTCTCAAGCTCGGACTGCCCAAGGGCAGCCTCCAGGAAGCGACGATCGAATTGTTCCGCCGCGCCGGCTACAAGATCACCGTCTCCGGCCGCTCGTACTTTCCGTCCATCGACGACGAGACCATCAGCTGCACCCTGATCCGCGCGCAGGAGATGGCGCGCTACGTCGAGCAGGGGGTGCTGGACGCGGGCCTGACCGGCCACGACTGGGTGCTGGAGAACGAGGCCCAGGTGCACGAGGTCGCGGACCTGGTCTATTCCAAGACCGGCTCGGGCAAGGCGCGCTGGGTGCTGGCCGTCCCGGACGGCTCGCCGATCAAGGGCGTGAAGGACCTGCAGGGCAAGCGCATCGCCACCGAGGCGGTGAACCTCACCCGGCGCTACCTCGCCCGGCACGGGGTCCAGGCGCACGTGGAATTCTCCTGGGGCGCCACGGAGGTCAAGCCGCCCGACCTGGCGGACGCCATCGTCGAGATCACCGAGACCGGAGCGTCGCTGCGCGAGAACAACCTGCGCATCGTGGAGACGATCCTGGAAACGAACACCAAGCTCATCGCCAATCGCACGGCGTGGGCCGATCCGGACAAGCGCCGCAAGCTCGAGCAGATCGCCATGCTGCTCGAGGGGGCCATCGTCGCCGAGGGTCAGGTGGGCCTGATGGCCAACGTGCGGCGCGCAGACCTGCCGCGGGTGCTCGACGTGCTGCCCGCCATGCAGAAGCCGACCATCTCGGCGCTCACCGACGAGGGCTGGGTGGACCTGATGGTGATCCTGGGCGAGAAGCAGGCGCGGGACCTGATTCCCGAGCTGAAGCGCCGGGGCGCCACGGGCATCGTGGAGTTCCCGCTCAACAAGGTCATCTCTTAGCCGCCCCGCGCCGGGCGGTCCGGCAGCGCGAGGGAATCAGCCGCCGGCGCGCTTCTGGTCCTGGCGCTGCTCCGCGCCCAGCCGCCCCAATTCCGGCTCGCTCAGGTCCATGTGGCGGAAGAGCGCGGCGAGGCGCGGCTGGACGGCCCGCACGGCGGCATAGAGCTGCTGCGCCATGCGCCGGTAGGCCGGATGGCCCTGGGGCTGGGAGCGCAGCTCGCACAGCCAGATCAGCGCGCGCAGGTTGACGGTCATGCTCCAGCGGATGCGGTAGGCCATCGGCACGGCGTACTGGGCCTCGAGGGGATGGTCTGCGGCGAGCGCCTCGTAGCACTCGGCGGCCCGCTCCATCAGCTCGCGCACGCGCGGCTCCAGTCCCGCGGCGCGCACGTCGGCGGAGACCTCGTAGCCCAGCCGCGTCGTCAGCGGCTGGCGCTCCTGGGTCAGCATGCGATGCCGGTGCAGGTCGCGGTACATGCCGAAGTCGCCTACCAGCTCGAACGTGTAGACCGCCAGCTCGGCGGCGCGGGGCGGCTTGTGGCGGCGGTTGCGCCGCGTCTCCGCCAGTTCGGCCAGGATGCGCGCGCGCTCGGGACCCGGCAGCGCGGCGGCCCAGCGCCGGCATTCCGGCAGGGAACCGCGGCCCTCCGGGAATGCCAGCGCCGCCAGCACCTTCAGCTCCGCTTCGGGATCGAAGTCCACCAGCGTCACGCCGGAGGAGGCGGCGGAAGCGGCAGACACGGCGCCGCCCAGGCGGCGCAGCAGCGCGGCCTGGTCCGTGCGGTGTTGCCGGAATCCGGCGAAGTGCGGATGGGCCGGATCGGCGCGGCGGATGAAGGACGGGATCACCTTCGCCAGCTCGCCCTGCATCGCCTGGCCCAGCGCCCGCCATTCCGCCAACTCCGCCAAGTGCAGCTTGATCAGCAGCGACTCGAAGAAGCGGCCGTTGCCGAACACGCCCATGTTGGTGAGCGTCCCGGCGGGCAGCAGGCCGCGCAAGGCGTCATAGGCCCGCGCATTCACCGCGGAGCGCCAGGCCCGCTCGCTCGTCTCGGGGCCCCGCGGGGTCACGCCGCGGATGTAGGCCGCGACCGGTTCTTGCAGCTCGCGGTAGGCCGTGAACAGCGCCCGGCACAGTCCGACGTAGCGCTCCCGGTGCCGCGAGGCCATCAGCACCGGCTCCTTGTAGTAGAGAAAGTCTCCGTTCACCTCCTGCGCAAAGGACACGTAGCGGGTGGACTTTTCCAGGGGCGAGCCGCCGATGCGCGCGTCCTGGATCGCCTTGGCCGCCAGCATGGAGATGCCTTCGGTGGCCAGGTGCGCTCCGCCCAGCTCTCCGATCGAATCGTCCCCGTAGCCGTCGAGGATGCGGTCGTAGAAATCCTGCGCGCGCGCCACGGCAAGCTGCGCGCCCGCGGCCGCCGCGGCGCCCCCGCCTTCTCCGGCACCCGCGCCGCCGGCCCGGCCAGCCGCCGCCTGACCGGCCAGGGCGGCGAATTCGGCTTCGCGGCCCTGGATGAATTCCTTCAGCAGCAGGCGCCGCAGCCCCAGGGTCGAGCGCGAGTAGCGGGAGAAGAGCGCGCCCTTGATCACTTCCGGCAGGTTGGTCAGGACGAACACTGGCCCGTCGAGCCGGGTCACGTACGGTGAGAGCAGCTCCCTCTCCTCGGGCGTGAAGGTCTCGCTGGCGGGCGTTCCGGACTCGGGCATGGCGGCACTTTGGCGGACGCGGGTCACGTATGGTAAACGAGGGGGCTGGCACGGTGATGAACGAGCCCGGTGGAGAACCTGTCCGGCAGTCCCCTTGCACCGGAACAATTGCACCGGAACAATTGCACCGGAACAATTGCACCGGAATCAGCCGGACCCGCGGTCAGCCTAGCCTGCCGCGCACCTGAACCGCAGTGATGCTGTACTGTAACGGATGGGCCCGGGCCTGTCATGGGGACCCATCATCGGAACCCGTCATCGGGACCGGGCAGGGGCGGGGTGCGGGCAGGCCGGATTGCCGGTCCTTGAATTGAAGGGCCTTGAATCGAAGGAGCCGTCATGGGGCTTTTGCCCCGGCTATTGGCCAATCGGCGCGGGACGGCGGGCGCGGGCCTCGTGGTGGGTGGCGTGCTGGTGCTGGGCCTGTGGACCCTGCTGGGCTGGATCGTTCCGCTCCTGCTGCTGGG
>JBGOTW010000302.1:0-4831 GCA_041476685.1 bacterium | reverse complement strand
GCGCGCGGGTCGCCTGCTCCAGCCAGGGGATCGCCTCGCGGATGCGGCCCAGGGCGATCAGGTACGAGCCGATGTCGTTATACGGGTTGCCGAATTCGGGATCCACGGCGATGGCCTGACGGCAATGGTCGATCGCCTCGTCGTAGCGCTCCATGAAGCTCAGGGTCCAGCCGAGGAACGTGTGCGCCTCGGCGGTGGGGAAGCGCTCGATGGAGCGGGTGTAGAGGCGCACGGCCTCCTCCAGCCGCCCGGCCATCTGCTGCTGGTACGCGGCGCCGAGCGCCTCGACCGCTTCCCGGTAGCGGCTATCGGCGCTGCGGAGGATGGCCGCCGCGAGCCGGTCGCTGTCCGGCGGCGCTGCGAGGGCGTACAGCGCGGCGAGGAAGTCCTGCTCGCGCTCGAAGTCCCGGTCCCGCAGCGTCTCCAGCGCGAAGCGCTGCGCGGCGGACAGGCCGGCAAGGGCGTCGAGCGCGGACTGGGTGAGACGGAACCGGGCAGCCATGACTCCTGTCGCTCAAGCCTCGCGGGACGGGCGGTGCGCCTGCGCGTGGCCGGCAAAGCCCGGCAGCGTGCGCAGGATGCGCTCGAGCTGCTCCGCCCGCGCCGGCAGCGGCAGGCGCCCGGCCGCTCCGGCCTTGATGGCGGCGACGACGTGCGGCTGGGACAGCCCGTCGTCGAGCAAAACGACGGCGGGCGCGCCGCGGCCGGGGCGGTCCTGCGGGCTGTGCTTCAGGGCGCGCAGCAGCGCCACGCCCGCCAGGCCCGGCGGCGCCCAGGCCGTCAGCACCAGCTGCACCGGCTGGCCGCGCAGCAACAGCAGCGCGTCGTCCGCCGTCTCGGCCTCCAGCACGCGCTCGAACCCGCAGCGGCGCAGCAGGCCCTTGAGCGCCTGCCGCTTCATCAGCGACGGCTCGAGGATCAGGGCGCGGGGCCGGGGTGCAGGGGCCAAGGCGACTCCCAATGCGGCCCGGGGTCGGGTCCCCGGGCGCAGATTCACGGCCCGGGGTCGGGGCCCCGGGCGCAGATTTACCGCACGCGCCAATCTATCCGAATGGCGTGCCAGTTGGAAACGATGGTGTGCCGGATCTGCTCCATCAGCCGCTTGCTCTCCGGCGCGGACAGGCCCTGGGCCACTGGCACGGGAGGCGCCACGCGCACGCGCACCACGCGCCGCTCGGGCGGGATCGCGCGCAGCACCTGCGTCTTCACCAGGAAGCGCGTCCCGTCCACGCTGATGGGGACGACCGGAATGCCCTCGGACGCGGCCAGCCGCAGGGCCCCGCGGCGGAACGGGCCGATCTCCCCCTCCGGATGGCGGGTGCGCGTGCCCTCGGGAAAGATCAGGAATGCATAGCCGCCCTCGCGCACCTGGCGGCTGATCGTCTCCAGCAGCTTGCCGCTGGAGCGGATGTCCGCGCGGTCCATGTTGGCGCAGTGGATCTGCCGCATCCAGTAGCTCAGGGCGGGCACGCGGAACAGCTCGCGCTTGGCCACGAAGCCCATCGTGCGGCCCAGGAAGCCCAGGCACAGGGGGATGTCGAGCAGGCTCTGGTGATTGGCCATCAGGATCACCGCTCCGCTGCGCGGCAGATGCTCCAGGCCCTCCACCTCGACGCGGCACTGCAGGTAGCCCAGGCTGCGCTGGGCCCAGCTCGAGGCGATGCGCTCCACCCGCCGCTCCACCTCGGCGTCGCGCCCGCACAGCCGGTCCCACCACAGCAGCGGAACCACGGTCAGGTGCGCCACCATTTCGACCAGGATCGCCGCGTAGCCCAGGTACAGCTTGAGCGCCGCCCACATCAGGGTTTCCTCCACCGGCGCCACGCCACCGGAAGCAGGGAGAACAGGGCCAGCAGCGCCAGGGCGCCCAGCACCCGCAAGGAGAACACGTCCGCCGGACGGGTCAGCGTCCCCAGCTCCGTGCCCGCGTTCACGTACAGGAACGTGCCCGGCAAGATGCCGACGAGCGTGCCGACGGCGAAGGTGCGCAGCGGCATCGGGGTGAGGCCCGCGACCAGATTGATGAGGAAGAACGGCACGATGGGCAGCAGGCGCAGCACGAGCAGGTAGTTGAACCCGTGGCGGCGGATGCCCTCGCTCACCGTCCGCCAGGCCGCCTGCCGGCGCAGCGCCCGCTGCGCGCGCGCACCGTGCATGCGCGAATCGTGCGCGCGCGCTGCGTGCGGATCGGCCGGCGGATCGGCCGGCGGATCGGGAGGCCCTTCCATGCGCCGCCGCACCCAGTCCCGCAGCACATAGCGGGTCGCCAGGAACGCCAGCGTGGCGCCGGCCGTGGCCGACAGGTCCACGACCAGCGTGCCCAGCAGCCGGCCAAACAAGGCTCCCCCCAGGAGCGTCAGCACCGTCGCCACCGGCAGCGACAGCGCCGTCACCGCCACGTACGTCACCCCGAACAGCAGGGCGCTCAGCAGCGGCGCCGCGGCGACCGCCTCCTGGAGGCGCGCCTTGTTCGCGTTCAATGCGTCAAAGGTGAGCCAGCGCCCCAGGCCAAAGGCGAAATAGGCGCCCACCGCTGCCGCCAGCGCCAGCACGAGCAGCCAGCGACCCAGCCGGCGTCCATCTCCCATGCGGGTTGTCCTTTCGCTACAGACGCCGCGCCTTCCTCCCGCCCGGGGGGGCCCAATTCGTCCCCCGGTTTTCCCATACCTGGCGCCAAGGGGGCAATCGCACTGCGGCCATCAGAGGGCGGCCAGTGCTGAGGGCCTCCGCACGTGGGGTCGGCGGAGCGGGTCGGCGAAAAGGGGAGTCGGCGGGGCGGTGTCCGCGGAGCGGGGCATCGAACGGCGGCCAGCGTGGGACCATCCGATGGGTGCCAGCGGAGTGCAGCCAGGGCAGCCAGCGGGGGACCATCCGATGGGGGCCAAGCGGAGGGCGGGCCAGCGTAGGGGCCATCCGACGGGGCCGAGCGGAGGGCGGGGCCAGCGTAGGGGCCATCCGACGGGGCCAAGCGGAGGGCGGCCAGCGCACCTGGACCACCCGGCACAGGCGCCGCCAGCCCCTGCGGCAAACGCTTCCCCGCCCGGCGCCCAGCCCGGAAGCGGAGAGCGGCAGGCGGCCGGACGGAGCCCGACCGGGAGCGGCGACCCCAGGGATTCGCGGAACCTAATATGTTGATAACATTACCTTAGATGCCATGCGCGGGACTGGTGCTGCCATCGCGCGACATATCCCCGGGCAGGTCCTCGCTGCCCGCACGGCTGCATAGGTCTTGCATCTATGCGGGCAGATCGGCTTCCCGGATCGGTTACAGGAGTCTGAGCGTTTCAAGGCTCGAGATGCGACGCATGTGCCCAAGGCTACGAAAGACGCTGTGCCTGGTGACGCTGCTGGCGTTCACGGCGTGCCTGACCCTGGCTCCGGGCCGCGGATGGGCGCAGTCGGCCGACGACGACCAGGAACAGGACCTCGGTCCCGAACCGGGCGACGAGGAATTCACGGAGTCGGGTGACGCCCTTGTGCCGCCCGGCCAGGGCGAGGACGATTTCACCGAAGGCAATCAGTACAGCGACGAGTCCGTGGGCGGCGGGCCGGGCTCGGTCAATCTGGGCGCGCGTCAGGCGGCCGTCCGCATCCGCCAGGAACGGGAGCACTTCCCGCTGAACTTGGGCTGGGGAGCCGCCACGGGCCTGGTGATGGGTGGGTGGTTCGCCTTGCTCAACGCCGGAAGCAACCGCGCCACCCTGCAGAGCATCGGGACGGGAGTGGTGCTGGGCGCGCTGTTGGGGATCGCGATCGGCGCCCGTACCGTCATCAATCCGGAAGGCCCCGCTCCGGCTCCGCCCCAGGGTTCGAACGATGTCCGCCCCGGGGGCACCGTGACGATGACCCCCTTGGTGTCCATGAACGCCCAGGGCATTAAGTTGGGTCTCCAGCTCTCCTTCTGACCGTCTCGTCCAGACCGTCTCCAACTGACGGATCCGCCCTGACGCGGGCCGCAATGGCCGCACGCCTCGGATGCGGAGCCCTTGGCCTCCCATTTCCGCCCCGCGCTTTGCGCCGCCGGGCCGCCGGTAGTCCCGGATCGCGGCCGCAGCGACTGGGGCGAGCCGTCTGTTCGGTACCGCGCACGAAACACGCGCGCCCTCGGCCTCTCCTGGAGAGTGTCGGGGGCGCTAAGTGTAGAGCGGTGACCGCGGTCGGGCCAGGGGAGGGTGGCGTCCTAGTCGTCGCCTTCCGCCACCGGAGCCACTTCCGCCACTTCGGGCGCGGGAATGGCCGATGCCGGGGGCTCGACACCTTCCGGCACCTCGTAGGTCACCTTGCGGAAGTTGGCGAACCCGGTGCCGGTCGGGATCAGCCGGCCCATGATGACGTTCTCCTTCAGGCCGCGGAAGGTGTCGATCTTGCAGTTGATCGCCGCCTCGGTGAGCACCTTGGTGGTCTCCTGGAAGGAGGCCGCCGAGATGAACGAGTCGGTGCTGAGCGCCGCCTTGGTGATGCCTTGCAGCACGGGCTTCGCCGTCGCCGGCTGGAGCCCCTTCTCCATCGCGTCCTGGTTCACCCGGTCGAACAGGTAGCGCGCCACCTGCTCGTTGATGAGGAAGGTCGTCCCGCCCGGATCCACGATCTTCACCTGCTTCAGCATCTGCCGGACGATGACCTCGATGTGCTTGTCGTTGATGCTGACGCCCTGGAGCCGGTAGACCTCCTGCACTTCGTCCACCAGGTACTTCTGCAGCTCCTTGGTGCCGAGCACGCTGAGGATGTCGTGGGGATTGGCCGGGCCGTCCACGATCGGCTCGCCCGCGCGCACATAGTCGCCCTCGTGCACGATGATGTGCTTGCCGCGGGGGATGAGATACTCCTTCGC
>JBGOTW010000301.1:0-4835 GCA_041476685.1 bacterium | reverse complement strand
GGAGAAGGGACGGCCCACGCGCGCGGCGAGCCGGGCAGAGGCGTCGCCGGGGCCGGGCCGGTGTGTGGCGCCACCTTAGCCTCGCGGGCGCAAAATTTCAAAAGGCGGCCGGCCGATCCTCCGCGCGGGACGCCGGCGTGCCTGCCTCCGGCCTGCCCCCCTGCGGAGGCAGCGGCGATGGAAGGCCCCCATTGCGCCTCAGCACCGGCCGCGCCTCAGCCCCCATTGCGCCTCGGCACCGGCCGCGCCGCGGCGACAGCTGCGCCTCAGCCCGACACGCGCCGCCGCAGGGGGAGCGGCCCGTCCGCGCGCGGGGTGGCCGCAGCGTCCAAGCGCTCGCCGTCCAACCGCTCGCCATCCGTCGCCTGCGCGGCCGAAGCGAAGAGGTCCCCGGACGCGCGGGCCTGCTCCCAGGCCAGCATCGCCTGCTTGCGCGGCAGGCCCCAGCGGTAGCCGCCCAGGGCGCCCGTGCCGCGGATTACGCGGTGGCAGGGGATGAGGAAGGCGACGGGATTGGCCCCGAGCGCCATGCCCAGCGCGCGTCCCGCGCCCGGGCGGCCGAGGCGCGCGGCCAGCTCGCCGTAGCCCATGGTCTCGCCCGGAGGAATGGACAGCAGCGCCCGCCACACCTGCACCTGGAAGTTCGTGCCGTGCAGGTGCAGCGCGAGCGGAACGGTGCGGCTTCCGGCGGCTCCGGCACCGAGGAACCCGAACGCCTGCCCGGCCAGGGGCCGCGCCGCGCCGTCGTCCCGCTGCAGCCGCGCCAGCGGCCAGCGCTCCCGCAGTTCGGCCAGCGCCCCGGCCCGTCCGCCCGCCCCGACGAAGTCGAGCGCGACGATCCCCAGCGGAGACGCGGCCAGCAGGCACTCCCCGAAGGGGCTGTCCGCGAAGCCGTAGCGCAGCGCGAGACCTTCCCCGCGCCGCTTGTATTGCCCCGGCGACGCGGCAGCGTGGGTGATGAACAGGTCGTGCAGGCGCGCCGGCCCGGACAGTCCCGCGTCCAGGGCGGCATCGAGCACGCTGGCCCGCCCGTCCAGCGCCCGCTTCGCCCGGTTGAGCGCGATCGCCTGCAGGAAGCGCTTGGGCGATATGCCCGCCCAGCGCCGGAACAGCCGCTGGAAGTGGTACGGGCTGAGCCGCGCGGCGCGGGCCACCTCGCCCAGGCTGCGCTGCCGTCCGGCGTGCCGGTCCAGGTACAGGATCGCCTGCTCGATTCGTGCGTAGCCGGTGGATGCCATGGCTGTGTGCTCCCGTGGGTTCGTGCATGATTGCAGTGCCGCGTGACGGCGGTGCCGCGTGACAGCGGTGCCGCGCGATGCAGTGCCGCGTGACTGCGGTGCGGCCTGCGTGCCGAACCCATGCTGCCCAGGGAGCCGGAGCGCGACACCCCGTTTCTTGCTGCCAAGGCGGGAATCACGGCAAACTTGGCTCGGCCCGGTTGCCGCCGCCACAGGACTCCGGCCGTGCGATCCCGGCCACGCGGACCGGGCCGTCTGATCCCGGCTGTCCGGCCGCCCGCCTGCGGGCGGCGTTGCGGGCGCGGTTCGCAAGCATTGACCCGGCACGCAGGTCCCAGGGCCGTTTCCCGAGCGGGAGATCCCCGATGCGCCCATCCCAGCCGCCACCCGCCGCTCCGGCCGCTCAGGTTGCACCGGGCCGCACCCGGCTGTCGGTCGTGGCCGCCGTGCAGCCCGGCGAGGTGAGCGAGGCCCGCGGCCTGTTCGAGGCCTACGCGCAGTCCCTGAACGTCAGCCTGTGCTTCCAAGGCTTCGACGAGGAGCTGGCGGGCCTGCCCGGGGACTACGCCGCGCCGCGGGGCCGGCTGCTGCTGGGCCTGGTGGATGGGCAGGCGCGGGGCTGCGCGGCCCTGCGGCCGCTGGAGCCGGGCGTGTGCGAGATGAAGCGCCTCTACGTGCGGCCGGAAGCCCGCGGCACGGGCCTGGGTGAGCTGCTGGCGCGGCGCATCATCGCGGAAGCGGCGGCGCTGGGCTATGCGCGCATGCGGCTGGACACCCTGCCGCAGATGGAAGCCGCCCAGGCTCTTTACCGGCGCCTGGGGTTCCGGCCCATCGGCAACTACAACGGGAACCCGATTCCCGGCGCGGTGTTCTTCGAGCTCGATCTTGGCGCGGGAGTCCATCCCGCTTGACGTCCCTGCCGCCCGAATCCCCGCCGCCCGAACCCCACCGGACCGATCCGCGGCCGTCGCGCCCGGCCAGCGCCCCGCGCATGAACCACCGCGCCGGCCCGGAGACAAGGCCGGACCCGGGCTTGTACCTGCGCCGGCGGATGGGCTGCCATGGCCGCCGGCAGGGGATTGCGCTCGGCCAGGCGCGGGCCGGGCGGGATTCGTGTACAGTGCGGGGCCTGCGACGGAGGCGCCCCCGCCCCGCCGCGAATTTCCCGCTGAAGGAGTAAAGGTCGGCCATGGCTCAAGACTCTGGCGTGCGCTTCCTGTACGTAACGACCGAAAAGCTGGACGAGGCTTGGCGGATCGGCGAGACCCTCGTCGCGGAGCGGCTGATCGCGTGCTCCAACGTGCTGCCGGGCATGCAGTCCTGCTTCCGGTGGGAGGGCAAGCTGGTGCGGAGCAACGAGTGCGTGCTGATCCTGAAAACGCGGGAGGCGCTGGTGGAGCGCGTGATCTCCCGCGTGAAGGCCCTGCACAGCGCCACCGTGCCCTGCGTGGTGGCCCTGCCGGTGACGGCGGGCAACCCGGACTACCTCGCCTGGATCACGCGGGAAACCCAGGGCTGAGGCCGGCGCGCACACCGCCGGCACGCGCGTCCACGGAAAGAGCGGGACGACCATCGGCACCGGCCCGGGCAGCGCGCCAAGGCTGTGGTCGAAAATGCCGTTCAAGGGGCTCTGCCCCTTGAAATCCCGCCAGGGGTCTCAGACCCCTGGACCCCGGTTCGTGCGCTGAATCCGCGCTGGGCGCGGATTCAGCGCAACGCCAGAGTGCAGGGAGCAACCGCTCCCTGCTGGGGAGTCCGAGAGGCAATGCCCCTCGGCAGCAGTTCTCAAACACGACACTAGCTGCGCTCCTCTGCAAGTTTCTCCGGATTCCAGATGCTGATGTGGCGGGTCTCCGGCATCACGAACAGGCAGATCACGAAGCACAACGCCGGCAGGCCGATGGAGTAGGCCAACGTCCAGCCAAGGTTGCCTGTACCGATCCAGACGGCGTTGGTGATGAAGGGCACCAGGCCCCCGCCCCATCCGTTGCCGATATGATAAGGCACGGACACGGAGGTGTAGCGGATTCTTCCGGGAAAGTATTCGGCCAGGAACGCCCCGATCGGCCCATAGGTCATGCCCACGAAGGAAACCAGGATCGCGATGATCAGCACGGCGATGGGCCAATTGATCGCGCCCGGTTGGGTGACCTCGCCCAGCCAGGAATAGAGCGGATAGAACAACAGGGACGCCAGCAGCATGCCCCCGAGAATCACGGGCCTGCGGCCGATCTTGTCGGACAGCCAGCCGAAGAGGATCAAGGTGGGCGTGCCGATGAGCAACCCGAGCCCGATGATCCAACTCGAAGTGACGACATCCAGCTTGCTCACTTTCTGCAGGTAGAACAGCGCCCAGAACTGGCTGCTGTACCAGACGCACCCCTGGCCGATGACACAGACGCTCGCGATCACCACGTACTTGAAGTTCTTGGTGAGGAAGGCCTCCTTCCAGGGGTTCTTGACCATCTGACCCTTGGCCTTGATCTCCTGGAAGATCGGCGTTTCCTGCAGCTGGAGCCGGATGTAGATCGCGATCGCCACCAACACGAACGAGATGAGGAACGGAATGCGCCAGCCCCAGTCATTGAAGGACTCCGTCCCCATGGCGACGCTGGTGCCGACGACGGCGACCATCGAGACGACGATTCCCAGGGTGGGCGAGGTCTGCAGCCAGCCCGTATAGTATCCGCGCCGCTCGTCCGAGACGTGCTCGGCGACGTAGGTGATCGCCCCGCCGTATTCCCCGCCCAGGCACAAGCCCTGGATCAGCCGCAGGGCGAACAGGATGATGGCCGCGGACAAGCCGATATTCGCATAGCTGGGAATCACCCCGATCAAGCCGGTCCCCAGCCCCATCCCCGTCAGCGTGACGAGGAAGGTGTATTTGCGTCCCACCTTGTCTCCCAACCAGCCGAACAGGAATGCGCCCAGGGGCCGGATCAGGAAGCCGATGGTGAACAGGGCCACCGTGCTGAGGAAGGCGGCCACGGGGTGGGACTTCTCGAAGAACTTGACGGCCAGGATCGATGCCAGGCTGCCGAAAATGTAGAAGTCATACCACTCAATGACGTTGCCGACCGCCGCCGCAACGACGACGCGGCGGAAATCCTTGGGTATCGCTGCAGCCATAAGTTCCCCCATTGCTACGCGTGGTTTAACCAGCACTTGGTGCGCACCGTTTCGCCCCCGCGTGCGGCACACAAGCCGCACGTCTACTACCGGCCGAAAACCTTCCACGGATGGGCGGCTGGAAGAGCCGCCCTTGCACCGAACACCCTGCGCTTTGGGCGCAGGCCTACCGGCACCTTCTAGCATCAAATTCCGGGACCGAAAACAGAAAATGCGATCGTGCAGGCCGGGCGGTCGGCAAACGCGTGCCGCGGGCACACCTCGCCGCCAACCCCGCAGCGGATGCGGTCCGCAGGGGCTATCCACCAGCGTGCTGTCCGGTTTTCCCCGTCCCCACGCGCCCCAGCGTCGCTGTTTCGGCCTGCTCGCGGCCGGCAGTCCGGCGACCGCCGGCTGGCGGTGGGTTCGTTTTCGCGCTTTTTTCTAAGCGGCTGAATCGGCGGGCGGTTCGCCGTCGGGATCGTCAGC
>JBGOTW010000300.1:0-4856 GCA_041476685.1 bacterium | reverse complement strand
GCTTCCACAGCCGCACGTAGAGGTGTTCCCCCTGGCCGGACGCGGGATAGAGGGGCAGCTCATCCACGCGAAAGTCCTCGGGCACAGCCTTGATCCGCCCCCCGCAACCAGGTGCGTCCAGAGTGGCATAGGGCAATGCCCTACCGCCCAGGGAGCGGTCCGACCCCGGATCCCGGCAACGCGGGCCTTGCGAGTTCGGGCGAGGGGAAGGGACCGGGAGAGACATGGCGTTCTGGCCTGCGTCTTTTCCCACCCGCCGGGATGTGCTAGGCGATGGGGCGAGAGATCGAATGGCGCGCCCGCCCGGCGGGCTGGCCCGGCGCAGATTGCGCGGCGGGAAGATGTCCCGGTCCCGCGGCCGTTCCGGAGGCTCCGGGCCGGATGCGTGCCGCGATCATGGCGCAGGCTCGATGGCTGAGCAAACCGATGCAGCGTAGCCGCGTGCGTAAGACGAGCGTGCCGGGCCGCAAGCCGCGGCCTGCGGACTCGTCGAGCAACTATACGCCCCTGAGCCCGATCTCCTTCCTGCGCCGCAGTGCCCGGGTGTATCCCGACAAGCCGGCCATTGTCCACGACGGTGGACACGTCACCTACCGGCAGTTCTACGAGCGCGCGTGCCGCCTGGCGAGCGCCCTGCGCGGTCTGGGCATCGGCCTGGACGACAAGGTCGCGCTGCTCGCGCCAAATACGCCCGCGCACCTGGAATGCGCATTCGGCGTTCCGATGAGCGGGGGCGTGTTGGTGGCTCTGAACTACCGGCTCAGCGCGAACGAACTGGCGTTCATCATCCAGCATTGCGACGCGCAGGTGCTGGTGCTGGACTGGGAATACGTGGGGTTGCTCCAGGCCGTGGTCGGCGAGCTCCGCAACATCAAGCATTTCATCGTCGTACGAGAGGACCAGCGGCCCGCATGGGAGCCCGCAGGCGCGCTCGATTACGAGCGGCTGCTCGCCACAGGGGATCCCGGATTCGCCGGGGAGATGCCGGCGGACGAGAACCAGACCATCTCCATCAACTACACGAGCGGCACCACGGGCAATCCGAAGGGCGTGATGTACACGCACCGCAGCGCGTACCTGAACGCGACGTGCGACCTTTTGCAGATGAACATGGCGCCGGAGAGCGTGTACCTGTGGACGCTGCCCATGTTCCACTGCAACGGCTGGTGCTACACCTGGGGCGTGACGGCGATCGGCGCGACGCACGTATGCCTGCGCAGGGTCGCGCCCGCCGAGATCGTCGGCAAGATCGAGCAGCACGGAGTGACTCACTTCTGCGGAGCGCCGATCGTGCTGCGGATGGTGGCCGACGGCGCCCGGGAACGGGGCATCGAGCGCTTTCCGCTGCGGGCAAAGGTTTCGGTGGCGGCGGCGCCGCCCTCGCCCGCCGTGATCGAGAGCATGCTCAAGCTCAACGTGGACGTGGTGCACGTGTACGGCCTGACCGAGACCTACGGGCCGACGACCGTGTGCGAGGTGCAGCCCGACTGGCGCGGGATGTCCGACGGCGAGCGCGCGGTCAAAATGGCGCGGCAGGGCGTTCCTTATCTGTTGTCGGAGGACCTGGAGGTGCTCGACGCGGACGACCGGCCCGCGCCGCGGGACGGCAAGACCCTGGGCGAAGTGTGCATGCGCGGCAACATCGTGATGAAGGGCTACTACAAGAATGCGAAGGCCACGGAGGAAGCCCTGCGCAACGGCTGGTTCCACAGCGGAGACCTGGGCGTGATGCACCCGGACGGCTACATCGAGCTGCGGGACCGCGCCAAGGACATCATCATCAGCGGGGGCGAGAACATCTCCACCATCGAGGTGGAAAACGTGCTGTACGGACATCCGGCCGTCCAAGACGTGGCCGTCGTCTCGAAGCCGGACAAGACCTGGGGCGAGGTGCCGGTCGCGTTCGTGACGCTGAAGCCGGGAGTGAGCGCGACCGCGGCGGATCTGATCGCGCACGTGCGCGAGCGTCTGGCCCACTACAAGGCGCCTAGGGAAATCATATTCGATACGCTGCCGCGCACCTCGACCGGAAAAGTGCAGAAGTACGTGCTGCGCGAGAGGATGTGGGCAGGTGAGGAGAAGCGCATCGGCGGCTAGCCGGCCGGTTTCCGAGAGGATCGGGGACGCGGCTGCGCGGAATAGCATGACCCGCGCTGTGCATGACGAGGCTGCGGAAGATTGCGGAAGCGGACTACGGGAACTCAAGCCGAAGCAGGGCTGGCGCGGATGGGCCTTCGGCGTGAAGCATGGGAGACGAGGTGATGGAACACACGTTGCTGCTGTCTCATGGCTATGAGCCGCTGAAAATCATCTCGTGGAAGAAGGCGGTCATCCTGTGGTTCCTCGACAAGGTTGAGGTTGTCGAGGAGTACGACGATGTGATTCGCAGCCCGAGCGTGACCCTGCCCCTGCCCGCCGTGGTCAAGCTGCACCGCTACGTCAAGTTCATCCCGCAGCGCGTGAAATTCTCCCGGCAGAACCTGTTCGTGCGCGACAACTACACGTGTCAGTATTGCCAAAAATCCCATCCGCCCAGTCAGCTGACGTATGATCACGTCGTCCCGCGCAGCTACGGCGGAAAGACCTCGTGGACCAATATCGTGACCGCCTGCAAGCGCTGCAATCACAAGAAGGGCAACAAGCCGCTCCACCTCGTGAACTTCACCCTCGCACGAGATCCGGTGGAACCAAAGTGGCTGCCGCTGTTCTCCCCGGCGTTCCAGTCCGAATCGGCCCCTCCCGCCTGGCGAACCTACTTGCAACGGGCCGAAGCGTCATAGGGTGCCGGTCGCACCGGCAAGGGCAGGAAAGCTGGCCGGAAAAGACCTGGGCCCGGTGACGTCCATAGAGGACCGGCACGCGGGTTGGCGGCCAAGGCTCGGGGCAGGGAAAGACGCCCTCGATTTCGCGAAATTTGGGGGATTCCAGGGACGAAACTCCCCCTCCCGAGCGGGAGGGGGGTTCCCAGCGATGGGCCCAACTGCGCCCTAATTGACGACCGGCTCGTCGCCCCGGGTGTAGACACCCGGTACCGTCGGTGCGGTCGGAGACCGCGGCAGAACACCCGGATCGAGCTCCTGCCTTCCGTCATCGGGCGATGCCGGGTCCACGACCGGTGCGGGCATGCGCTCCAGTGCCACGGGCAGCATGTCCAGTACCGACTTGTAGGCCGTGATCTTCAGACCCTTCTTCACTTCGGCCGGCACTTCCTGCAGGTCGTTCTGGTTCTCCCAAGGGATGAGCGCTTCGGAGATGCCGCCGCGCTTGGCGGCGAGGAGCTTCTCCTTCAGCCCGCCGATCTGCAGCACCTTGCCCCGCAGCGTGACCTCGCCGGTCATCGAAACCTGCTTGCGCACCGGGATCCCGGTGAACGCGCTGACGATGGAGGTCGTCAGCGTGACGCCGGCCGAGGGGCCGTCCTTGGGCGTGGCCCCCTCGGGGAAGTGGATGTGCACGTCGTGCTTCTTGAAGGCTTCCGAGAAGATGCCGAGCTGGTTCGCGTTGGAGCGGACGAAGCTCATGGCCGCCTGCACCGATTCCTTCATCACGTCGCCGAGCTGGCCGGTGATGATGAGGCGGCCCGTACCGCGCATCAGGCTCACCTCCACGAACAGCAACTCGCCGCCCATGGGCGTCCAGGCCATGCCCGTGGTGACGCCGATCTCGTTCTTGCCTTCGACGATGTCGTGCTTGTAGCGCGGCACGCCGAGGAAGTCGTGCACGCGCCGAGGCGTGACCACGACGGACTTGGTGTTCGGCTTGCGCACGAGCTGGGTCGCGACCTTGCGGCAGATCTTCCCGATCTCGCGCTCCAGGTTCCGCACGCCGGCCTCGCGCGTGTAGCGCTGAATCACCTCGACGACCGCCTCGCGGCGGAAGTGCACCTGGGACTTCTCCAGCCCGTTCTCCTCCCGCTGCTTTTCGATCAGATGCTGCGTGGCGATGGCCTCTTTCTCGAGCTCGGTGTAGCCGGCCAGCGCGATCAGCTCCATCCGATCGAGCAGCGCGGGCGGAATACCGCCGACATTGTTGGCCGTGCAGAAGAACAGCACGTCGTTCAGGTTGTACTCGATCTCCAGGTAGTGGTCCATGAAGGTGGCGTTCTGCTCCGGATCGAGCACCTCGAGCAGCGCTGCGGCCGGATCGCCCATCACCCCGTAGGTCATTTTGTCGACCTCGTCGAGGAGCATGAGCGGGTTGTTGCTCTTGGCCTTCTTCAGCGACTGGATGATCTTGCCCGGCAGGGCGCCGATGTACGTGCGCCGGTGTCCGCGGATCTCCGCCTCGTCGCGGATCCCGCCCAGGCTCATGCGCACGAAGTTGCGGCCCAGGGCCTTCGCCACCGAGCGGGCCAGCGACGTCTTCCCGACGCCGGGAGGCCCGACCAGGCAGATGATCGGCCCTTTGATCTTGCCCACCTTCTTGGCCACGGCCAGGTACTCGATGATGCGTTCCTTCACCTTGTCCAGGCCGTAGTGGTCCTCGTTGAGCACCTGTTCGGCGCGCTTGAGGTCGAAGTTGTCCTCGGTTTTCACCCCCCAGGGCATGCCCAGCAAGGTATCCAGGTAGTTGCGCACCACGTTCGCTTCCGCGGACATGGGGGACATGAGCTTGAGCTTCTTGAGCTCCTTCTTCGCCACCTCAAGGCCCTCGGGGCTCATCTTGATGGTGCCGATGCGCTTCTCGTACTCCTCGATCTCCGCCTTGCCGTCCTCGCCCGTACCGAGCTCCTTCTGGATCGCCTTGATCTGCTCGTTGAGGTAGTACTCCTTCTGGGTGCGGCCGATCTGGCCCTGCACCCGCTCCTTGAGCTTCTTCTCGAGCTTCTTGATCTCGGCTTCCTCGAGCATGCGCTC
>JBGOTW010000299.1:0-4866 GCA_041476685.1 bacterium | reverse complement strand
GACCCGTCGCGCCGCAGGCATTCCATCTCGTAGGAGGCCGGCACCGGACGGCTTTCCCGGCGCGCCTGGATGTAATCGCGCAACCGCTGCCGCTCGTGCGGCGCCACGCGATCCAGGAGGGAACCGCTGTGCACGAGCTCCGCGATGGTCTCGAAACCGAACATCTCCGCATAGGCGCGGTTGCCGAAGACGATGCGGTTGTCCTGCAGGATCGCCATGCCCTGCAACGAGCCCTCGACCAGGTCGCGGAAGCGCTGCTCGCTCTCCAGCAGGGCGGCTTCCGCGGCCAGCCGGTCCGTGATGTCCTCGGCCGTTCCCACCAGCCCGACGATCTCCCGGTTCTCGTCGAAGAGCGGGATCTTCCGGATGCGCATCTGGCGCACCGCTCCGTTGGGCAGGGTCTGGGTCAGCACGCGGTCCAGGGGCTGCCCCCCCTCCAGCACCTCCCGGTCGGTATCCATGGCCGTGCGGTATTCCGGCTCGGGACGGCCTGTCCGGGCGATGGATTGCTCGCCGAGGATCCGCTCCGGCGGCACCTGCCACAGCTCCGCCATGGCCCGGTTCACCCGCAGGTAGCGGAACTCCCGATCCTTCACGAACGTGGGGTGGGGAATGGTCTCGAACACGGTCTGCAGGAGCCGGTCGCTCGCGGCCAGGGCGCGTTGGGCGCGCCTTCCAGCCGTGATGTCGGTGACGACCGCGACGAATCCGTCGCCGACACGCTCGGCCGCGATGTGAAGCCAGCGCGTTCCGTCGGGCCTCCGCAGCGCCTGATCGCGCTCCAGCGGCTGTCCTTGCGCGACCAGGGCGAAGAACTCCGGCCCCATATCGGACGCGTGCATCAGCTCCAGGCTGCGCAGCAGGGTGGCGCCTTCCCACTTTCCTTCCGGGGGTGGCACCATCCGGTCGCTGCTGGCATTGGCCAGGACACAGCGGAAGTCCGCGATCCCGCCCGCGGCGTCCCGGATGGCCTCGAAGGCCAGGATCGCATCCGGCGAGGCGCGCAGGATCGCCGTCAACACGGCGTCGCCGAGCAGGGTCATGGGCAGGCCGAGGCGATCGGGCGGGCGGGCGGCGTGCTTGAATCGAAGGATCAGGCGGGGCCGGTGAGGCGTGCCGCGTGGGCATTCACGACACAGCCGTTCGGCACCCCCGCCAATTGGGGAAACCCTACGCCTTGTGCCGCTTCATCGCAAAGCGCGCCGCCGAGGCGACGGAAAGCCGGAGCAGCCTAGGAGGAATACCCACCCGTCACGAGGTCGCGCGACTGCGCGCCGGCGGCACGAGGGCGGCGGCACGAGGGCGGCAGCACTGGGGCGGCAGCAGCTTGGCGCACGCGCTATGCATGTCTCGCGGAGCGCACTTCGAAGGGGCGCGGCTCGCGGCGGGCGAGGCGCGTGGCGGAAGAATGCGCGCGCCCACCTTACGCCGACAGCACTTCCACGCCGGTGGCGGTCACGGTGACGGTATGTTCGAACTGGGCGGACCATGAGCCGTCCAGGGTGACGGCGGTCCAGCCATCGTCGAGGATCTCCACGCGCCAGTCGCCCGCGTTGATCATGGGCTCGATGGTGAAGACCATTCCCGGCAGCAGGGGATGCCCGCGGCCGCGCGTGCCGAAATGGGGAATCTGGGGTTCCTCGTGGAAGCGCAGGCCGACGCCGTGCCCGACGAAGTCGCGCACCACGGAAAAGCCCGCACCCTCGGCATGGGCCTGGATCGCCTGGCCGATGTCGCCGACGACGCCGCCCGGGCGAACCTGCTGGATGCCCAGCGCCAGGCACTCCTTCGTCACCTGAACCAGCTTCCGCGCCGCCGGAGCGACGGCGCCCAGCAGGTACATTCGGCTCGCGTCGCCATAGTACTTGTCCAGGATGCAGGTCACGTCCACATTGATGATGTCGCCGTCCTTCAAGACGCGGGCTTCCGGGATGCCGTGACAGACGACCTCGTTGACCGAAGTGCACACGCTCTTCGGGAAGCCCCGGTAGTTCAGCGGCGCGGGGATCGCCCCCTCGGCCAGCGTGGCCTCGTGCACCCAGGTATTGATCTCCTCGGTCGTCACGCCGGGCCGGATGCGCTCCTCGAGCAGGTCCAGGATGCGGCGCGTCGCCTGGCACGAGCGGCGGATCCCCGCGATCTGCTCGGGAGTCTTGATCAGCCCGGGATTGTTCCGGCGCAGGCGCTCGCCCGCCTCGCCGAGGCGCTGCACCTGCCGCGTCCAGGCCGCGGGCGCACCCAGGCCCGGGGCACCGAGGCCGGGGGCACCGAGGCCGGGCGCCGCCCCAGCCCCCCGCTGCGCAGCCTGGTCGGCGTTCAGGTGACACGCCTTGTATTTCTTGCCGCTGCCGCAGTGGCAGGGGTCGTTGCGGCCCAATTGCCGCGCGCTGCGGCTTTCGGTCACATCCATGGCGTCACGCACGGGTCCTCACGCTGGCGTAGCTGGTGGTCTCGAAGGACCAAGTTTGACAACTCTGGCCGGGCTTGACAAGCGAACGG
Source organism: bacterium (assembly GCA_041476685.1). Lineage (GTDB taxonomy): Bacteria > SAR324 > SAR324 > SAR324 > JACQKK01 > JBGPEV01. Next base: position 2,367 of record JBGOTW010000299.1, on the reverse strand, counting down.
CGACACGGTGGTACTCGCAACCTGGGCATCTCGGTCCCGGTGCAACTCACAACCTGGGCATCTCGATCCCGCTGCTCCTTGCAGCCGTGCATCGCGAAACCGGCGCATCTTGCAGCCGCGCACATTGCACTCCGGTGCGACCCAGCGGCGCGCAGCTTTCCCCAATGCGGCCTCAGTCTTTCGCCTCCCATCCGGCCGGTGTATGCCTCCCGCTCCGTCCCGCCGCATGCTCTGGGTAGCCGTGATCTTCTACGGTCCGCTGCTGGCTAGCGCGGCATTCGTCGAGCCGCGCAGCGTGCTCGCGCTCGGGCCCGGACCCGACGCGCTGCGCAGCCAGGGTCTCGGACTGGCCGTGGCGGCTGGGGCGAGCCTGCTAATCGTGCTGGCGAGCCGCTGGGCCTCCCGCAGCACGCGCTGGGGCCGCGCCCTGGCGGCGGAGTTGGGCGCCCTCGCCGGCGGCATGGACTCCGCGCAGGTGCTGGCGGTGTCGCTGCTCTCGGCCTTCGGCGAGGAGCTGCTGTTCCGCGGCGTAGCCTTGGCGTACCTGGGCCTGTGGCTGCAAGGAACGCTCTTCGGCCTGTTCCACTTTCCCGTGCGGCGGGCGCTGTGGCCGTGGACGGTGTTCGCGCTGGCGATGGGCGTGGGGCTGGGTGTGCTGACCCAGTGGAGCGCCAGTCTCTGGCCGGCGGTGCTGCTCCATTTTTGCGTGAACTACTTCAACCTGCACGACCTTGCCGCGGGCCCGGCTCCAGCCCGTCCGCCCGCTCCGCATGATCCCCACGACCCGCCGGGGCCGGCAGACGCCTGAGCGGCGCCGGGCCGCGCCCTAGTGACGCAGCGCGACGACCAGCTTCTGCGCCTCGACCTGACCGGGCGCGTTGAGCTCCTGCACGCGCATGAATACGCGCGGCTGGCCCGGTTCGGCGGGCGCAATCAGCCGCACGGGCACCTCCACCAGGCCCGTCTCCCCGGCGGCCACGAACACGTAGCGCGGCTGGGGCGCCTGCGCGAAGCGGCCAAACCAGCACTGGAAATCCAGCACGAACAGCACTGGGCGCGTTGCCGGAGCGGTCAGGCGCACCTGCAACGCACCGGCCTGGCTCAGCCGCTCAGGAACGGGAAACAGGGGCGCGAGGAGGCGCTCGCCGTAATCGCTCCACTGGCGCCCCGGGAGCTGCTTCTGCATGGCCTCGGCGAGCGCGCGCCGGGAATTGAAGGGGCGGCCCCGCAGGCCCGTCATGCGCTCGACCACGCGCACGGGCAGGCCGTCCTGGTGGTACGTCTGGATCGCCAGGTCCGTGACCAGGTACTTGCCGGCCGCTTCGGGCGCGAAGGGCTGGGCCGTGTCCTGGGGCACGTAGACGAATTCGACGATGGAGCGCGCCAGGTCCACCGGCTCCAGCGGGCGAGGATAGATTGCGGTCAGGGCGCCCAGCAGCGCGCGCCGCTCCATGCCCTCCGCCTCGTTGAGCTGGTCGTTCAGCGCGGGCGCGTCCTGCGCGCTCCCCCACTCGATGAGATGGTGCGCCAGGCGCCAGCGGCGCGGGGAGTTGGGCTGGGCGGCGAGCGCCTGCAGGAGCACGTCGCGGGCGCGCGGATTTTCGCGCAGGGCCGCCACGCCGGCCATCCAGGGTTCCAGGTCCGCGCTCAGCAGCGGCTGCGCCTCGGGGGGAAGCGGCGGCTTGGGCGGAGGCGGAGGCGGCTCCTGCGGCTGGCTTGCGCCGGGGGACTGGCTCTGCGCCTGAACGGATGCCGGGCCCTTGGATTGCGCCCAACCTGGGCCGGGCCAGGTCAGCGCCGCGATCGCCAAGCCCACCCCGGCGCGGGTCAGCAGCCCCGCCAGCCCGCCGCTGCGTCTCGCGCCGCGGCGCCGCTCGGCGCAGATCGGGCTCGGGGATCGGGGCATGAAGTCTCCTGGCGTGAGTCCCGGAGCGAAGCGCATCCCCGGCCACCTGCCGGGCGGCCGGGAGTGGGCCGCGCCCATTCTGCCCGAATGGCCCGCCGTTTCAACCCGCCTGCTTCGGGGCGCGGCTAAATTGCGGCGCTGGACGCGATCGGCTCGGGCCCGGCTTCGCGCGAGGGGACTAGCGGTCCAGCCACACGTTCTGCATGCGGCCGTAGTTGTACAGGCTGTTGTGGGGGACGAAGTTCTTCACGTAGGGCCAGAACATGGCGAAGTCGAGCGTGTGGCCCAGCATTGGGCGCGCTCCCGCGCTCTGCAGCTTGCGGTCAATCTCCTGAACCAGCCGCAGCCGCTTGGCGGGGTCCTGTTCCTGGGAGGAAGCCGCCATCTCCGCCTCCAGCTCCTTGCTGCAGAAGTCGGAGTAGTTGCGCGGCGAACCGCACCTGTAGTTCTCGATGAAGTCG
>JBGOTW010000298.1:0-4906 GCA_041476685.1 bacterium | reverse complement strand
GGCGACGTCTCTTCAGGGCATTGCGAGTCTGGCGACCGCCGCCAAGGCCGTGGTGGAGACCACCCACCAACTGAGCAACGGGCAGACGGCAGCCTGCGCGGCCGCAACCACTGTGGCCGCCTTGCGAGACAACTGTGGCTCGCAGTCCTATACGACCGCGTTCTAGCGAGCCACCAGCGCCAGACCGCTGCCGGTTCACGGCACTTCGCCCAACTCTCTCCCACCCTGCTGCCTAGGCAGCAGGGTGGGAGAACCCTACGGCGCGTGCATCCAACAGCAATCCCATTGCATGAGACGGACGCGAGACGATTCGCCGCCGAATCCGCGGCGAACGTCCCGCTGCGCCATGAGCCCGAAAGCTTCGCTGCGGAGGAGAGTGGACGGCTACGCCTGCTTCAGGTCCACCCACAGCGCGGCCGCCGCATCCTGCGACAATGCCGCCTCCCATTGGTAGTGCGGATGATCGACCCCCAGCCGGATCTGGCCGGATGAGCCCAATCCGGGCCACAGCCGGCGGTGGGGCTCGGGCAGCGCGAAGACCAGATACTGGACGGCGCTGACCTGGTCCTCGCCGATCTGGCGCGTGTCGAACAACGCCGTCACAGGCGGAAGATCCCCCAATTTCAGCCAAACGTGCCGTTCGATCCCCAGCAGGCGCGGCAGCTCCTGCGCCCGCAACTGCGCATCCTCGTACTCGATCAGCAGGGTGGCGGACAGGCCGCCCGGCGGCGGGATGAGCTCGTTGTAGGTATCCAGCTCGTGCCGGATGGCCTTTGGATCCGTGATGCCTTCGATGCGAAGCATCTCCTGGATTTGATACAGCACCGTGAGACGCGTCTCGAACAGGAACGTGAAGTGCGGCCCAACGGCCACACGCCGCAGCGCCTTTTCCGCAATCACCTTGCTGCGATACTCGGGGCGTACCCGTTCGTAATGGGGGTTGTCCAGCACTTCTGCCATCGTCACGAGCTGCATCGTGGGTTCCGCCAGATCGGGTGCGAGTGGAGTCGGGCAGGTGGCCTGCCGGAGGGGACGTCAGTTCCTCCCGGGCGGGGCAACGCTGCCGGACGGGCCAACGCCGCCGGGCGCGGCGGAACCGCCGGGTCCAATGTTCGTCTCGAATCCGTCAGGCCGGTATGCGCGCGCCAGCACCTGCAGCGGATGCAGGGGCTTGATTCCCGTCGCCTGCTGGAACTGGATCGCGGCGAGCGGACAGTCGGTGGCCATCACTCCCTTGCGCCCGTCGTCCGGGGCGGCGGCGCGCATCATCCCCTCGAACGCCTTCTTCCCCGCCTCGAGGGACAGGGCGAAATATTCCTTCTTCATCGCCCATGTGCCGTCGTGCCCGCAGCACTCCGCGACCAGCGCCACCTCGGTACCGCCGCCGATCGCGTCCATCATGTCGCGCGAGCGGTAGCCGATGTTCTGCGCCCGGAGATGGCAGGGAACGTGGTAGGCTATCCGGCCGGGCGTGCTGCGGAAGCCCTTGTCGAGCTTGCCGGCGCGGCGGAGCGTGTTGAGATATTCGTTCGGATCCATCACGTGCCGGGATAGCTTGCGCGCGGCCTCGCCACCCACCAGGCCCGGGTATTCCTTGCGCATCATCATGGAGCAGGTCGGGTTGGTGACGAGCACCGTATAGCCCTGCTCGACCCACGGCAGCAGGTCGGCCACCGTCGCGCGCGCGAGCTTCTGCGCCGTGGCAATGTCCCCCCCATCCAGCGCGGGCATGCCGCAGCACTGCCCGTAGCCGCATTCCACCGTGACCCGGTTGCGCACCAGCACTTCGACCGCTGCCCGTCCCACTTCCGGCGCGTTGTAGTTCACGAAACAGGTCGGATAGTACAACACCTTCCCGTTGTCCCCGTTCAGCTCGAGCCGCGCCTTCTCGCGCCGGAACCAGCGCATGAACGTCGTGCCATGGAACTGGGGCAGGAGCTTGTGCCGGTGCACGCCCAGGATGCGTTCCAGCAGCCAGCGGTTGACGGCGAGGCGGTTGCCCAGGTTCGCCAGCCAGGGTGCGAGGCTCGCGAGCCTGCCCAGCAGGTCCGGATTGCCCAGCAGCCGCTCGCGCAGGCCGAGGCCTAGGCGCCGCACCCGCACGGCCTTTGCCCGCTGCATCAGGCGCGGAAAGTCCAGCTGGAATTCGTGTCCGTCGTCGGGGGTGTAGGGGCACTTCACGTAGCAGATCTTGCACTGGTAGCACGCGTCCACGACCCGGTCGCTTTCCGCCGGCGTAATCTGGCGCACTTCGCCTTGGTGTTCGTCCGCGAACTTGAACAGCGCGGGAAAGCTCGGGCAGAGATTGAAGCACAGGCGGCAACCATGACAAATGTCGTACACGCGCTCCAGTTCGGCCTGCAGCAGCGCCGGATCGAAGTAATGCGCGTCGAGGGGGCTGTAGGACAATCCGGCGGTGGGCTTTGCGTGGATGCGGGCCATGGGCAAGGGTCCTGGCGGTGTGGGCGGCGCGTGTCGAACTAGCGGACGGCGACCCGCAGCCGCCAACTTCGCCCGTCGCGCCTGCGCGGGCGGACGCGCGGCACAGTCGGAGAGTCCCGATCGGCCGAGGCCCCGGGCTGGGAGTGCGAAGTTCCGAGTGGCCGGAGCAGGACGCCCCGGGGTCGAGCGCCGCGCCCCGGGGCATGCAGGTACCGGCGTGGACTAAAGCGTTTCCAGCGCCTTGGTGAAGCGGCCGGCATGGGACTTCTCAGCCTTCGCGAGCGTCTCGAACCAGTCCGCGATTTCCGAGAACCCTTCCTCGCGGGCGACCTTGGCCATCCCCGGGTACATGTCCGTGTATTCGTGGGTTTCCCCCGCGACGGCGGACGCCAAGTTCTTCTTCGTATCGCCCATCGGCTTGCCGGTGGCCGGATCGCCCACGGGTTTCAGGTAGTCCAGATGCCCATGGGCATGGCCCGTCTCCCCTTCCGCCGTATCACGAAACAAGCCGGCCACGTCAGGCTGGCCTTCCACGTCCGCCACTTTCGCGAAATACAGGTAGCGCCGGTTTGCCTGGGATTCCCCGGCAAAAGCGTCCTTGAGGTTCTGGTGCGTTCGCGTCCCTTTCAGGTTCGGCATGACGGCTCCTTGGCTAGGCCCGCACAAGCAGGCGTTGATGGGTAATGCATCCTGCTGGCTTAAGCGACGGATAACACGATTCGTAAACGAGAATCATTCGTATTTAGCCATGATCCTTCCAGCGCGTCAATCGAAATTCCATTCACGCGGCTCCAACGCGATCACAAAGACGCTGAAATGCGTGCCAATTGAACTCTTGCCTTGAACAGAGTGATGATCGACTCTCCGCAACGCGATCCGAAATATGGCCTATAAACCGCCACTCGAATTCCGCCGGCGGTGTTGAATCCTGCCTGAGCATGAGCCGCCGCATTGCGGAGAGCAAGGCCGTGCCTGCGCGGGAATTGACCTGTCCGGCAGCCCGCAGGCGCAGGATTCGCGGCTGCGCAGGCCCCGGCAGCGCTGGAGCCTTCGCCCTTACAGCCCGGAACGCTTCAGGCAGTCACGCGCGCTGCGGAACCGGGTGGCGCGGTCGGCCTGCAAGCGCACGCTGCGCCGTGTCGTCCTGGCCTTGAGTGGGGTGCTGGGCTGCCTAGCCGCTGCGCGCGGGAGTGGCTCCATATCCCGCTTGCTTCCGCCGTCACGGTCTGCCGCGCCTTCGTGAAGCACAGCGCCCCGCGAGGCAACTTTCCCCTTGCGCACCGCTCGCCCGATCCGCAGAATCTTGGGCAATTTTCGGGTGGACGTGACCGAGGCTTGGCGGCACTACTGGCCAGCGCGCAGCGGCGCCGCGCACCCGCACCGCGGCCGATCGCCCGCCGCACAGCAGGGCCGCATTGCGCAGCAGCGCCGCACCGCGCAGCGACGCCGCATGGCACGCCCGCGCCGCACCGCGCAGCGACGCCGCATGGCAGCGCCGCGCAACGCCGCTCTGCCCAGAGCGGCCACGCCCCCCAACGCTTGGAGACGCACTCGATGAATCCGCGCTATCTGGAGGATTACACGGTCGGCGAAGTGGTGCGCGCCCAGGGCTTCACGCTGACCGAGGCCGAGATCATCCATTTCGCGCTCACCTACGATCCGCAGCCCATCCACACGAATGTGCAGGCCGCAAGCGAGGGCAGCTATGGCGGGCTCATCGCCTCCGGGTGGCAGGGGGTGGTGCTGGCATTCCGGATGCTGGTGCAGGCGGGGCTCGTCGGCACGGCCAGCCTCGGTTCGCCGGGCATCGAACAGCTGCGCTGGCTGAAGCCGGTCCGCCCCGGCGACACGCTGTATCCCTTCGCGAAGATCGTCGAGACGCGCCCGTCCCGGTCGAAGCCCGACCGCGGCGTCGTCAAGGTGGAATGGTGGGTGGAGAACCAGCGCAAGGAAGTGGTGACGACCCTGGTCTCGACGCAACTGGTGCGGCGGCGGCCGGCATGAGCCTCGCCGCCGGCGCAGTGGGTTCGTTCTCGCAATTTATCGTAACTGTCTGAATCATTGAAGTTTTCCGCGATGGTGGCTGGCCGGCACGGGCCGGATTTCCCCTCCCGGGGCAGAGTCGCATTGAAGGTAGCGCTCAGTAGCATTTCGCGCACGTTGAGCATCGCTTTTGAGCCCTTTGCGCGCTGGTTTGATGGCTCCTTCGTGTTCGGTTCGGTTTGCGGCCTTCGGGCCGGAAGCGCCGGGAAGGGTGAGTGTCGCGCAATGCCACGCAGACGTGGCGAGTGTCGGAAAGGATCGGCCGCTTCTGCGCCCGCTTGCGCGTGGGACTCACGCCTCCGTTCGGCGCCGGGCACCGCCTCTCGTACCAGAAGAAGCGCAGCGGCATGTGGTGCGGCACTTGCGCCGCACGGACGGCCCGGGCTGCGTGTGCGCTGCGGGGAAGGCGGGCGAGACGGGG
>JBGOTW010000297.1:0-4917 GCA_041476685.1 bacterium | reverse complement strand
TGCGCTCTTGGTCCGGTCAAAATCCTCAAGTTCTTCGGCCAGTGTGTGAAGAGTCGACCCGCTAAACGGATAGTACGAGCATCCCTTTGCGGTGGCAGCAAATCCGGCAACGATCTTTCCGTCGAGCCGAAAAGCCGGAATTCGGTAGCTGATGCACTCTTCGGCCTCCGGGACGATGGTGCGAATCGATTTGCGGAGCTTATCGAGAGCCGCGCGTCGTTCTCCCTTTACCGAGGCGAGATATTCATCGATTGTGGTTGGCTTCCGGGCCATGAATATGCTCCATCGTGTTCTAGCCGACATTCCCCGGATAGACTTCTTCGAGCCTTTGCACCGTTCCCCTTTGCGCCCATTGCCACAGATTTTGAGCCAATATCCATGTTGCGTCATTTGATGGCATCGTTCCCAAGATACACAGCACGGGCTCCGCACCGCAAATCATGACCTGACGGCGGGGCTATCCTCATAGCCTGCGAGTCGGCTGTACACGGCTTGGCGAAGCTGGGCGATCAGGCCGTGCCGGGTGTCTTGGCCGGTGCGGGAATCGTCAAGTGCTTCCCCGGCCACCCGGGTCAGGCCCAACGCCTCGTCCAACTCTCGAAACGCCGGCAGCCCCGCGTCGCTCGTGAGATGGGCTCCGCGAAATTCCAGCTTGACCGACCTGTCGAAACCGACCCGAACCGCCTCCCTGCGTCTCTCACCCATTGGGTTTCCCCGGCCAGGGTTCGGAATCTCTTCCTGACCTGCGGTCATGATATCCAAGGTTTCAGGGTTGGACCAGTAGATTCGTGAGCCATCTGGGAAATGTGGGCTCAGTTTTTGTCCGCGAGGAGACAAGGAATTGCCACAGCGAGGGGACTTCCCCCGCGCCCAAACCGCCATCCGCGTCGACTGCGCGCGGCGGGAAATCCGCGCGATGCGGGGCGAATGGGGAACAGGGGCCCGGGGCGTCCTCAGCGCCGCCGCGTCCGCCACAGATCAATCGCCAGGCACGTGCTCGTCAGCAGCACCCCGAAGGCCACGATGGCGAAGACGATGAGGAAGAAGGGATCGAGGGACAGCCAGTACAGCCAGGCGAAGCCCGCCAGGAACAGCGCCCGCACCGCGACGGTGGTGGGGTAGAGGGGCTCGGTGCGGTGCCGGATCAGTTGCACCGTGAACAGGCCCAGGCCCAGCAGCAGCAGGCCCAGGGCGCGGGGGAAGACCGAGCCGTAGTCGCCGGTGGACTGGAAGACCCGCAGCGACCAGTCCGGCGCGCCCAGCAGGCCCGCGCCCGCGGGAAACAGGTAGCCCGCGAGGTAGAACAGGCTGAGCCGGGTCAGTCGCAGGCCGGGCACAGAGCGGGGCCGGAACGCATGCGCCGCCGACGGAAGGAGGCGCGGAGCCGGAGCGCCTGGGCGCGGGGTCAGGGCGCCGCGGCGGGCTTGTGGGCGCGGGTTCACGGTGCGGGGTGCGGCCGAGCTTGCACGCATGGGATTACCGTACCGTCTCGCCGCCGCAGCTCGAGCCCGCGCCCGCGGTGCAGCCGTAGCAGTGCTGCCCGGTGCGGATCGCACGGCGCGCGAGCGCGGCGGGGTCGAAGTCCCGGATGTGCTGGGGCGTTCCCGGCGCGAGCCCGAGCTCCAGCATCTGGTTGAAGTCGCAGTCATAGAGCGCGCCGTCCCAGCCGACCGAGATCGTGGTGCGGCACATCACGCCCGCCGCCGCCGCCGGGTTGTACGCGGAAACGAGGCGCTCCAGGTAGTCGTCCAGGTTCCCGCTCCGCTCCAGGTACTCCAGGAAGCGGGAGATGGGCAAGTTCGTCAGCACGTAGAGCCGGTCGAAGGCGATGCCGTGGCGGGACTTCAGCTCGCGCTTGAAGTCCGCCTCGAGCGCGGCCTGGGACGCCGGGAGGAACGCGCCCGCGGGATTGTACACCAGGTCCAGCTCGAGGCCCGTGCCGGGCTGCGCGTAGCCCTCGGCGTTGAGCAGCCGGAGCGCCTTGAGGGAGCGCTCGAACACGCCCTCCCCGCGCTGCCGGTCCGTGAACTTCGCCTCGTAGTAGGGCAGCGAGGAGACGACGTGCACGCGCTGGGCGCGGTAGAAGGCGGGCAGGTCCAGGAAGCGCTTGCCGGCCACGAGGATCGTCAGGTTGCAGCGCACCATCAGGCGCCGCACGAGGGGCCGCGCCTGCTCCACGAACCAGCGGAAATGCGGGTTCATCTCCGGCGCGCCGCCCGTCACGTCCAGCGTGTCCACGCTGAAGCGCCGCAGGGCGTCCAGGCAAGCATCGAACGTCGCGCGGGTCATCACCTCGTCCCGCTCCGGCCCGGCGTCCACGTGGCAATGCTTGCAGGTCTGGTTGCAGAGCTTGCCCACGTTGACCTGCAGCGCCTGCAGCGGAAGCGGGCGCAGGGGCAGCAGGCCCGTGTCCGCCAGCTTTGCGGCGAAGCGGGGCAGGGCCTGCAGCCGCTCGCTGCCTTCCTCCAGCAGCTCGCGCTGATAGGCCGGATCGGCCAGGGGGCTCTGCTGCCGTTTCAACGTGGGCAGTGCGGTGGGCATGGGATCGTCTGGATAGGGTGGTGGCCGCGCCAGTGGGAGAACCGCGCCGCGGCTACATGCCCAGGCTCTTCGCCTTGTTCATCATCTGCACGCTGTGCACGAGGCTCGCGCCGCCCCGGATCGCGGCCGCCACGTGCACCGCCTCCATCATCTGCTCCTCGTTCGCGCCCTTTTCGAGGCTGTCGGTCGTGTACGCGTCAATGCAGTAGGCACACTGCACCGCATGGGCGACGGCGAGGGCGATGAGGGACTTCTCGCGCTGCGTGAGCGCGCCTTCCTTGAACACCTCCCCGTACCAGTCGAAGAACTTCTTGCCGAGCGTCTCGCTGAACTCGGTGATCTGGGAGAACTTCTTCAGGTCCGCGGGGTCATAGTACGTCTTGCCGGACTGGCTCATGGCGCTCCAGGGGTCTTGTGGGGGGACAACCGGGGCATGCGGCGTTGGCTCCCATTGTACCTACACCGGAACCTACCGCCAGCATTCCCGATTCGCCGGAAGCTTCCCGGTGCGCTCCATATCCCAGCATCGCCCTGCACCGCGCGGGACCCGTTCATGACACCACTGTCGGCAAAGTTCGTAGTCCGTCGAGGCCTCGTACTCGATAGGGCACGTGCCTCAGTCGCAAACCTCTCTCCCCGTCCCTCTCTCCGCGACGCGGAGAGAGGGTGGCGCCAACCCTTGGCTGGAGCGGATAGAAACCCTCCCTGCGTTGCGGGGAGGGTCGGCCCACGGCCGATATCGCGGGCCGGGGAGAGGTTTGCAACGCGGACAGGGGCATCAGACGCGGTGAAAGGTCAGCCCCTCCTTGCCCTGGCGCACCTCGATCCTGTCCCCGGCCTTGAGCGTCTCGTCGAGCAGCTTGTAGGCCAGCACATCCTGGATTTCATGCTGGATGAGGCGCTTCAAGGGACGCGCGCCGAACACAGGATCGTAGCCGTGCTCGGCAATGTAATCCTCGGCATGAGGATCGAGATTGAGGTCGATCTTGTGGGCGCGCAGGCGCTTTTGCAGGTGCCGCACCTGAATCCGCACGATCTTCTTGATCTGCTCGATGTCCAGGGCCTTGAACACGACCACCTCGTCCACGCGGTTGAGGAACTCCGGGCGGAAGTGATCGCGCAGGGCGCGGCGCGTCTCGCGCACCTGCACGTCGTGCGGCGGGGCCTTGCCGTTGGTGGACGGATCCTGGCCGAGATTGGTCGTCATGATGATGACGGTGTTGCGGAAGTCCACGCGGTGGCCCTGGGTATCGGTGAGGTGGCCCTCGTCCAAAATCTGCAGGAACAGGTTGAACACGTCGGGATGGGCCTTCTCGATCTCGTCCAGCAGCAGGACGGCGTAGGGCCGGCGGCGGATCTGCTCGGTGAGGAGCCCGCCCTCCTCGAAGCCGACGTAGCCCGGCGGCGCGCCGATCATGCGGGCCACCGAGTGCTTCTCCATGTACTCGCTCATGTCGAGCCGGATGGTGGCCCGTTCGTCGTCGAACAGGAACGCGGCGAGGGCGCGGGCCAGCTCGGTCTTTCCGACCCCCGTGCCTCCGGCAAAGATGAAGCAGCCGATGGGCCGCTCCGGATCCTGGATTCCGGCGCGGGAGCGGCGGATGGCGTTGCTCACCGCGATGAGGGCCTCGTCCTGCCCCACGACGCGCTGGCGCAGGTTCTGCTCCATGCGCAACAGCTTCTTGCGCTCGCCCTCCAGCATGCGCTCCACGGGGATGCCGGTCCAGTGGGCGATGATGGAGGCGATGTCCTCCTCCTCCACCGCTTCGCGCAGCATGCGGTTCTTACCGAGCTTCTCCAGCGAGTCGTTGGCCTGGGCCAGCTCCTTGCTCAGTCCGTCCAGGGTGCCGTACTTCAGGCGCGAGGCCAGCTCCAGGTTGCCGTTGCGCTGGGCCTCCTGCTCCTGCTGGCGGGTCTTCTCGATCTCCTCCTGCAGCGCGCGGATGCGGCCGATGGTGTCGCGCTCCCTTTGCCAGGCGAGCTTCTTGACGCCGCTGGTTTCGCGCAGGCCGGCCAGCTCCTTCTCCAGGCCGGCCAGACGCTCTTTGCTCGGCTGATCCTCCTCCTTGCGCAGCGCGGCGGACTCGATCTCGATCTGCATGATCTTGCGCTCGATCTGGTCGATCTCCGTGGGCAGGGAGTCGATCTCGATGCACAGCCGCGCGGACGCCTCGTCGATCAGGTCGATGGCCTTGTCCGGCAAAAAGCGGTCGGAGATGTAGCGGTCGGAGAGCGTCGCGGCGGCGATGATGGCCGAGTCCTTGATGCGGATGCCGTGGTGCACCTCGTACTTCTCCTTCAGCCCCCGCAGGATGGCGATCGTGGACGCCACGTTGGGCTGGTGCACCTGGATCTTCTGGAAGCGCCGCTCCAGCG
>JBGOTW010000296.1:0-4999 GCA_041476685.1 bacterium | reverse complement strand
GCGGCCAGAACATCCCGCTCCTGGCGGCGCCCACGCCCTTGTTGCGGGAGGGCGCGTTCGCCGTGGAAGACCCGGACGGAAGGCTGCTCTGCTTCGGGCAGGCCGAGCCGGAGCCGCCGCGCCGCGACGCCATGCCCGGCCGGCTGCAACACCTCGTCGTCACCACCCTCGACACCCCGCGCGTGGCCGCGTTCTACCAGGAGGCGCTGGGCTTCCAGGTCTCGGACCGCGTGCTGGAGGACGGCGCGCTGACGACGATCTTCCTGCGCTCAGACCCGGAGCACCACAGCTTCGCCGCCTTCCGCGCGCCGGAGGTGCGCATGGATCACCACAGCCTGGAGGTGCCCGACTGGAACGCGATCCGCGACTGGGCGGACCACATGGCCAAGCTGGAGGCGCCCATCGCCTGGGGGCCGGGCCGGCACGGGCCGGGCAACAACCTGTTCATCATGGTGAGCGATCCGGACGGCAACTGGGTCGAGCTGTCCGCCGAGCTGGAGCGCATGCCGCTGGGCATGGCCGGCCGCGACTGGCCCCACACCGAGCACACGCTTAACCTGTGGGGGCGGGGCGTCCTGCGGAGCTGAAGGAAGCCCGCTTGCGCTTAAGCGGTTTCCCTCGCGACACTTGCCGGAGCCGGGAGAGGTGCTAGGCTCCCGCTATCGTCGGACCGACCGGTCCACGCCGCAAATCAATCCGGGAGGAACGCCATGAACGCGTTCGCGTCGCTGCACGCCTACACCGACTGGGGGCTGCTGGTGCTGCGCCTCACCCTGGGCGCGACGTTCATCGCCCACGGCAAGATGAAGTGGGGCATGTGGAAGATGAAGCCCAGCGATAAACTGCCCGCGCCCATGCTGGGCATCTTGCGCCTGCTCAGTATTTGCGAGCCGCTGGGCGGGATCGCCGTGATCGTCGGGTTCCTCACGCAACTCGCCGGCCTGGGCCTGGCGATCGTCATGCTGGGCGCGCTCGACTACAAGATCCGCACGGCCAAGGCGCCCTACATGGTGACCGAGAAAGTGGGCTGGGAGTTCGAGCTGGGGCTGCTCGCCGCCGCGCTGGTGCTGCTGTGCACGGGCGCGGGCGCGTTCGGCCTGGATCGCGCCCTGTTCAACCTCTGATGCCGGGATCTGGGCGCGGGCGGTCCGGCCGCGCCTCAATAGCTCTTCGGCAGGCCCAGCACGCGCTCGGCGATGTAGCTGAGGATCAGCTCGGGCGAGATCGGCACCATCCGGTACAGCTTCGCCTCGCGCCAGTAGCGCTCCACGTGGAACTCCTGCGCATAGCCCATCCCGCCCAGGGTCTGCATGGCGCGGTCGGCGGCGGCGAAGCCCGCCTCGGCCGCGAGCAGCTTGGCCGCGTTGGCCTCCGCGCCGCAGGACTGGCCCGTGTCGTACAGCCACGCCGCCTTGAACGTGAGCAGGTTCGCCGCCTCCAGGTTTGCCCAGCAGGCGGCGAGGGGATGCTGGATCGCCTGGTTCTGCCCGATGGGCCGCCCGAAGACGACGCGCTCCTTCGCGTAGCGCACGGCCCGCTCCAGGGCCACCCGCCCGATCCCGATCGCCTCCGCCGCGACGAGGATGCGCTCGGGATTGAGCCCGTCGAGGATGTAGTGGAAGCCCTTGCCCTCCTCCCCGATCCGGTCGGCGACGGGCACGAGCAGGTCGTCAATGAACAGCTCGTTGGAATCCACGGCGTGCCGGCCGGCCTTGGGGATCTCCCGCACCTCGATCGCGCCGCGGTCCAGGTCCGTGAAGAAGAGGGAGAGGCCCTCGCTGGGGCGGCTCGCCTGCTCCAGCGGCGTCGTGCGCGCCAGCAGCAGGATCTTGTGGGCCTCCTGGGCGGTGGAGATCCAGATCTTGCGGCCCGAGACGCGGTAGCGCTCGCCCTCGCGGACGGCGCGCGTCTTCAGGTGCGTGGTGTCGAGGCCGACGTCCGGCTCGGTCACGCCGAAGGCGACCTTGGTGCGGCCCTGGATCACGCCGGGCAGGTGCGCGGCCTTCTGCTCCGCGCTGCCGTGCCGGACGAGCGGATGGACGCCGAAGATGTTCATGTGCACCGAGGACGCCGCCGCCGTGCAGCCGCCCGAGGCCGTCAGCTCCTGCAGCAGCAGCGCGGCCTCCGTGATGCCCAGCCCCGCGCCGCCGTACGCCTCGGGCATGGCGACGCCCAGCCAGCCGCCCGCCGCGACCGCCTGGTAGAATTCCTCGGGGAACTCGTGCTTGACGTCCTTCTCGTGCCAGTAATCGTCGGGAAATCCGGCGCAGAGGCGGCGCACCTGCTCGCGCAGCGCCTGCTGCTCGGGCGTCCACTGGAAGTCCATTGGGGGCTCGCGGGAAAAGACGGGCTGCGGGCGCGCGGGTTGGCGGTTCTCGGAACGCAATGCTAAATTGGCGCGTGCCGGATTCGTCCCGCGGGGCCGTCACGCCCGGCCGGTGCGCCGGTCCGCCGATCGAATGGACGCGCCGGCCCGGCACACGGCATCCGGCAAGCCGCGCCATGCTAGGCGAGGCCCGGGGCCTTGTCCAGCCGCGCGCCCGCAAGACCGCGCCCTTTCAGTGACGCGCCCTTTCAGTGACGCGGCCCTTCAGTGACGCGGCGTTTCAAAGACGCAGTGTTCCGGGTACGCGGCACTCAGGCGACACAGGCACCCTTCCCGCAGGCTCCAGCCATGTCTCGTCTCGGCCCCGGTTCCGACCCATCCGCTCTGAACTCCACCGCGCCGCCCACCGCGTCATCCATCACGTCGCGCACCGTGTTGCCTGGCGTGTCGCCTGCCGTGTCGCCCGCCCTGACGCCCACCGCCGCTCCCACGGCGCCGCCCACCGTCGCTTCCACCGTGCCGCCGACCGCCGCTCCCACAGCGCCGCCCACCGCGCAGGCGGGCCGCCCCGCTCCCGCGGCTCCGCGGCGGCGCGCATCGCGCGCATGGCTGTGGCTGACTGCCGCGACCGGGGCGCTGGCGCTGGCCCTGGGAGCGCTGGCCCTGGTGGACAACGGGGCGCTGCTGGAGCGCATGCTCGCTCCGCTTGCGGCCGTGCAGCAGCCGCTCGTCGAGCTTGCCGAAAACAGCCGGGGCGATGGCCCGGACGGCGTGGAGTACGTGCTCTTCCTGCGCGATGGCGCGGCACCCGCGACGCTGGCCGGCTTCTTCCGGGAACATCCCGCGGTGCGCTACGTGTCGCCCGGGCTGCTGCCCGGAATCGCCGTCGTGCACATCCGGGGCGAGCTAGCGCCCGCCCTGGAGGCCCTGCGCGGGCAGCCGCAGGTGCGCCTGGCCCTGAAGTCCCGCTTGGGCATGGTTTGCCACTAGCCACCGCTGCCGCGCCACCGCCCCGCCGCGAGAGGATCCAGTGCGCATGCTCGCTCGACCGTTTTTCGCGGACAAAGTTCCGCCGACGCGCCTGGACCGTGGGGCCGGCTCGCGGCTGTCCGACTGGCGACGCGCCGTGTTGCACCTGACCGTGCCGAGGCTCGCAGTGCGGCCGGCGGGGCGGTTACGTGCCGGACTGCTCCTGGTGGCATGGCTCCTGGCCGCGAACTTCCTAGTGGCGCCGCTGCCGGCGGGGTCCTTGCCGGCTGCGCTGCAGCGGGCGACGTCATGGGCGGGCGCTGAGGCCTGGGCCGCCGGGATGAAGCTGGAGGACTACGAGGCGGGGCCCTACGAGTTGGGCGGGGACTTCACGCTCACCAACCAGCTGGGCCGGCAGGCGAGCCTGAAGGACTTCCGCGGGCGCGTCGTGCTGGTGTTCTTCGGGTACATCCATTGCCCGGACGTGTGCCCGCTCACGCTGACGGAAATGGGTCGGCTGACCAAGCGGCTCGGCGCGGACGCCAAGCGCGTCCAGATCCTCTTCATCACGGTGGACCCCGTCCGCGACACTCCGCGGCGGCTCAAGTCCTACCTGGCCAACTTCGACCCCGGCATCGTCGGCCTGACGGGGCCCGCAAGCGACATCCTCGCCATCGCCGCCCGCTACCAGGCGCGCTTCACCCGCAGCACCGCGCAGTCCCGCTCCGGCTACCTGGTGGACCACACCGGCTTCGTGTACATGCTCGATGGCCAGGGCAAGGTCCGCTACCTGTTCACCTACGATGCGGGCGTGGACCTGTTCGCGCAGGGCGTGCGCCGCCTGCTCAAGGGCTAGCGACTGGCACCGAATTTGCGTTTCCTTGCCTGAGGGCCGCCGGACCGGAAAACGTCGTTTTGCTTCACGAGCCCAGTTGAGGTAGACCATTCGATACAGAACAGAATGGTCCTCGGACCCCGGCCGGTACGGATTGCCGCGCGCGCCAGGGCGGACGTCCAGGCCGGCCCGAGCGGCGAGGCGGGGGCGGCGGCGGGGGAGTCCTTAAAGGTGGGGTGGGCGCGGGGGCGCCGGGCCTGCATTCCGGCCCGTTCGACCCGGCTCCAGCGTAACGGTGCACCATGAGCGAAGTGCTCGTTCAGCAAGCGCGTCCGGAACCCCGGCTGCGGGCCGGCAGGCCGCTGCGGATGCTGATCGTGGATCCGCTGCAGGAGAGCCGCCAGTTGCTCAAGGGCGCGCTGCGCAGCTTCGAGGAGATCGAAGCGGTGCACGAGACGGGCTCGCCCCGGCAGGTCGGCAAGCTCGCGGCCGAGACGCCGGTGGACGTCATGCTGATTGACCAGAACTTCGAGGGCGAGAACGTCTTCGAGGTCGTCAAGCAGCTCAAGTCCGACCCGCGCACGGCGAACATCAAGTGCGTGCTGATGTCCTCCTCCCTGGACACCGAAAGCCGCCGCAAGGGGATTGAAGTCGGCATCCTGGGCTACCTGGCCAAGCCCTACGACATCAACAGCCTCGAAAGCGCCATCCGCGACGCCCTGGGCAAGGTCTCCACCAACCACAAGGAGACGCTCAACAAGGTGCGGCGGATCGAGTTCTTCTCCGAGTTCTCCGACCTGGAGCTGGTGCGGCTGCTGAAGATCTGCCACACGCGCAAGTTCCACGGGGGCGAGACGCTCTTCCGCGAG
>JBGOTW010000295.1:0-5001 GCA_041476685.1 bacterium | reverse complement strand
CCGCTCGCCGAATACCGGCACCTGCTCTGACCCGGCCCGTGCCCGCCCCGATCCTGATGGGCGTCGCGGACCATCCCCTTTCGGACGAGGGCATGCCGGCATTCGTGGCGAACGCGAAGGTGTTCGACAAGTAGTGAATGAATAGATTGAAGCGCCTAGCCACGCGGCCGTAGTTCTATGAATCTCGTTCAAGCACCAATATTTAGAATTCTGGAACATGAATTCGAATTTCTTGGAACCGCAATTCTCTTTCGCAACAGCGAGAACAAGATCATAGAGTTTGATCCGAAAGGTCGCTACGTCAACAAGAGAGGCCTGCCGTTAAATAGACATGGCAACGGACCGTTCTGCAAATTCAAGGTGGGAGTAAACAAGTTGCCGCCAATCGGAGGAATATATGCGCTCACGGTTGATGGAAGGCTCACTTACATAGGAATATGTGAAAATCTTGAAGTACGTTTTGGTCCGGCTCAGTACGGTAATATCTCCCCGAAGAACTGTTATCGCGGCGGTCAGTCCACCAACTGCAAGATCAATCACAATTTATTAGTGGCGGCTAAGAAAAACTCAACGACGTCGGTTTGGTTCCTGAAGCTGGAGAATGCCGAAGCGCGCGAACTCATTGAGGCCGATATCATAAGAAAGCTCGCCCCCATTTGGAATGACCAGGGGAAACTGTCGTGACTCTCCGTTGATTCCGATTCGTGTCCGCGTTGGTAATCTTGCAGTCTCGCCTCGCTGGCAAAGTGACCTCAAGTCGCCGTTTCACATGGCCGCGACCGCGCTACATTGGCTATTCTAGAATTCGTTACCACAGCCAGCCGATTTCCTAGCCATCATCGAGTCGATACCGACGTGACCCTTCAGCTTCAACCCGTCAAAGGCACGCGGGACTTCTATCCCGACGAGATGCGCCTGCGGAACTGGCTCTTCGAGATCTGGCGCGAGACCGCCCGCCAGTTCGGCTTCGAGGAGTACGACGCGTGCGTGCTGGAGCACGAGGAGCTCTACGTCCGGAAAGCCGGCGACGAGATCACCGAACAACTCTTCAATTTCGAGGACAAGAGCGGGCGGCGCCTCGCGCTGCGCCCGGAGATGACGCCGAGCCTGGCGCGCCTGATCCTTCAGCGCAAGAACGCGCTCACCTTCCCGCTGAAGTGGTTCTCCATCCCCCAGTGCTTCCGCTACGAGCGCATGACGCGCGGGCGCAAGCGCGAGCACTTCCAGTGGAACATGGACGTGGTCGGCCAGCCCGACCTGGCGGCCGAGGTGGAGGTGCTCTCCGCGCTCATCATGTCCCTGCAGAAGATGGGGCTCGGCGAGCGGCACGTGCGCCTCCACCTGAACGACCGGCGGCTGGTCGGGGCCGTGCTGGACCATCTCGACGTCGCGGAAGACAGGCACCTGCCCGTGATGGTCGTGATGGACAAGCGCGACAAGATCACGCGCGAGGCGCTCGCTGCCATGCTGGCCGAGCAGGGCCTCGCGCCGGCCCAGGTCGAGCGGCTCGAAGCCTTCCTCGCCATGAAGACGCTGGACGAGGTGGAGCGGGCCCTCGGACCGCACCCTTCCGTGGCGAGCCTGAAGCGGCTGCTGGCCCTGCTGGGACAGGTGGGCCTGGGCGGATTCGCCGCCTTCGACATCACCGTCGTGCGCGGCCTGTCGTACTACACCGGCACGGTGTTCGAGGGCCGGGACGCGGGCGCGAGCCTGCGGGCGATCTGCGGCGGCGGCCGCTACGACTCGCTGCTTTCCTCCTATGGCGGCGAGTCCGTCCCGGCGATCGGGTTCGGCTTCGGCGACGTGGTGATCCTGGAGCTGCTGGCGGACCTGAACCTGCTGCCGAAGCTGACGCAGGACGTGGACTTCGCCGTGATCCCGTTCTCCGAGGCGGAGATTCCCCAGGCCCTGGAACTGAGCCAGCGCCTGCGCCAGGCGGGCTTCCGCTGCGACGCGGACTACTCGCTGCGGAAGCTCAAGCGCGCCCTGCAGCGGGCCGACGAGGTGGGCGCGCGCAAGGCCGTGCTGCTGATGCCCGACGAGCTGAAGCAGGGCCAGGTTGTGCTGCGCGACATGGCCAAGCGGGAGGAGACGCGCGTGCCGCTGGCCGAACTCGTGGCCCGCGCCCGCGAGGCGCTGGGGCGGTAGGGGCGTCGCCCGACCCGCTGCCCACCTGGAGTGGGGGCATGTCCAGCGGACGCCGGCACTATGGGTGGAACGCAGAAGAGCCGCGATCAGGAGGTGGTCGTCCCCTGCGACGGCGCGTTGACACGCACGGGGAAGGATCGGAAATCGTTCGCCCCTCTCTCTCCGCCTCGCGGAGAGAGAGCCGGAGAGTGAGGTGACGGTGCTCTAGTTCAGCGTGGGCGGCAGGCGAGTGCCCTCGAAGCGGCCGGATCCCATCCCCATCTTCAGCAGGTCGAGCACAAGGCGCTGCCGGTCGGCGAGCGAGTGGGCTTCCAGGAGCGCCTGCTTTTCGGCGGGCCGGAACGGCAGCGACATGGCCATGCCGTTGACGAGCAGAGAGCTGGACAAGTCCGTCAGCCGCTCGACGTCGAAGGGCACCTGATAGGCATCCCCGTAGGCCTTGAGCGCGGCCAACAGCTCCGCCGTGTCGAGCACCGCGGCGGAGTCCGCCTCGTCCACCCCGTAGCCGCCGAAGTCCGGCACGATCCGCCGGTAGCCCCGCAACGGCGAAAGTTCCTCGCGGATGCGGAAGCGCGACACGCCCACCAGGGTCAGCAGGTACCTTCCGTCCTCGAGCCGGCGATACTCCTCGATGAAGCCCGCGCAGCCCACCGCGTACACCTCAGGCTGGTCCTGCGGCGCGTCGGGGCCGGGGGCGTTGTCGTTGCGCGGCAAGGTCGGCTGCACCATGCCGATATGGCGCCCGGAGGCGAGCGCGTCCTCCACCATGTTGCGATAGCGCGGCTCGAAGACGTGCAGGGGCAGCCGCATCCCGGGGAGCAGTAGCACGCCCGTCAGCGGGAAGATCGGGAGCACGTCGGGCAGGGGCATGGAGCGGTCCACGGGCTTGGCGAATGACAGGGTGGTCGCCATGCAGCGTCGGCGCACCCAAGCGCGGGCGGGAAGCGGCGTCCGGAGCGGAGCGGCGTCCGGAGCGGAGCGGCGTCCGGAGCGGAGCGACGCCGGGCAGCTACTAGCGCACGCCCCAGGCGCTCGCCGGCGAGCCCGTCCGCACGGCGGGCTGCGCCTCGGTCAGGAACGTGTTGGGCGCCAGGAAGAACGCCAGCAGCAGCGCGCCGTCGCGGGAGCGGGCCACATGGCGGCTGCCTGCCGGACGCCAAACGAATTGCCCGGCGCGGCACACGCCTTCCTCGTCCTCAAAGCTTCCTTGCAGGACATAGGTCTGCTAGATGCGGACGTGCTGGTGGAGGGGAAGCTCGGCGCCGGGTGCCCAGCGGAACAGGCACGTCAGGAGCCCGGTTTCCGGCTCCTCCAGCAGCACCTTCATGTCGATACCCTGCCAGCGGGTCGGTTTCCAAGGCAGGTCATCCGCGTTCACGTAGCGCGAGGCGAGCGGGCCGAGCTTCTCAATGCCGGCCAGGTGCGGAGTGGTGGCTGCCATGGGAGCTCCTGGTACGGGTGGGCCGGGACGATGGGTCGGCACAGGCGTCCCGGCGAAAACGTGAATATGTCCCCGCGCCGGCGATCAGGGCGCGGCAGTCAGGGCACTGCGGTTATGATGCCGGGACGGCCATGCCCTTGACCACGGCAGGGCGCTTGCCGATCTCGTCGAACCAGCGCTTCACGTTCGGATAGCGTTCGAGCTCGACCTTGTGCCATTCGTGCCGCGCGACCCAGGGATAGGTCGCCATGTCGGCGATGGTGTACGTTCCGGCGGCGAGGGTGGGCGCGACCCTGAGCCGCGCGTCCATCACCCCGTAGAGCCGCTCGGTCTCCTTCGCGTAGCGCTCGATCCCGTAGGGCACCTGCTGCGGCGCGGAGCGGCGGAAGTGGTGGTTCTGCCCGAACATCGGGCCGACGCCGCCCATCTGGAACATCAGCCATTGCAGCACGTCGTAGCGCTCGCGCCCGCTGCGCGGGAGGAACTTGCCGGTCTTCTCGGCGAGGTAGATCAGGATCGCGCCCGACTCGAACACCGTGAGGGGTTTGCCGTCGGGTCCCTCGCTGTCCACGATCGTCGGGATCTTGCTGTTGGGATTGAGGGCGATGTATTCGGGCTTGAACTGCTCG
The DNA here is from genome assembly GCA_041476685.1 of bacterium. Classification (GTDB taxonomy): domain Bacteria; phylum SAR324; class SAR324; order SAR324; family JACQKK01; genus JBGPEV01. The sequence goes on along the minus strand of JBGOTW010000295.1, from coordinate 783 downwards.
TTGTTGCGGATGTCCACCGGCCGCGCGGTGTAGGGCAGGCCCACCTCTTCCAGCATGAGCGAGATCTTGCGCCCGTTGGGCGTGCTCCAGGTGTACAGCTCGATCATGCGAATTCCTTTTTGAGAGTGCGCTGCGTCGAGGCGGCTATCTTTCCCGCGCGGGCCGTTGGGCCTACAGCCAGGGCATCTGCTGCCGGCGGCGCTGCTCGAACGCCGTGATTTCCTTGTCGTGCAGGAGCGTCTGGCCGATGTCGTCAATGCCGTTGAGCAGCCGAACCTTCGCGTCCTCCCCGACCTTGAAGCGCAAGGACAGCCCGTGGTTCGTGCTGATCGCCTGCTCCTTCAGGTCCACGCGCACTTGCAAGTCCGGAAACTCCTCGATCTGATCGAACAATGCGCTCACGTCCTCGTCATTGACGATGGCGGGCAGCACCCCGTTCTTGAGGGAGTTGCTGTAGAAAATGTCGGCGAAGCTGGGCGCGATGACGCAGCGGATCCCGAAGTCGTCGAGCGACCAGGGCGCATGCTCCCGGCTCGACCCGCAGCCGAAGTTCTCCCGCGCCACCAGCACTTGCGCCCCCTTGAAGCGTGGCTGATTCAGCACGAAGTCCGGGTTGGGCCGGCTCAGGTCGCCGTCTATATACCGCCAGCCGGCAAACAGGTACTTGCCGAACCCGATGCGGCTGATGCTCTTCAGGTACTGCTTGGGCGTGATCTGGTCGGTGTCCACGTTCACGCGGTCCAGCGGGGCCGCGATGCCGGTCAGCGTGGTGAAGGGTTTCAT
>JBGOTW010000294.1:0-5004 GCA_041476685.1 bacterium | reverse complement strand
TGCAGGCGGCGGTTCAGGCTGCCCGCGGCCCGGCGCGGCAGGCGGTGCCAGGGTGTCCTGGGCTGCGCCGGCGGTTCGCCCACGGCCGCCGGCCTGCCGAGCTGCGCGTGCTTGGGCGCATATTGCAGCTCACAGGCCCCGCCCGCCTCATTGACCGCGAAGACCCGCACGCGCACCGCTTCGGGCAGGCGCTTGTCCTGCAGCGGCACGATGATGTGGTATCCGCACTTCGTCGCTTCCGGCAGCTTGAAAAGCATGGTCACGTCCGTGCGCGGGCGCATGGGCCTCCCGGCGCCCTTGGCGGCATCGTCCAGGAAGACCACCACGACCTTGGCCGGGCGCTTTGCCTCGAGATCCACCGCCCAGCCCGACACGGAGAGCATGTTGGGGGATTGCTCGAAGACGTCCACCCACCCCGCGATTGAACCCGGCGGCAGCGGCTGCCGCTCGCCCGTGAGCACCGCCTCATCTCCCAGGCGGTAGTTCAGGGCTTCGATGCGCACCGGGTCCGTTTCCGCGTCGGCCTGCTTGAAGTCCTGCACCAAGGGGCACTGCAGGCACATCTCGTCGTACTCCCCGGTGTCCAACTGCTGGCGCAGCTTCTTGAAGGCTTCCGAATTCCAGATTTCGAGGGGGTCCACCTGGAATGCATTGAGGTGCGCCGGCTGGCCCGAGGAGCACATGAAGACGCTCCCGTCCATCTGGATCTTGATCATCTGGAACGGCATGTCGCACCTGCGTCGCATACCGTGTCCATTCCGCGGGGAGGGATGTGGCGATCCGCGTCCCGTTGCCGGCGCGGCAAGGAACCGGCGAGGCGGGCTAGGCGTTGACGATGTAGGGCGTATCGATCTCGATCCCATGGGCCGCCGCGAGCGCGCGCGCCTGCTGCAGGATCGGGCCCACCGTGTCCATGTGGTCGTAGATGTTGTTGGCGCGGATGTAGTCGTCCCACTCGGGATTGGGCATGACGATGCGCAGCGGCTCGACGGTCATCCCCTTGATGCCGATCTCGATGCCGAACCGGAGCGCGGGGATCAACTCGTGCTCGTTATCCTTGCCGATGACGAATCCGAGGCGGATCTCCGGCTTGGCGATGCCCCGGCGCTGCTTTTCCTCGGCCAGCGCCCTGAGGTTCTTGTAGGTGATCTCCGACTTGAGGTGCCCGCGCTCCAGGTTGGGCCCGTCCACGGAAATGGAAATGGAATCCAGGCGGGAATCGATCAGCTTGCCGATGTTGCGCTTGTTGAGGAGCACCCCGTTGGAGGAGAACGCGACGCCCGTGTCGGGGCACTCGGTCTTGATGAGCGAGATGATCTCGTAGACCTGCGGATGCATCAGGGGTTCGCCCGCACCCAGCATGTAGACGGATTTCGTGGTGCGCAGCAGCGGGATGAGGCGCTTCACCAGCTCGATCGAGATGTGCGGCGATTCCGGAATGGAGAAGTCCGGCGCCGCCTGGTGGCACATCTTGCACTCGAGGTTGCACACCCAACTGGTGTCGATGACGATGCACTCCGGATTGCTCGTCAGCGCGTACTTGTCGTAGGGGCCTTGCAGCGCGGCCCCGGTTCCGTGGCTGTTTGCTTGACTGGGCAACATGGTCCCGTCTCCCATCCCGCTCACCGCATGCTGGGGTGAAGGCGCGGGCGCGCCGCCGTCATGGGCGGTCCGGCGCCGCGCAGTCCCGCGCAAGCCCTGAAAGCCGGGGCCCGCCTCGCGTGTGGCCTGCTCAGCTCTTGGCCTGCTCCGCCACGCCCTCTTGCCGCGCCACTTTTTTCGACCGGACGAGGCCTCGCTTGGACCCATATCCGCCGAAACTCGGCGTTGTTATCTTTAGCAGAAATCCGGGCGCTAGGGAATCGAAACCGCGGGGAAGCCGGTGCGCGCGGCGGCGGCAGAGCAGCCATACCCGCCGACCCGCATCGCAACCGCGCCGCTTCCTGGCTGTCTGCGTCGCGCCGCAAACGCGCGGCGGTCGCAGCGCTATCCGTTTCCGGGCGGCTCTGGCAAGCTTCGCCCGCGGACGCTGCCCTTGCAAGACTCCGCGCTTCCGGGAGACTGCCTTTCCGGAACGCGGCGCGTCCGGGGCACGGCCCTTCCGGGGCGCCTGGCGTTTCGGAATCTCGCACTTCCGCCCCCGGCCGGCCACCCGAATCCTGCGGCCCGCTTCCCGGCGTCCCAGCGTTCGGCTCCCCTGTGCAGCAGGATGGCCACCCGCCGCCTATGGCTCCCGCTCCCAGATCCCGACCGCCGCCCCGACAGCCGCGCCGAAGACCGCCCCGATCGTCGCCCCGGCCGCCACGCCAGGCCGATCCGGTGCGGCTGGCCGCCCTGCGCGCCTATGCCGCGTTCCGGGCGGGCGGCGCGTTCCGGCCGACGGCGCCGGCGGAGCTGCGCGAACCGCAGCAGCGCCGGCTGTACGCCAACCTGCTGCGCGGCATGGTGCGGCACCAGCGCCTGCTCGAGGCGGAAGCGGCCCGGCTGGCGCGCCGTCCGGCGGAGGAGCTGTCGCCCCCGGTGCGGGCGGCGCTGGTGCTGGGCCTGTACCAGGTGCTCATGCTGCAGCAGGCCGACCACGCCGCCGTGTTCGAGACCGTCGCGCTGCTGGACGCGCTGGGGCAGGCGCGCGCGAAGGGCCTGGTCAACGCCGTGCTGCGCGCGGCGCTGCGGGAGCGCACTGCAATGCGGGAGCGACGGGGCGCGCCGCCTCTCCCGCGCACGCTGGCCGAGCGCACGTCCCACCCGGACTGGCTGGTGGCGCGCTGGGTGCGCCGCTACGGGGCCGACGGCGCGGAGCGCATCTGCGAGACGAACAACCGCTTCGAGACGAGCGGGGTGCGCGTGGCTCTGCACCGCATCGGCCGCGCGCAACTCCTGGACCGCCTGGCGCGGGAAGGCGTCGCCGCCACGCCGCATCCGCTCCTGCACGGTGCGCTGCTGGTGGCCCAGCTCGGCGCGCTGCTGGACGCGCCCGCGTTTGCCGAGGGCCTGTGCTCGGTGCAGGACGCGGGCTCGCAACTGCTGTCGAGCTGGATTGCGCCGCTGCTGGAGGGCTGGGTGCTGGACGCCTGCTGCGCGCCGGGCGGAAAGCTGACGCACCTGCTGGAGCTGGCGGCGGGTTCCGCCGACGCCGCCGGTGCCGCCGGTGCCGCCGCGCTGCGCAGCCCGCGGCTGGTCGGAATGGACCGCAGCGGCGCGCGGCTGCAGCGGGTGCGCGACAACCTGACGCGGCTGCGCCTGCCCGCGCCGCCGCTGCTGGCGGGAGACGCGGCGCGCCTGCCGTTCCGCGCCGCCCCTGCCGACGGCACGGCGCAGCCGCATGGCACCGCGAACGCGGACGACACCGCGACCGCAGGCGAGACGGCCGCGCCGCCTCCGCCCGGCCTGCCGTGGGGCGGCTGGGACGCGGTGCTGCTGGACGTGCCCTGCTCGGCGACCGGCATGATCCGCAAGTACCCCGAGCTGAAGTGGCGCAAGCACGAGGACGACCTGGCCCGCAGCGCCGCCCAGCAAGCGCGCCTGCTCGACGAGGCGGCGCACGCCGTCCGGCCCGGCGGACTGCTCGTGTACAGCACGTGCAGCCTGGAGCCGGAGGAGAACGAGGCGCAGGTGGACGCGTTCCTGGCGCGCACGCCGGGCTTTCGCCGCGTCTCGTTCCGGGACGTGCCCGCGCCCGCGGGCCTCGGCGAACCCGTCGAACGGCTGGTCACGCCCGCGGGCGACCTGCTGCTGCTGCCCGAGGCGGACCGGATGGCGATTTACGGGGCGATGCTGAGGCGGGGCCCCTAACCCCCGACCCCTTCCCCCGTGAAGGGGGAAGGGGAGGTGCGCGGGGAAGTAGGGGGCGAAGAAATCCAGCACTCCCGCTATGCGCTTGCCTTCCGCGCATGGAAGCGTCGCACGTGGATCGCGCCTTGCCGCTTTCGTGCCCGCGCGATGTCGAAGGCCGATTGCATGCGCTTCAGCGTCTCCATCTTCGGGCCAAAGGCCTTTTCGATCCGCAGGGCCATGTCCCCGGAGAGATCGGCCCTTCCGTTCAAGAAGGACGACAGGGTAGGGCGAGAGACGCCCAGGACCGCTGCTGCGCCGGTCACCGTCAGGCCAAGGGGCGCGATGATCTCGGTCCGGACAAAATCGCCCGGGTGAGGCGGATTGTGCATGGGCATTAGAAACCCGTCTGTTGCTAGTGGTAGTCCTCCAGGTTCAAATCGAAAATCTCGCCTTCTGGCGCGTCAACCCGAAAGGTGAGCCTCCAGTTGCGGCTCACATGGAGGCTCCACGTCCCCCTCCGGTCGCCTGTCATGACGTGCGGTTTCCAGCCGGGGAGCGAGCGCAACTCGTCCACGCCTCGATCTCGTCGAGGAAGGCCAGCATCTTGCGCAGCTTGTCGCTGCTGTCCGGTGGGACACCGCGCGCGTGGTCCTGCTCGTACAGGCGCCGCAGGCCCTTGTGGACGATGTTCCGGATACGCACGTGTCAAGTGTAGCCTAACAGGCTACACAAGGGAAGCGGCGGGCGACCTGCTGCTGCCCGAGGCGGACCGGATGGGGGTGTATGGGGCGATGGTGAGGAGGGTGACGGCAGAAGCGGAGGGGGGGTAGGGGGTGGGGCTACGGCACCACTCCAACCCATCGGTTGTTCGCATGTATTCGGCGGACCATATGGGGTGGTGATTTTGCCTTGCACGCCTCAACGCACTTCATTTGAAATGCACGAATTCTCGGGGTCGGGCTGCGAAAATCCAGTGACCAAAAGTTATGCTTCAATGTCGTGAGGTCCCGTATCATTAAGCGAAAGAACCCAACAACCAACAGAAGTCCGGCGCACGAAGAGACAAAAGGAAGTGCGGCATCCCTGGTTACACTTGAATTAAGTGCATCGGCAGGTACCTGACCCTCGCTGCACTTCAACTGTGCGATTTCCTGGGAGGGCAATCGACAATCAATGCAATCGTCCAAACCCGGCACGTGGCGGTGTAATTGAGCGCACCAACTTGGAGAC
>JBGOTW010000293.1:0-5009 GCA_041476685.1 bacterium | reverse complement strand
GGGGCGACGGCGCGGGAGAGCGGAATCATGGGCGTGGAGCAGAACAGCCCGATCTTCACGCCCGGCGTCTGGAACTGCGCGTCGCTGCTCGCGACGACCAGGTCGCAGCTGGCGACGAGCTGACAGCCCGCGGCGGATGCGAGCGCGTGCACCTGGGCGATGACGGGCTTGGGGTGCAGGCGTACGCCCTCCATCACCTCCGTGCACAGGTTGAGCAGTTGGGCGATTGCGCCCGTGTCCGCGCCCACAACCTCCTTCAGGTCGTGTCCGGAAGAGAAGACGGGCCCGTTCGCCGCCAGGATCAAGGCCCGCACTTGCGGGTCTTCGGCCGCGCGCTTGAGCTCCGCCCGCAGCATCTCCAGCATGGGGCGCGAGAGGGCATTGCGCTTCGCGGGATGGTTGAGCGTCAGGATCGTCACGCCTTCGCGCGCGGCGCTAAGCACGAGCGGCTGGGTTTCTGCTGCGGTGGGGGTGGCACCCTGAACGGCACTGCGGGCGGCACCCTGAGCGGCTTGAGCGGTCATGTTCTTCTCTCGGCAAGCGATCGCGGCAATAGGAAGACTAGCTTCGCCGCCAGGCCAGGTAGCGCCGCACCATGCCTTGCAGCGTGGGCGTGAATCCCGCCTTGCGGCTTTCGTCGCCCACCCGGCGGAAGGCCTCGGCGAGCGTGGGGTAGATGTGCACCATGCCGGCCAGGTCCCGCAGCCGCAACCGGCCGCGCATCGCCACGAGCATTTCGTGGATCAGCTCCCCGGCATGGGCGGCGACCAGCGTTGCGCCCAAAATATCATCCCGGCCCGGAGGGGTCAAAACCTTGAGGAAGCCGTGCGCCTCACCGTCGCACACGGCGCGGTCCACATCCGCAAAGTCCACCCGCAGCGCGCGCACCGGCACGCCCCGCGCGCGTGCCTCCTCCTCGTGCAGGCCCACCTGCGCCAGTTCCGGATCGGTGAACGTGCACCAGGGCACGGCCCGGTAGTCCATGCGCGTCTGCACGGGAAACAGGGCGTTCTGGATCACCGCGCGCGCCTGCTGATTGGCCATGTGGGTGAACCGGTACGGCCCCGCCACGTCTCCGCAGGCGAAGACCGAGGGGCTCGTGGTGCGCATGCGGTCATCCACCGTGACCTCGCCGTTTCCGTACGCCACGCCCGCTTCCTCCAGGCCGAGGTCCGCCACGTTCGGCACCCGTCCCGTCGCCACGAGGATCCGGTCCACGTCCAGGCTGCGACGCCCGCCCGGCCCCTCCACTTCCACGCGCCGGGTATTGGCGCGGACCCCCACGCTCACAGCCCGGGTCGCCGCAAGCACCTCGATACCGTCCTCCCTCAGCGCGGCGGTGACGATCTCGGCCGCGTCCGCATCTTCCCGCGGCAGCAGACGCGTGAGGGCCTCCAGCACGGTGACGCGCGCGCCCAGCCGCGCGAGCGCCTGGGCCAGCTCGACTCCGATCGGGCCGCCGCCCAGCACGGCGATGCGCGGAGCTTGCCCGAGCCGGTCGAAGTGCGCCAGCGCCTCGAACACCGTCTCGTTGGTCAGGTATCCCGCCTGCTGCAGGCCCGGGATGGGTGGAACGGCGGGGCTGCTGCCCGTGGCCAGCACCACGGCCTTGCCCTCCAGGCGGCGGGTTCCACCCCCAGTCAGCGCCACCTCGACCCCGGTCGCCGAGACCAGCCGCCCGCGGCCCTGCACCACCTCCACGCCCAGGGCGGTGAAGCGCTCCACCGAGTCGTGGGGCGCGATCGTGCGGATGACGCCCTGCACCCGTGCGGCAATGGCGGCCCAGGAGGTCGCGACGGGCGCCGCCGGCAGCCCGTGCAGCGCCGTGCGCTTCGTCCAAGCCGTGTGCGCGCTGCGCAGCAGGGCCTTGGAGGGAATGCAGCCCGTGTTGAGGCATTCGCCGCCCAGCTTGCCCGCCTCCACGAGCGCCACGCGCGCTCCCAGCCCGGCCGCCCCGGCCGCGACCATCAGGCCGCCCGATCCACCTCCGAGCACGATCAGATTGTAGCGATCCATGCTGAACACCTTCTCTCCGACGCGGGCGGGCCGCCGCCGGTAAGTTCCGCGGCGACTGCACGCGGATTACCTGCGTTGGAACTGCACCAGGACGCCGGCCACGCGGCTGCCCGACACCTGATAGGGGCGCTGCACGACTTCGTCGGCATACAGCGCTCGTATGCTGGCAGGAATCTTCGCCAGCTCCTCGGGCAGTTTGCCGCCCTTGAATGTGCGCAGCAGCCCGCCCGTCTTGAGCAGCTCCGCGGCGAGGGGCAGGGTCGTAGCCAGATCGGCAAAGGCCCTCGCGAGCGCGACGTCGTATCGCGCATTCCCGCCGCCCGCCGCGTGAGCGGTGGCGTCCTCCCGCAAGAGGGTTACCCGGCTCAGCCCCAGCAAGCGCGCGGCTTCCTGCTGGAAGGAGATCTTCTTCCCCGTCCGCTCCAGGCTCGTCACGTAAAAGTGCGGGTGGCACAGGGCCACGACCAGCCCAGGCAGCCCTGCCCCAGAGCCGATATCGACGACGTTGAGCGCTTCGCCCGGCCAAGGCAGCAGCTCAATCATCAGGCAATCCAGCACCTGCCGCTCGAGTATGTCACTGAGGGAATGGGATGCTGTCAGATTGATACGCTGATTCCAACGTCGCAACAGTTGCGCAAACGCCACTAGGCGCTCCGAGTCGTCCAGAGAGAGGCTTATCCCCACGCCGGCTGCGGCGAGGCTGAGGTCCGCCGGGGAGGTCAAGGTCATGGAGGCTCGGACCCCTGCAAGAGCGGGAGGCTGCCCTGCGGCCTCCTGGTTGCGGCGGTATGGTATTTGTGCCGCCAGCCAGCCAGACAGCGAGAGGCGGGATAGCGCACACGGGGGAACTTGGTGCAGTATACAGTCAATTTGGCACAGGATTCGTATTGAGAACAGCGCGTCCTTCTGCCTCCGGTCCGAATACGACCCCGGGGAGAGGGGGGTCGTTTCGTGCGGGGATGGAGTCTGGACGCAGGAGCGGGTTCGTAAGCCCGACGTGCTGGAATTGTGTTCAATTCGGGACCCGGCGCCCGAAGCGGCGCCAATCTAACTTGAAGTGAAGCCCTTGCTGAGAATGAGTCATGGCGAGCCCGACGGTCAATTCCGAAAAGGACCCGGATTTGACGTTTGACGACGTTAAGCTGGACGACCTGACACTGGACGACGACGCCCTGTTCGCGGATCTGGACAACGAGGTGCGGCTCGAGGGCTTGGGAGCCGGGGATGACGGCCTGTCGCTCGACTTGAAGGACGAGGACCTCAAGCTTGACTTCGATGTGGAGGCCCTCGGCGCGCCGGCGGAAGCCGCTTCCGCCAAAGCCGCTCCCGCGAAATCACCTTCCGCCAAGCCTGCGTCCCCCACGTCCGCCCCCGGCAAGTCCGCGCCCGCGAAGGCTGCGCCCGCGAAAACGCGCTCGGGCAAGGGTGCCGCCACGGACGACTTGGAACTCGATGACATGAAGCTGGGGAACATGGAGGACCTGGACCTGGACATTTCTGACGCGGAGGCGGGGTCAGGCGACGCCAGCGGCCTGGGCGATCTGGATCTCGCATTGGACTCGTCCACCGGGACAGGGCTGGGCACCGGCGGCGACCTGGACTTGGACCTGACAGGCGTGGGGGGTGCGGGACAGACCGGCGGGGACGTCCTCGATCTGAACCTTGACCTGGAAAAGCCGGGCGGTGGAGCGGGTGCCGGGACAGGTGGTGCGGATGATCTGGATCTCTCGCTGGACATGGGCTCGGCCACGGACAATGCCCTTGCCGCGGCGGATGCCGGCGGCGCCGGGGCAATGGACACGATTGAACTGGACCTGGGCACGGACCAGGTCAGCCTGGAAGTAGAGACGGCGGGAGCAGGGACAAGCGCGCCGGTGGCGGACGCAGGCGACGCGGAGATAGACCTGAGTATCGACACCACTACGCCGCAGGAACGCTCGCGCCCGAAGGGGGCCGAGCAACTGGACGAGGTGGTGCTTGCCGAGGACCGCAGCCAGGCATCCCCGTTCGGAGAGGCGGAAGCGGTGCTGGACACGGAAGAATTGCCGGCCGCCGACACGGGTGCGGAGGAGGCGCCGCAGGAGTTTCAGGCGGTGCCGGACGTGGACCTGGATACGATGGACCTGAGCCTGGACGCCACGTCCCCGCCGGTGTTCAAGGCCGCGCCTGATGTGGATCTGGATTCAGTTGACTTGAACTTCGACATGCCGACAGCGCCGTCCCGCGGCGACGAACCGGCGCGGATGGCCCCGCCCGAGTCGGTCGCCGCGGCAACGGCGCTGGCTTCGGCAACGCGATCCGCACGGCTCTTCTCCGGGATGGGCAGCGGGGGATCCGAGGATGTTGTCGAGCTGAACCTTTCCGACCTGGAGTCGCAACCGATGGGATTCGATCAGCAACCGGCGCCGGCCCAGCGCGGCGTGGCCCCTGGCGGGGCGTCGGCCGAGCGTTCGCCCGCAGCCGTTCCTGGAGGCGAGGCGGAAATGACGGCGGTGGGGACGGCCCTGGCCGGTAGCGTGCTGCTGTCCATTCCCCACCAGGTGCAGGTGCGGATGGGCTCGGTGTCGCTGCAGGGACAGGACATCCTGAACCTCGACTACGGCAGCGTGGTGCCCTTGAACAGGAGCGTCGGCGAGCCGGTGGAGCTGACGCTCAACGGGAAGACGATCGCGCAGGGAGAGATCGTGGTCATCAACGGGCGCAACCTGGGCGTGCGGATCGTGGCGCTCGGAAGCTAGGCGCGGCCAGGGGCGCGGCCCAATTTGAGCCCGTGGCCCGCGCCTCCATCTCTGCTCGCGCGGCTCGCTCGCTTCGCCGCAGTGCAGCGCGAGCGCTTGCGCAAGACACCCGTCACTGAACATCTATTATTTCGAGGGGCGAACGTGCAGATTGAAGCCTACCGGTTCAATGTCGCGGAGCGGTTGCGCTACGGGAAGTTTCCTGCGCTGGATACCGTGCTGTACCGGTGGGCGCGCGGACTCGTGGAGGGCGTC
>JBGOTW010000292.1:0-5021 GCA_041476685.1 bacterium | reverse complement strand
TCTACACCGGGGCGATCGGCGCGAGCCTGTTCGCCCTGCGGGACGCGAAGCCGTAGGCCGCCGGGCAGGGCGACGCCGAGGCGCGCGCACTGTGTATCGGGAAGGACTGTGCACCGGGAAGGACTGTGTATCGGGAAGGACGGTTCGACACCATCCACACGCGGAGCCGGACATGACCATCGCGGCAGGCATCGACGTGGGCACGAGCGGCATCAAGACGGCCATCTTCAGGGTCGAGGGCGGGAAGGAAACGGTGCTCGCTGGCCGGGAGGACCGCATCCTGCGTCGCAACCCGGTTGCCGTCGCGGCGGACGCGTACCAGGCCGCGCTGAATGCGGCCGGCCTCGCGCAGGACCAGGTGGACTACGTGGCAACGACCGGCGAGGGCGACCTGATCGAGTTCCGGCGCGGGCACTTCTACACGATGACGACGCACGCGCGCGGCGCGAGGTTTCTCATTCCCGGCGCGGCGGCGGCGCTCGACGTGGGCGCGCTGCACGCCCGGGCGATCTGGATGGACGAACGGGCCAAAGTGCTGCAGTACCGCATGACCAGCCAGTGCGCGTCCGGCTCCGGACAGTTCCTCGAGAACATCGCGCGCTACCTGGGGGTCACGCTGGAAGACGTCGGGTCCATCTCCCTGGCGGCCGAATCCGCGGAGAAGATCTCCGGCATCTGCGCGGTGCTGGCGGAAACCGACGTGATCAACTTCGTGTCCCGCGGGGTCGCGGCCGGCAGCATCCTGCGCGGCATCCACGAATCCATGGCCGGCCGGTACGTGCGCCTGCTGAAGTCCGCCAACGCCGCCGGGACCGTGGCGGTCACCGGGGGACTGTCCCGGGACACTGGATTGGTGGCGGCCCTCAATCGGGCGTCCGAGGAGCAGAAACTCAACCTGAAGTGCGTCGCGCACCCCGACGCCATCATGGCCGGGGCCTACGGCGCGGCGCTCTGGGGCGCTTTCCGCCATGAGGCGCTGCAGCGCAAGCAGGTGGCCTAGGCCGTCCGGTGCATGCGGGGGATGAGACATGGAAACGGAATTGGATTGGACGCGGGAGACGGCGCCGAACTCGGAATCCGGCGAAAGCGCGTATCGCGTGCGCCTGATGGTGCCCGGCGACCTGCCCGCGGTCGTCGCCATCGACAAGAAACATAGCCGGCGTGACCGCAGCGCATTCTTGCGCGAGAAGTTCGACGCCTGCATCCGCGACCCGGGCATCAACACCTCGCTGATCGCCGAGTCGGACGGGATTGCCGTCGGGTGCCTGTTCGGCCGGCTGTTCTTCGGCGAATTCGGCATCCCCTCCACGCGCGCGGTGCTCGATACCATCGGGGTGCACCCGGCTTTCGGGCACAAGGGCGTGGGGCACGCCCTGATCGCCCAGTACGCCAAGAACCTGCAAGGTCTCCGCGTCCGCGCCATTGACACCCTCGTGGACTGGGAGCGCGGCGAGCTGATCGAATTCTTCCGCGCGGTGGGATTCAAGCCCTCACGCACCATCGATCTGGAATGGGACACGGATCGCTACCGCTTCACCGCCCCTGTCAGTGGCATCCGCGTGCACCGGGCCCAGGAATCCGACCTCCCGCTCGCGGTCGCCATCGGCGCCGAGAGCGGCATGCCCGCACAGGCGAAGTATTTTGCCACGAAGCTGGCCTCCGCCCAGGCGAATCCGGATAAGAACCTGTTCGTCGTGGCGCAGGAAGGAAACGTCGTCCAGGGGATCATGCTCGGCAGCCTGTTTCGCGGGGAATTCGGCATTGACGAGACCCGCGGCGTCATCGACATCCTCGGCGTCAAGGAGGCGTATCAGCACCAGGGGGTGGCCTCGGCGATCATCATCAACCTGCTCGAGCGCGTCCGGCATCTGAACGTGTCGAAAATGGAAACGCTGGTGCGCTGGAACAATTGGCCGCTGCTGCGGTTCTTCGACTACGTCGGCTTTCGCCCCAGCACGCGCCTGAGCCTGGAGTGGGTGCTGAGCTAGGGAGAATGCCCGGAAACAGGGGGAACGGGGCGGACGCGGCAATCCAAGCGCACCGGATCAGCGGGGAGCGAGACGCGATGGGCAAGGTCAACGTGCGGCTGGAGATGGACGGCCAACTGGGCCGGCTGGTCCTCAGTGCGCCGAAAGGGAATGTCCTCGATTCCGCCATGATGCGCGACACGATCGCCGCGCTGGAAGACCTGGGCAAGCGGCCCGCCCTCAAGCTGATCGTGATCGAGGGCGAGGGCGATCACTTCTCGTACGGCGCCAGCGTCGAGGAGCATCGGGCGGAGCAATGCCCGACGATGATCCCCCTATTCGGCCTGCTGTTCCGCACGATTATCGAAACGCGCGTGGCGACGCTGGCTGCCGTGCGCGGGCAGTGCCTCGGCGGAGGCATGGAGCTCGCTCTGTTCTGCAATTGGGTATTCGCCCACCCCTCGGCACGCTTCGGCCAGCCGGAGATCCGCCTGGGCGTGTTTCCTCCCGCGGCCGCGATCGTCCTGCCTCTCCTGGCGGGACAGGCACTCGCCGACGAGGTGTGCCTGACGGGCCGCACGTATACCGCCGCCGAGGCCCACGCCGGCCGGCTCGTCCACACCGTCGCGGAGGACCTCGAGCGCGCGGTGCAGGCCTTCTTCGCCCAGCATCTTGCGCCCCACAGCGCGGCCGCCCTCAGGCTCGCGCTGCGCGCCACGCGCCAGCCGTTCAACGACACGTTCCTGAGCCGCTGGGCGGAGCTCGAGCGGCTCTATCTCGCCGAGCTGATGACGACCCACGACGCCAACGAAGGCATTCAGGCGTTCATCGACAAGCGCCAGCCCCAGTGGCTGCACCGCTGACGCACGTTTCCGGCATGGACCTGCCATGGCAGGCCGGCCCGGGAAGGAGAACATGAGCACGCAAAAGATACCGGTGTATTGCTCGCAGTGCGTGGCGGGCCCCGACCTGATCGAGGTCGAGGTGGAAGACGGGGTGGCCAAGCGCATCACGCCGAACTTCAACTTCCACAAGGAGCATCCGGCCGGCGGGCGGGTCTGCGTGAAGGCCTTCGGGCTGATTCAGAAGACCTACAATCCCAACCGCATCAAGACCCCGTTGAAGCGCACGAATCCGAAGAAGGGACTAAACGAGGATCCGGGCTGGGTGGAGATCTCCTGGGACGAGGCGCTCGGACTCGTCGCCGACAAGCTGCGTGCGCTGCGCGATAAGGGGCTCGTGGACGAGAGCGGCAATCCCCGTCTGGCGCTGACGCTCGGGCAGGGCGGGGTCGCGCCGGGCTTTCTCGGCACGTTCGCGGCGTTCATGTCCGCCTGGGGCCCGCTGGACCAGACCATCGGCGCCGGGCAGGGCGTCAAGTGCTATCACTCCGAGCACCTGTACGGGGAATTCTGGCACCGCGCCTTCATCGTCGTTCCGGACACGCCGCTGTGCCGCTATGTGATCTCGCTCGGCAATAACGGTCTGGCCAGCTCCGGCGTGACGGGTGTCTGGCGGCACGCGGAAGCGAAGAGCCAGGGCATGCGGCGCGTGCAGGTCGAGCCGCACCTGTCCATCTCGGGCGCATTCTCCGACGAGTGGGTGCCCATCCGGCCCAAGACCGATGCGGCGTTCCTGTTCGGCCTGATCCACGCCGTCCTGCACGAGCACGATTGGCGCGCGGTGTGCGACGTCGACTTCCTGAAGCGCCGCACCAACTCGCCCTACCTCGTCGGCCCCAACGGCTTCTTCCTGCGCGATGCCGGGACGCGCAAACCCCTGCTGTGGGACCTCGAGCGGAACCGGCCGGCGCCGTTCGACGATCCCGGGGTGCGCGAGCCGGCGCTGGAGGGAAGCTTCACCGTCAGCGGCATCGAGGTCGGGCCGGACGGCCAGACTTGGACGCACGAGAGCGCGCCCGTGCAACCCTCCTTCCAGCGGCTGCTGGATCACATGCGTCCGTACACGCCCGACTGGGCCGGGGAGACCTGCGGCGTCGCGCCGGAGCGGATCCGGGGCATCGCGGCGGAATACCTGACCCAGGCGCGCGTGGGCGAGACGATCGCCGTGGACGGCAAGACGTATCCCTACCGCCCGGTGGCGGTGCTGCTCGGCAAGACGGTCGCCAACGGCTGGGGCGGCTACGAGGCGTGCTGGGCGCGCACGTTGCTGACCTGCCTGGTGGGCGCGCTCGAAGTGCCGGGGGGCATCATCGGGTCGGGCGTGCGGCTGAACCGCCCGGCCCACGACCGGTTCCTGACGACGCTGCCGGGCCCGGACGGATTCATGCTGGGCGCGTTGAATCCCACGGACCGCGAACATTGGCAGCATCCCAAGGTGCGCAGCGCGTACCAGAGCCTCGTTCCGTTGCTGGGGGACGGGCCCTGGGCGGCCGCGCTCGGCCCGGCGCACCTGCCCTGGCTGTTCATGGAGCACACGCCCCACGCCTGGCCACAGCAGCTCCAGCCCGACGTGTGGATCCTCTGCCGCGCCAATCCCGCCATCTCCCACTGGGATACCGCTCGCGTGACGCGCATGCTGGCCCAGGTGCCCTTCCTGGCCTGCTTTGGCTACACGATCGACGAGACGAACTGGTTCGCCGACGTCATCCTCCCCGACAGCCCGGACCTCGAAAGCCTGCAGCTGATCCGGGTCGGGGGCGCCCAGTTCGTCGAGCAATACTGGCATCACATCGGCTGGGCGATCCGCCAGCCGGTCACGCCGCAGCCGGTCTATGACACGATGGACATGACCGAGATCACCACCCAGCTGGCCAAGCGCGTGGGCATCCTCGCCGAATACAACGAGGCGATCAACAACGGCCGGGGGATCGGCGTCAGCCTGAAGAAGCACCTGCCCGACAGCGTGCTCAGGCCCGACCGCGCGTACACGGTGGAGGACATCTGGGACCGCGCCAGCAAGGCCGTGACGCTCGAAGCCTCGGGCGGGAAGGAAAGCCACGACCTGGAGTGGTACAAGGAAAACGGCGCCTACCTCGTCCCGTTTCCCCAGGAGAACTGGTACCTGCACACGGCCATGGAGGCCCGGGGCCTG
>JBGOTW010000291.1:0-5045 GCA_041476685.1 bacterium | reverse complement strand
GTCGGAGAAGATGAGCGAGAGCTTGCCGGCCAGTTCCGCCCGCGTCATGCCCTCCCGCTCCGGATGGGCGGCGTGGAAGCTCTCCAGGACGCGTTCCAGGTAGTGGCCGACCCGGTCCAGCGCGGCGGCGTGCACATACTTCCGCTCCGCCGCATCGAGCTGGACGACCGTGCCCTGACTGAGCAGGGGCTGCACAACGCGCGTGAATTGCCGCTCGCTCAGGCCCGTGCGCGTGAACGCCTCGGCTCCCTTCACGCCTCGCGTCGCCTGCAGGTAGATCGCCTGCTCCACCAGCGCGGCGGGATCGGTGCCGGCCAGGGCTTTCAAGCGCTGGGCCAGTTCGAGCCGGACCCGGCGCGACTTGTTCGGAGCCGGGTCGATGATGCGGCCGCCCCCGAGCGTGAACAGGGGGGAGTAGTTGCGGACGATGAAGCGGTCCCCATAGCGGGTACTGGCGGGCTCCTCGAGCCGCACCTGAATCAGCTGCGTTGCGCCGGGGGCGAACGCCTCGCCCTCGAGCAGAACGATGCGGCCGATCGCCTCCTTCGTGCCCAGGTGCAGGCGGACACGCGTACGCTGGGTCAGGTCGCGCGGCGCGTCGGAGAGAAGGCGCAGCTCGACGTTGAGCAGGTAGCTCGTCAGCAGCGAGTCCGGCTCGGCGAGCTGGTCCCCGCGCTGAATCTCCTCCTTCGCCACTCCCGCCAGGTTGATCGCGGCGCGCTGGCCGGCCTCCACCTGCGTCACGGGCGCGCCATGCACCTGCAGCCCGCGGATGCGCAGCCGCCGCCCCTGCGGGTACTGCATCACCTCCTGCTCCAGCGCCAGCCGCCCGGCCAGCACCGTGCCCGTCACGACAGTGCCGAAGCCCTTGATCGTGAACGACCGGTCCACTGGGAAGCGGAACGGATGCTCCATGTTCCGGCCCTGCACGCGGCTCGTCAGCCGCGCCAGCTCGGCCTTCAGCTCCGGCAGGCCCTGGCCGGTGACGGCCGAGACCGGAACGATGGGCGCGTGCTCGAGGAAGGTGCCCTTGACCGCGCCGCGCACGTCCTCCTCGCACAGCGCCAGCAATTCCGGGTCCACCAGGTCCACCCGCGTCAGCGCGATGATCCCCTGCTGGATGCCGAGCAGGTCGCAGATCGCCAGGTGCTCCCGCGTCTGGGGCATCACGCCCTCGTCGGCGGCGATCACCATCAGCACCGCGTCCATCCCCGCCGCGCCTGCCAGCATGTTGTGGACGAAGCGCTCGTGGCCCGGCACGTCCACGAAGGCCAGGTCCAGCCCCCCTTCGTGATAGCGCGCGAAACCCAGGTCGATCGTGATGCCGCGCGCCTTCTCCTCGGCGAGCCGATCCGTGTCCACTCCGGTCAGCGCTTTCACCAGGGTCGTCTTGCCGTGGTCAATGTGGCCGCTGGTGCCGATCACGAGATGCATGCCGCTGTCCTGCGCCCGAAAAAGCGCGGCTGAGCCCTGCGCGTGAGACTGGAAGGAGAGCCTAGAACGGGTCGGGCGCGATCATGCGGCACTGGCCGTCGAAGAACACGCCCTTCTCGAGGATCAGCTCGGCCGTCTCGATGTCGCCCTTGATGCTGCCGGGCAGGGACACCTGGACGTGCTGCCTGGAGACGACATTCCCCTCGACCTTGCCGCTGGAAATGAAGGCTTCGGCCGTCACATTGCCCTTCACGCTGCCCGTCTCGCCGAGATAGACCACCGACTTGCAGCGCACGTCGCCGACAATGTGCCCGTCAATGCGGATTCCCCCCTCGACATCGAGGTCGCCCAGCAGCTCCGTCTGCTCGCCCAGGATGCTGGTCGTCTTGGCGTTCCGGAAATCCCTGGTCATATGCTCCACCTTTGCTTTCCTGCCCCCTCAGGAGCCTCGCCATTTCCGCCGCGGCGGTCAGCGCCCGAGCAGCAGGTCGTAGATGCGGTTGAATTCGTCGCCGTCCGCATACTCCATGCGGATCGTCCCGCCCGCGCCCGGCTCCGCTTCGATCAGGATGCGGGTGCCGTAGTGCCGCTCCAGCCTGTCCTGCAGCTCGCGCCAGCGCGGATGCAGCAGGGACGGAGGGGGGATTTCCGCGCCTCCCGCGCCCGTCTTGCCCGGGAGCCGTCCCTTGCCGGCCACGACGCGCAGCTTTTCCCGGCCCACCAGCGCCTCGGTCTCCCGCACCGAGAGCCCGCGCCCGAGGATGATGCGGCGCAGCGCCTGCTGGCGCCGCGCGTCGCTGACCGCCAACAGCGCCCGCGCATGGCCGATCGTCAGCCGGCCGGCCTCCAGGTCCTCCCGCACCGACGGCGGCAGGGCCAGCAGCCGCAGCATGTTGGCGATCGTCGAGCGGTCCCGCCCCAGCCGCTGCGCAAGCGTCTCCTGGGTATAGCCGTGCCGGTCCAGGAGCTGCCGGTAGGCGCTCGCCTCCTCGATGGGCGTCAGCTGCTCGCGTTGCAGGTTCTCCACCAGCGCGGCCTCCAGCAGGCCCGCGTCGGGAATCTCCCGCACGAGCGCCGGCGCCTCCGCCCAGCCCAGCAGACGCAGGGCGCGCAGGCGCCGCTCGCCGGCCACCAGCTCATACTGCCCGCTGCGCGTCCGGTGGGGACGCACGAGCAGGGGCTGCAGCACGCCCTGAGCGCTGATTGACTCGGCCAGGGCTGCGATTTGCGCCCGGTCAAACCGCCGGCGCGGCTGCTGCGGATTGGGCACGATCCGGTCCAACGGCACCTGCCGCACCTGCTCCTCGCCCCGACCCGTATCGGGCGGTACTGCGCCCGGCAGTGCCGCGCCCGGCAGCGTCGCGCCGGACAATACTTCACCTGGCAGTGCCGCGCCGGAAGCGGTTGCGCCCTTTCCGCTCATCTCACCCCCCGCCGGATTCGGGCCTCTAGGGTCTGGATGCGCTTCTCCACGATCTTGGGGTTATGGTACTTGCCGGTCAACCCCTGGAACAGCTTGAGCGCCTCCTGCAAGTTGCCTTGCTCCTCCTGCGTATCGGCCATGAAGAACTGGGCCTGGGCCGCAACCGGGGTGTCGGGAAAGTCCTTCATCGTCTGCTGCATCACGGCCATGGCGACGCGGGGACGGCGCTCCATGTAGTAGCTGTACCCCACCAGATAGTAGGCCTGCGCACGCTCCCGAGCGCGCGGGTACTTGCGCAGGAAGGTGCGCAGCTCATAGCGCGCCTGGTCCATGCGCCCCAGCTGCAGATTGAGCACGGCCACCTTGAGCTGGAACCGCTCCTGCGAGTCGCTCAGCTCCTTGGCTAGCAGGAGCTGCCGGTAGATTTGCAGGGCGCGATAAACGGTGTTCGGATCCTGCTCGTAGATCTCCGCC
The DNA here is from genome assembly GCA_041476685.1 of bacterium. Lineage (GTDB taxonomy): Bacteria > SAR324 > SAR324 > SAR324 > JACQKK01 > JBGPEV01. Next base: position 1,714 of record JBGOTW010000291.1, on the reverse strand, counting down.
AGATTCTGCTTGGCCTGGTTGACGTACTCGCCGTCGGGAAAGCGCAGCGCCAGCAGCTGGTAGTAGCGCGTCGCCTGGGCGGGATTGTTCAAGTAGTACTGGTACAGGCAGCCGGCCCAGAAGGTGCTCTCCTCGCCGAGCGCGGAGCGGGGATCCACTTCCGTCACGGCGACGAAGGCCCGGGCGGCATCCTCGTATTGCCCGCGCTCCCAGAGGGTCTTCGCCCGCCGCGACAGGTCGCCCACGCTCCGGTCCGACCCGCAGCCCGCCAGCAGCAGCGGCGCGAACAGGAGCAGCAGGCCGAACGGCATCGCCGCGCCAAGCCGCCTCCCGCCGGGCCCCGGCGGGAAAAGCATGCGGGCATGTCCCGCCAGACGACCGCGCATCGGATTCCCGTTCTCTCGCGCGTAGTTGCCGCAAAGCAGTTGCCGCAATCGCCGCGCGGTGCGGAAGACCCGCTAGTTCAGCGGGACCCCCTCCTCCTCGTCCTCGTCGCCTTCCATGATCTTGGCGATGGACACGACGCGTTCGCCCGCCTCGAGCGTGATCAGGCGCACGCCCTGTGTGACCCGCCCGATGGTGCGCAGCTGCTCGGTGTTCAGGCGGATCAGCTTGCCCATCTGCGTGATGATCATCACTTCCTCGTCGCCCGCCACCTGCAGGATGCCCACGACGAGGCCGTTGCGTTCCGAGGTCTTGATGGTGAACACGCCCTTGTTTCCGCGCGACCCCACGCGATACTCGGCGATGTCCGATTTCTTGCCGTAGCCGTTTTCGGTGAACGTGAGGATCTGGCCCTCGCCGCGCAGGATTTCCATCCCCACGACGCGGTCGCCCTCGTTCAAGCGGATGCCGATCACCCCGCGGCCGACGCGGCCGATGGTGCGCACTTCCGCCTCTTGGAAGCGCAGGGAGAGGCCGTCGCGGGTGGCGAGAAACAGCTCCTGGTTGCCGTCGGTGATGGCCACGCCCTGGAGCTGGTCCCCGTCGTCGATGAGGATGGCCTTCACGCCCGTGCTGCGCGGATTGGCGAAGGCGATGAGCTCGGATTTCTTCAGGATCCCCTTCGCCGTCGCCATCACGACGAACCGGCCCGGCGCGAACTCGGCGACCGGCAGGTAGGCGCGGACGTGCTCGCCGGGCTCCAGGGGCAGCAGGTTGACGATGGCCTTGCCGCGCCCGACGCGGCTGGCGATGGGAATCTCGTAGACCTTCTTCCAGTAGCACTTGCCGCGGTTGGTGAAGATGAGCAGCGTATCGTGCGTGGAGGCGACGAACATGTTCTCCACGAAGTCTTCCTCCCGCGTGGTCATCCCGACCTTGCCCTTGCCGCCGCGGCGCTGCGTCCGGTACAGGGCGACCGGGCTGCGCTTGATGTAGCCGGCGTGGGAGATGGTGACGACCATGTCCTCCACGGCGATCAGGTCTTCCACGTTCAGCTCGGTCTCCGACTCGATGATCTGGGTGCGGCGCGGCTCGGCGTACTCGGCGCGCAAGGCTCGCGTCTCGGAGCGGATGATGTCGAGCACCTTCTCGCGGTCCGCCAGGATCGCCTTGAGCTCTGCGATCAGCTTGGTGACTTCCTTGAACTCGTCCTGGATCTTCTGCTGCTCCATGCCGGTCAAGCGTTGCAGGCGCAGTTCCAGGATTTCCTTGGCCTGGATTTCCGAGAGCTTGTAGTCGCGCATCAACACCGCGCGCGCGTCGGCGGGGT
>JBGOTW010000290.1:0-5066 GCA_041476685.1 bacterium | reverse complement strand
TCCCCCCCTTCCCCCAAGTGACCCGAGACCTACACGATTCTTCCTCGAGAGTGCAAGTCCCACCCGCAAGTCCTGATCAGCAAGTCCGCTCCGCCAGCTCGACCCATCCGCACGGCTATTGGAACTTCAGCGCGTTGCTGCGAGCATAGGCAGGTTGCCTGAAGGGCCGGGTTCAAGCTGCGGCCCGCCTCGCGCCGGCTCCGGCATTTGCCAGGCCGCCCCCGCTCGCTCTAGCCTAGCTGCCGGCATCCGGCTTACCGCCGCGGCCGGCGTCGGCGCACGGCGCGATTCATACGGCTTCCTCTCCTGCGAGTGGACCATGATTCGACCCCCCGCCCTCGTCCTCGCGCTGACCGTCGTCCTCGCCCTGATTCCGGCCGGGCGCAGTCCCGCCCAGGGACTGAGCGACGAGCAGAACAACATCGACATCTTCAAGCACGCTTCCCCAGCCGTGGTCTACATCACCAACCTCCAGCTGCGGCGCGACGTGTTCAGCCTGAACGTCGCGGAAATTCCCCAAGGCACCGGCACGGGCATCGTGTGGAGCAAGGAAGGCTACATCATCACCAACTTTCACGTCATCGAGGGCGCCAATCGGGTCGCCGTTGGCCTGACGGACCACACCACCTGGCAGGCAAAGCTCGTGGGCGTTGCGCCGGACCGGGACGTGGCGGTGCTCAAGATCGACGCGCCGGCCGACAAGCTCCATCCGTTGCCGCTCGGCAATTCGGACCAGCTCGAGGTCGGACGCAAGGTGCTCGCCATCGGCAATCCCTTCGGGCTGGACTCCACGCTCACCACCGGGATCATCAGCGCACTCGGCCGCGAGATCTCCTCGCCGAGCGGGCGGCGCATCCGCGGCGTGATCCAGACCGACGCCGCCATCAACCCGGGCAACTCGGGCGGCGCGCTGCTCGATTCGAGCGGGCGCCTGATCGGCATCAACACGGCGATCATCGGTCCCGCCGGCGCCAATGCCGGCATCGGATTCGCCGTGCCGATCAACACGGTCAAGAAGGTCGTGCCGGACCTGATCAAGTACGGACGCGAGAACCGGCCCGTGCTGGGAATCAGCTCCGCGCCGGATCCGTTTGCGCGCCAATATGAAATTGCCGGCGTGATCGTCGTGGACGTCATCCGCGGCGGAGGCGCGGCCAAGGCCGGCCTGCGGGGCGTGCGGCGCGCCAGCGACGGCGGGGTGGTGCTGGGCGACGTGATCGTGGCGGTGGACGGCGTGCGCGTGAGGGACAACGACGACCTGCTCACCCAGCTCGAAGCCCGCAAGTCCGGCGACATCGTCACGCTGACGGTCGTGCGCAACGAGAAGGAGCTGGCGGTCAAGGTCACGCTGGGCAGTCCCGAGTAGCCCCGAGTTGCCTAGAGCAGCCCAGGGCCGTCGCAGTGACGCCGCAGGCGCGCGCCGGGCCGCCCCGGCTTGGGGGTAAAGCGGCGCGGGTGCGCCGCCGCCCGGCCCGAACTGGACGGAACGCGGGCGCGAGGGGACAATGGGTCGCTGCCCTCTGCCCCTTGGTGCGGCGTTCCGTGCGCTCGAGCGTGCATCGAGACGTTCGCCGTTACGTGCACCGAGACACGCGCGGGGGCTCCCGGCAGATTCTGGAGTGCGCCATGGCGCGAAGCCGCCTGCAGGAAATCCTGGAAGCCCACGCGGCCCCGATGGGCCTGGGCACCGCCGAGCCGGGCGGTAAGATGCGCTGCGTGGCCTGCGGGCACCGCTGCCTGATTCCCGCGGGGCATGCGGGGGTGTGCAAGGTGCGCTTCAACCGCGGCGGCACGCTGCTGGGTCCGTGGGGTTACGTGGCGGGCGTGCAGGACGACCCGATCGAGAAGAAGCCCTTCTACCATGCGCTGCCCGGCACGCGCGCCCTGTCCTTCGGCATGCTCGGCTGCGACTTCCATTGCGGCTACTGCCAGAACTGGGTCACCAGCCAGGCGCTGCGCGACGAGGTCGCCGGCGCGCCCGTGCGCGAGACGACGCCCGCCGCGCTCGTGGCGCTGGCCCGCAAGTCCGGCGCCCTCACGGTCACCAGCACCTACAACGAGCCGCTCATCACCGCCGAGTGGGGCGTGGCCGTGTTCCAGGAAGCCCGCGCCCAGGGGCTGCGCACCGCATTCGTCTCCAACGGCAACAACACCGACGAAGCGATCGCGCACCTGAAGCCTTGGTGCGACTTCTACAAGGTGGACCTGAAGGGCTTCGACGACGCGAACTACCGCAAGCTCGGCGGCACCTTGCAGTCCGTGCTGGACGGGATCGAGCGGGTGTATCGGGCGGGAATCTGGCTGGAAGTGCTGACACTCGTCGTGCCGGGGTTCAACGACGACGAGCGGCAGTTGGGGGGCATTGCCGGGTTTCTGGCGGAGATCTCCCGGGACATCCCCTGGCACGTGACCGCCTTCCACCCCGACTACAAGTTCAACGATCGGGATGCGACACCGCCTCAGTCCCTCCTCATGGCGGCGGAAATCGGCAAGGGCGCGGGCCTGCGCTACGTGTACGCGGGCAATCTGCCCGGCAAGGTCTCCACCCACGAGAACACGTACTGCCCGCATTGCGAGGCGCTGCTGGTCGAGCGGCGGGGCTTCGCCCTGCGGCGCCATCTGCTGCGCGACGGCACGTGTCCGCAATGCCGCGCGCCGATCCCCGGCCGCTGGCACGAGGCCGAGACGCTGCCCTACTTGCGTCTCGCCGAACATGCCAGTGTGCGCGGGCTGGGCCCCTGGCTTTAGGGGCGCTGCTGCCGAAAATCGAGTACGGGCGTATTCCGGGCCTTCCAGTGGCGGAAAACTCTTCCAACCCGCCGGGCATGCGCCACCACATCCCAGCATTCACGTTGACAGAACAGGCCTTTCCGGCTACCTAAGACGGGTCCCGAAAGCCGCGCGAGCGACACGGAATCGGGCCGTTTCACTGCCGGGGCGCTTCCCGCGAACACATCCTCGGACGAATTCCTAGCTTAGCGACGGAGCGGCGCGTGCGTCAGGTTGCGATGGACTCGACGGTGTGGCGGGAACCTCTGCTGCGACTGGGCGGATGGGGCCTGCTGGCCGCCACCCTGACCGCGCTGGCGTACCTGATCGCCCGGGAAGCGACCGTCCCGGCGATCGTGAAGAACCCGGCGGCGCTGCCCAAGTCTTCGCCCACATCCCAAAGCGCCTACTCCATTTCCGCCCTGCACCGGCGCTTGCCTCCGGCGGCGCTGACCGAGGTGCAGCGCTACCTGGACTTCTTCACCACCAAGCAGCGCCGCCGCGTCGAGGACGGGCTCGCCCGCTCCGGCCGCTACCTGGACGCCTACCGCCAGATCTTCCGCAGCGAAGGCATTCCGGAGGAGTTGGTGTACCTGCCGATGATCGAGAGCGGCTTCATGGAGAACGCCGTCTCGCCGGCGAAGGCCGTGGGCGTGTGGCAGTTCATCGAAGAGACCGGCGCGCTGTACAACCTGCGACACGACGACTGGTCGGACCACCGCCGCGATCCGCTGGGGAGCGCACGGGCGGCGGCGAAGTTGCTCAATCACCTCTACGAAACCTTTGGCGACTGGGACCTGGCGCTGGCCGCATACAACTCCGGCGCAGGCACGGTGAAGTGGGCCGTGAAGGTCAACGCGAAGGCCCGCGAGTCCACACAGTTCTGGCGCCTGAGCCTGCCGGAAGAAACGCGCAACTACGTGCCCGCGTTCATCGCAATGGTGCTGATTGCGAAGAACCCGAGCGCCTTCGGCTTCAACGACATCCAGTTCCACAAGAAGATCGTCTTCGACCAGATCAAGGTCTCGCCTGGCGTCTCCCTGACGCTGCTGGGCGAGAGCCTGGGCGTGGACGTGGACCAGCTCTTCGAGCTCAATCCTGAGTTGATTCGCGGGGAGATTCCCCCGGGCACCCAGCCGTATTCCTTGCGCGTGCCGGTGGGAATGCGCGAGCGCGTGCTGGCCCGCATGGCCGGCAGCCGCAGCGCCGCCGGCGACTACTTCGTCTACCACGTGAAGGATGCCGATACCCTGCAGGAGCTGGCCAGCCAGTTCCCGAACCGCTTCGCCAACATCCAGCGCCTGAATCAGATCAAGGACGACGGCGACCTGCTGAACAAGCGCTTCCTCATCATCCCGCTCTAGATCGCTCGTCGCGCCGCGGCCGCGACGGTCTCTAGGCGGCAGCGTTGCTGCCCCCCTCGGCCCAGACGATTGGCCGCTCGTGATGGCGTAGCGTTTCCCCGTGCGTCGCGACCGCTGCCTGCCGTATCGCAGGGGGCTTCTCACTCCGTTCCTAGCGAGTACAATGGTCCGGGGGAAGCCCTGGTATCGGTGCAGGTACGTGTCCATGCGGGCGCCGGTCGCTTCACGCGCCGTTTCTTGCAGGCGCAGCGGGGCACTCGGTGGCAAGACCGGTATCCGTTGTTACCGAATGCCCGCATCGCCGGACAGCCGCATGCCTCAACTCACGGGGCAGTGTCTCTCAAAGTTTGGAACCCGGAAACCGTACGCGGAACTAACCCAACGTGCGTGCACGGGACTCTATCCCGCACCGCTGAGACCGGGGTGACCCATACGGGGCGCGTGTCTTGATTCAGGAACAGCAAGACAAAGGCGTAAGCCAGATCGAGTCCGGACGCCTTAGATTTTTTCGCGGACAGAGTATCCGGGCATGGTCCGAGCGGTCAGAATACTAAGTTATAGCAGTGACGTGGATCTAAAAAATGCAAAACGAACCCAAGGAGCAGTTTGGAGCCTCGTTCCGCGCGCACTGCGGCTGTGCGCTCGGACGTGCACCCCGTCTGCGCGCAGTCCGGGCGCTCCCCGTTTCGCCAATAGGTTTGGCTGAAGCAAGGATTTGGACAAATAAATGCAGAACGAACCCAATCCCCCCTTTTCAGGCTCCGGCGTGGGCATCTGATAGGAGTTTGGCGCAACCAGAAGTGCGGAACAAACCCAATTGGCAGGAAATTCAAGCCGCATGCGAGGTGTTGAGGAGATAATTAAGTAAGATAGAGGACGCCAGGCAGGTACCCGTGGGGGAAAGCACCGATGGATGCGCAGGTGACGCGAAGG
>JBGOTW010000289.1:0-5111 GCA_041476685.1 bacterium | reverse complement strand
TGTTCGAGGCGGGCAGGCCCTGCGGCGCCGAGGCCAACATGGGCAAGCTGCTCGCGTCCGAGGCGGCCTGGCACGCGGCCGAGGCGTGCATGCAGACCTATGGCGGCTATGGCTACGCGCGCGAATACGACATCGAGCGCAAATGGCGGGAGACGCGCCTGATGCAGATTGCGCCCATCTCCACCAACCTGATCCTGAGCTTCCTGGGCGAGCACGTGCTGGGCATGCCGCGCTCGTATTGAAGGGCCCCAGCCTCCGCAGTCCTCACCCTCTGCAGTCCTCACCCTCCGGCTCCCTCTCCACGATGTGGAGAGGGAGTGACGAGCGTGCTCGGCGCTGGTCTGGCCCGAGTCAACGTCGTGGTGCGGTCCGCCGTTGCCGATTCCCCGTCGCCGCAGCCCCGTCATTGCAGTGTCGTCAGCGGGCATTGGGTTCGTTTTATTTTTTTAGGATTCAACCCGCTGATGCGCCGGGCGCTTTCTGAAGCACTTTCTGGGGCGCTGCTACCAGGGTTCCGGCTCCGACGGTCCGCCCAGCGTCACCAGCACGCCCGAGTCCTCCGGCCCGCGCTCCACCCTGCGCTCCGGCTCGGTCGCCGGTGCGGGCGGCGCGGGTGCGGCCGGATCCGGTTCGAGCGGAGGCTGAGCGAGCAGCGCGCGCAGGGCCGCGTGCGCCTTGGCCTCCCGCGATCCGGGCGGCCAGTCAGGCTCGGGCTGGCCGGGGTAGGGCCTGGGGTGGCGGAACTTCTTGGGGAAGGGCTGATGGTCCGGCCAGCCCTTGAGGGGGAGCGGGGGCGGATTGGGATCGTCGGCCCACAGCTCGGGGCGCTCGGAGATGGACACGATGCTGGTCTGGCGCGTCCACTTGTACCCCGACGGCTGCGGGTCCTCGCGGTTCATGCGCGCCGCGTATTCCACGTCCGTCTCGTCCCGCGGCGGCGCTGCTGGCGCACGCGCTGCGGGCGCGGGTTCCGCGACGAAGCCCGCGGGCCGAGCGACGGCGAAGCGCGCCTCGGAAGACTCGTGCAAAGGGTCCACCCACTGCGGCGATTTTCCGGTGCGGCGCGTCTGCGCCTGCTCCAGGTCGCGCGTCCAGAGGCGCACCTCGCGGCTGATCGAGGCGAGCGCGCTCTGGCGGCCGGACGCGCCGCGCAGGAAGCGTTCCAGTCCGGCCAGCCCGCTTTCGCGCTCGAGCCGCTGCAGCGCAACGCCCTCCAGCTCAATGAAGCGCAGGCGGCGCCATTCGTTCGCGCAGATCTTCTCCACCAGGTCCGACTCGCGCCGGCCCTGCGGCCGGAATTGGTTGCGATAGTCCTGGTGCAGCGCGTCGAACTCGTCCGGGCGCTCCTGCAGCGACGCGCTGTGCACGAGCAGCCTGCGGCAGAACAGGCCGTGAGCGACGGCGTTGGCGCTGCTGCGCGCCTTGCCCGCGGCCGTGGCGGGGCCGCTGCTGCGCTGCGCGTTGGCGCGATTGGCGGCCAGCCGGGCCGCCGCTGGGGTGCGCGGATTGCGGTTCAAAGTTCCCGGTTGGGCGACCGGCTGCGCGGGCGCGCGTGCGGGCGCGGCCGTGGGCGCGGTCTCGGAGAACAACGCGGCGAGTCGGGCTACAATACGGCGGCGCTGCTGGGACATGAGCTCTCCTTTCGGCAGGGGCGGGATGGCGAAAACGCACGCCTACACCTTCCATTGTCCCCCTGCCGCGCCGCTTGGGAAGCCCATCCGCGGTCGAATGCGCCAAATGTGCGGAAATAGTTTGTTGGGGCGAATGCGCGAAAAGCGGCGCGATTCGTCAGGTCAATGCTATTGACTTGTTGCCCTTACTCCCCCTTCTCCCTGCGAGGCGAGCTTGCGTGCCGACCCGGCAGCGCTGCGGGAGAAGGGGCTGGGGGATGAGGGCTCGGGGGATGAGGGGGGGCGGCCCGGCTCACGCGGTTTCGCCGGCGGGAATGCAGATGCAGAACAGGTTGCGGTCCCCGTAGGCGTTGTCGGCCCGGCCCACGGGCGGCCAGTACTTTTGGGCGCGCAGGCCGGGCAGCGGATAGGCCGCCAGCTCCCGCGGGTACTTGTGCGGCCACGCGTCGGCGGTCACCATCGCCGCGGTGTGGGGCGCGTGCTTGAGCGGATTGTCCTCGCGCTCGAGCTTTCCGTCCGCCACGGCGCGGATTTCCGCGCGGATCGCAATCAGCGCATCCACGAACCGGTCCAGCTCGGCCTTCGATTCGCTCTCGGTCGGCTCGACCATCAAGGTTCCCGGCACCGGAAACGACATCGTCGGCGCATGGAAGCCGTAGTCCATCAGGCGCTTGGCGACGTCGTCCACGGTGATGCCGCTGGCTTCCTTGAGCGGCCGCAAGTCCAGGATGCACTCGTGCGCGACCCAGCCGCCCGGCCCCGTGTAGAGGATGGGATAGTGCGGCGCGAGCCGGCGCGCCACGTAGTTGGCGTTCAACACGGCGACTTCCGTGCAGGCGCGCAGGCCCGCCGCGCCCAGCAGGGCGATGTACATCCAGGAGATGGGCAGGATGCCGGCGCTGCCGTACGGCGCCGCGGCGACCGCTCCGATCCGCTGCGCGGTTTCGCTTCGCGGCGAGGTGCCGCTGCGCTGCGGAGAGCCAGTGAGCGCGCGGTGCCCGGGCAGGAACGGCGCCAGGTGCGCCGCGACCGCGACCGGTCCGACGCCGGGTCCGCCCCCGCCGTGGGGAATGCAGAACGTCTTGTGCAGGTTCAGGTGGGACACGTCGCCGCCGAACTTCCCCGGCGCGGCCCAGCCCATCAGGGCGTTCAGGTTGGCGCCGTCCACGTACACCTGCCCGCCGTGGCGGTGGACGATGTCGCAGATCTCCGTGATTCCGGCTTCGAACACGCCGTGCGTGGAAGGATAGGTAACCATCAGCGCGGCGAGCCTGGGGCCGTGCTGCTCCGCCTTCGCGCGCAGGTCGGCCAGGTCCACGTTGCCCGCCTCGTCGCAGGCCACGACAACCACCTGCAGCCCGGCCATCTGCGCGGAGGCGGGATTGGTGCCGTGCGCGGAGCTGGGAATCAGGCACACGTCGCGCCGGCCCTCGCCGCGGGAGCGGTGGTAGGCGCGGATGACGAGCAGCCCGCAGTATTCGCCCTGCGAGCCGGCGTTGGGCTGGAACGAGACCGCCGCGTACCCGGTCACGGCGCAGAGCATCCGCTCCAGCTCCGCCACCAGCTCCACGGTGCCCGCCGCCTGCCCCGGCGGGGCGAACGGATGGAGCGCCGCCAGCTCCGGCCAGGTGAGCGGGAGCATCTCGCTCGTCGCGTTGAGCTTCATCGTGCACGAGCCGAGCGGGATCATGCAGCGGTCGAGCGCGAGGTCCTTGTCCGCCAGGCCGCGCAGGTAGCGCAGCATGTCCGTCTCGGAGCGGATGCGGTTGAAGACGGGATGGGTGAGATAGGCGGACGTGCGGCGCAGGGCGGGGGGAGTGCCGGGAGCGGCGCTCGCAGCCAGGGCGGCGAAGTCCGGCGCCGCCTGCCCGGGCGGAAGCAGCGCCTGCCACAGCGCCGCCACGTCCTCCCGCGTCGCCGTCTCGTCGAGCGAGATGCCGATGCGGGCGTGATCCACGGCGCGCAAGTTGATGCGCAGGGCCTCCGCGCGGCGCAGCACCTCGCCCGTGCGCGTCCCGGTCGTGACGGTGAGCGTGTCGAACCAGGCGCCGCTGTCGGGCGCGAGGCCCGCCTGCTTGATGCCCGCCGCGAGGATGCCCGTGAGCCGCTGCACCCGCTCCGCGATGCGCCGCAGGCCGCCCGGGCCGTGATAGACCGCGTACATGGCGGCCAGCACGGCCAGCAGCACCTGCGCCGTGCAGATGTTGCTCGTCGCCTTCTCGAGGCGGATGTGCTGCTCGCGGGTCTGCAGCGCGAGGCGGTAGGCGGGCCCGCCCTGACTGTCCACGGTCACGCCGACCAACCGCCCGGGCATGTGGCGCTTGAGCTCGTCCCGCGTCGCGAAGTACGCGGCATGCGGGCCGCCGAAGCCCAGCGGCACGCCGAAGCGCTGCGTCGAGCCCACCACGACGTCGGCGCCCCACTCTCCCGGCGGCGCCAGCAGCGCCAGCGCGAGCAGGTCGGCGGCGACCGCGACCAGGGCGCCCCTGGCCCGCACGGCCCGCGTCAGCGCCCGGTAGTCGGGCACGTCGCCGTTGCCCGCCGGGAACTGCAGCAGCACGCCGAAGCCCTCTCCGCGCGCCGCCCGCTCGGCCGGCCCGATCGCAAGCTCGATCCCGAGCGGCTCCGCGCGCGTCCGCAGGACGTCGATCGTCTGGGGAAAGACGTCCTCCGCGACGTGGAACACCCGGCTTGCGCCCCGGCCGGCCCGCAGGCACAGCGTCATGGCCTCCGCCGCCGCCGTGGCCTCGTCCAGCATGGACGCGTTCGCGATCGCCATCCCGGTCAGGTCGCAGACCATTGTCTGGAAGACGATGAGCGCCTCCAGCCGGCCCTGGGAGATCTCCGCCTGATAGGGCGTGTAGGAGGTGTACCAGGCGGGGCTTTCCAGGACGTTGCGCTGGATCACGGCGGGCAGGTGGGAGCTGTAATAGCCCTGCCCGATGAACGAGCGGAAGACCTCGTTCCGGCCCGCGATCCGCTTGAGGTCGGCCAGCGCCTGCGCTTCGGTGCGGGGGCCGGGCAGCGCCAGCGGCGCCTGGAGGCGGATCGCGGCGGGCACGACCGCCTCCATCAGCGCCGCGCGGCTGGGCAGGCCGAGCAGCGCCAGCATGGCGGCCTGCTCCGCGGCGCCGGGACCGATGTGGCGCGCCTGGAACGCGTCCTGCTGCTCCAGCTCGGCGAGCGCCGGGCGGGCGTCCGGGTCGGCGGACCGGGCCGCTTCATTGCGCATGGGGGGCTCCCTTTACGTCGGTTGCACGGGTGGCTGCACGGGTTGCGCCGCGAATGGCTGCACGGGTTGCGGCGCGGATGGCTGCGCGGGTGGCTGCACGGCTTGTGTCACGAGTGGCTTCGCCGATGGGCGCACCGGCGGCTGCACGTCTGCCTGCTGCACGGGTTGCATCACGGGCGGCGTCACGGTTGGCTGCACGTGTGGCGTCACGTGTGCGCCTGGCTCTCGTACGCGGCCGCGTCCAGCAG
>JBGOTW010000288.1:0-5156 GCA_041476685.1 bacterium | reverse complement strand
AGGCGCTCGGTTGTACTGTCTGCGCCTCGCGACAGGCGCTCGGTTGTACTGTCTGCGCCTCGCGACAGGCGCTCGGTTGTACTGTCTGCGCCTCGCGACAGGCGCTCGGTTGTACTGTCTGCGCCTCGCGACAGGCGCTCGGCGGCGCAGGCCGGAAGCGACGTACCGGCCCGGGTAGCTCAGTGGTAGAGCGCTTCCTTGGTAAGGAAGAGGTCGGCAGTTCAATCCTGCTCCCGGGCTCCACCGCAGGCGGCCGCAGCGGACAGTTCCCCGGCCGTGGACCAGACTCGCGGGCAAGCCTCGCGGAAGTAACCCGTCGCGCGGGTTGCCCGGCACAGACCGTCAATGCCCCCAGGCGCGCCCGCACGGCGCCGGACGGATGGGGCGCAGGAGGAGCAATGGCCGATTTCATTCAGTTGCAATGCACGGAATGCGACCGCATCAACTACTCGACCTTCCGCAACAAGAAGACGAAGCAGGAAAAGCTGGTGAAGAAGAAGTATTGCCCTTGGGACCGGAAGCACACGGAGCACAAAGAGGTGAAATCCTGACGGAACGATCCGCCCCGGCAGGCGGACGCGGCAGGCCATGCCGGCGCCGCGAGTTCGGCCCGACGGGACCAATCGGTCTCGCGCAATCAGCACCGCCGAGCGCTTGCCGCGAGGCGCAGACGGCCAGGCGAACAGGCCAGTAGCTCCAATGGTAGAGCACCGGTCTCCAAAACCGGGTGTTGTGGGTTCGAGTCCCTCCTGGCCTGCTGGACTCTCCGCCGCGCAGCATAGGAGCACGCCGGGCGAGAGGGGCGAGGCACCGTAGTGAAGCAACGTTGTAGGGACGTGACACCGTAGACACCGTAGCGACGAGACACCGTAGCGACTAGGCATCGCAGCGACGAGACACCGTAGCGACGAGGCATCGCAGCGATGAAACACCGTAGCGACGAGGCACCGTGGGCTTCTTGACGGGATTGCGCACGTTCCTGACCGAAGTGCGGGCGGAGTTCGCGCGGGTGAGCTGGCCCACGCGCTCGGCGACGATCAAGTCCACCGGAATTGTCGTGTTCGTTACGCTGGTGCTTGCGGTATACTTGGGAATCCTGGACCTGGGAATGGCCGAAGTGATGAAGCGCGTGCTGGGCTGATGAACCTTGGGGGCTGCTGAGCCGGACGGACCCGTACGAGGCAGCGAGCACCGTCGCGCGTTTGGCGCGAGGCGCAGACAGCACCGCCGAGCGCTCGTCGCGAGGCGCAGACAGCACCGCCGAGCGCCCGTCGCGAGGCGCAGACAGCAGGGAGCGAATGCCATGACCGAGCACAATCCGACCGCGACGCCCGAGGCGCCCGAGGGCGCAACGGAGGCCGTCGCGCCGGCCAAGCCGGCCCCCAACCCGAACGCGAAGTGGTACATCCTGCAGACCTACTCGGGGTTCGAGCATCGCGTGGAACGGACGCTGCACGAGAAGCTCAAGGTGGCCAAGCTCGAGCAGCTCGTGGAGGAGATCTTCGTTCCGGGCGAGGACGTCGAGCGCGTCAAGAACGGCAAGAAGCGCAAGATGCACGTGATCTATTACCCCGGTTACGTGCTGGTCAAGATGCAGCTCACCGACGAGCTGTGGCACGTGCTGATGGACACGCCGCGCGTGGCGGGCTTCGTGGGCGGCACCAACCGCGACCCGAAGCCGCTGGAGGAGAGCGAGCTGGGCGAGATCCGCTCCCAGATGACCCAAGGCATCCGGCACGCCGCGATCAAGGAGGAGTTCGAGGTCGGTCAGCAGGTCATCGTCATTGACGGCCCGTTCGCCAACTTCAGCGGCAAGGTGGGCGAGGTCAACGTGGAGAAGAGCCGGCTCAAGGTGTTCATCAGCATCCTTGGCCGTTCCACTCCGGTGGAGCTGGATTTCGACAAGGTCAAGCCGCACCCGGACGCGAAGTAGCACCGCCGCGCGCTTGCCGCGAGGCGCAGTCCCCGCGGCGCACGGCACACCCCGAGCGCGCGGAACGCCGCCGGTGCAACCCCGTAAAGCGAGTAAGGACATGGCGAAGAAAGTGACGGCCCTCATCAAGCTGCAGGTCCCCGCGGGCAAGGCCACGCCTTCCCCGCCCATCGGGCCCGCCCTCGGCCAGCACGGCGTGAACATCATGGAGTTCTGCAAGTCGTTCAACGCCCTCACGGCCAAGCAGGAGGGAATGATCATCCCGGCGGTGATCACGGTCTACCAGGACCGCAGCTTCACCTTCATCGTCCGCACACCGCCTGCGGCGAACCTGATCAAGAAGGAGCTGGGGCTGGAGAGCGGATCGAAGGAGCCGGGCCGGGTGCAGGCCGGGACGATCACCCGCAAGCAGCTGGAGAGCATCGCCCGCCTGAAGATGGTGGACATGAACTGCTACGATGTGGAGGCGGCCATGCGCATCATCGCCGGAACGGCGCGCAGCATGGGCGTCACGGTCCAGGACTGACGGGCAGGGGCGCTCCCGCAGCCTGGGAGGCCGCCCCGCGGGCAGCGCGGCACGGGCAAGTGACCGCGACGAGGCAAACGGAAAGGACATCATGGCGAAGCTGACCAAGCGCCAGAAGGCCGCGAAGGCCATCATCGAGCGCGAGAAGAAGTACGACATTCCCGAGGCGGTGGAGCTGGTGAAGAAGTGCGCCGCGTCGAAGTTCGACGAGAGCGTGGACATCGCCATCCGCCTGGGCGTGGATCCCCGCAAGTCGGACCAGATGGTGCGCGGCTCGTGCGCCATGCCCCACGGCACGGGGCGGAAGGTGCGCGTGCTGGTGATCGCGAAGGGCGCGAAGGCGAAGGAGGCCGAGCAGGCGGGCGCGGACTTCGTCGGCGCCGAGGACATGATCGAGAAGATCGCGGGCGGCTGGCTGGATTTCGACCGCGTCGTCGCCACGCCCGACATGATGGGCCAGGTGGGCAAGGTGGCCAAGGTGCTGGGGCCGCGCGGCCTGATGCCCAACCCGAAGGCGGGCACCGTCACGCAGGACGTGACCAAGGTGCTGGCGAACATCAAGGCGGGCCAGGTCGAGTTCCGCGTGGACAAAGCGGGCATCCTGCATGTGCCGGTCGGCCGGGCGTCCTTCGAGCAGAACAAGCTGGTCGAGAACATCGCCACCCTGCTCGACGTGGTCAAGCGCATGAAGCCGTCCTCGGCGAAGGGCGTGTACCTGAAGACCGGCACGCTCAGCTCGACGATGGGCCCGCCGGTGCCGCTGGATCCCGGCGCGATGCAGCGCTGATGACACCGCAGCGCCGCCTGGCATCGCGGCGCTGCTGACAGGCCCGTCGCGCGCGGACATGGAACGCGCTCTTGCGCACGCGGCGAATCCGGCCGCGACTTTGCGGCACGCTGAACCAGGAGGAGACAGACCGAACGAGTTTGCGGATGGCGGGCATCCCAATGGGAACGCCCGCACGCGATGTCGAAGACCGCTGGGGCCCCAAGGCAAGACGCAGCGCCACGGCATGCGTCGCGCCGGGAGCTTAAACCGGAAACCCGGATCCCCGCCGAGACATCGGAGCCGCCATGCAGGCCTGAGGACACCTCCTCAGCGCGCCCGGCCCACAGCGGCCGGCCATGGCGAGAGCAATCTTTCTCCGATTCCTGCCCAGTCCCACCCGGCAGGCGGCCCGACCCGGAATTCCCCTTACGCCCGCCGGTCCCCAGACCGTCTAGACGCCATCCGACCCGCTCAGCCGCGGGCAGCGCGGCCCGCTTGAGGCCGTTCGCCGAGCAGGGCCGTTCGCACTGCGTTGCCGATTGAACGGCACGGCTAGTCGCGCGGCGCAGCCAAGAGAACAGCGGCGACCCAAGGCGGCGCCAGGAACCGAAACTGTGCAGGGAACCGAAACCGTACGGCGATCCAATTTGCAGGAAAACAAGCGGTATCGTGCCAATCCGCATCAGGGAGAACGTCACCCGTGAAACGCGAGCACAAGGAGGAACTGGTCGGCACCCTCGCCACGCTCTTCAAGGACAGCCAGATCGGCTTTCTGGTGGACTTCAAGGGGATGACCGTGGAGTCGGTGACCGAACTGCGGCGCAGGCTGCACGGCGCGAAGACCGGCATGCGCGTGCTGAAGAACCGCATGGCGAAGATCGCCACGAAGGGGACGCCCTTCGAGGCCCTCGCGCCCCACATGGTCGACACGCGCGCGCTGGTGTTCGGCAGCGATCCGGTCGGGCCGGCGAAGGTCATGCTCAAGTACGCGCAGGAGAACGAGAAGTTCAAGCTGGTCACGGGTGTGCTGGTGTCCCGGGCCGGCGTGGGCGAGCTTCTCGACCCGAAGAAGATCAAGGTGCTGGGCAGCCTGCCGCCGAAGGAAGAGCTGATCGGCAAGCTGCTGTTCCTGATGAACGCTCCGCAGACGATGTTCGTGCGGACGCTCAACGAAGTGCCCGCGAAGTTCGTGCGCACCCTGGCGGCCGTGCGCGACGCGAAGCAGAAGGCGGGCTGACGACCGTGCCGCACGGCAGTCCAGCAGCACGGCAGTCCAGCAGCACGGCAGTCCAGCAGCACGCGATTCGCAGGACGGGCCCAGCTCGACGCGCCGTCCAAGATATTCCGGGGTGCAGAGCAGCAGCTCCGCTCCGGCCACACCTGTCCCGCACGGACCGCCCGCCCTGGCGCGGACATTCCGAGCGGGCAGCAAGCGCTTGAACCCCGGCACCCGCGACGGGTGCCCTGCATTGCAACCAGGAGCGAACTATGGCTGACATCAACCGGCAGCAGGTGATTGACTTCATCGCGAACATGTCCGTGCTCGAGCTGTCCGAGCTGGTCAAGGAGATGGAGACGAAGTTCGGCGTGAGCGCGGCGGCGGCGGCGGTGGCGATGCCGGCGGCGGGCGGAGCGGCCGCGGCGGGCGCGGCTCCCGTGGAGGAGAAGACCACCTTCGACGTCGTCCTGACCGAAGCCGGCGACAAGAAGATCAACGTCATCAAGGAAGTCCGCGCCCTCACGGGCCTCGGGCTGAAGGAAGCGAAGGACTTCGTGGAAGGCGCCCCGAAGACCATCAAGGAGGGCGTCACCAAGCAGGAGGCGGAAGCCATCAAGAAACAGGTGGAAGCCGCCGGGGCGAAGGTCACCATCAACTAGGGTGCCGGGAGGATGATGCCGGCGCGCCGCGCTGGCGTCTTGCGGCTAGT
>JBGOTW010000287.1:0-5381 GCA_041476685.1 bacterium | reverse complement strand
CGGCACGTGATCCGGCACCTTCACCAGCGACGCCTGGGGCACGACGCTGTATTCGGCGAAGGTGCTGACGAACAGGAAGCTCGAGATGTCCTTCTTGCCCTTGACCGTGTGCAGGCGCGTCGTGTCGTCCAGCATCAGCCCGGTGCGCAGCTTCGCGCCCAGGTTGCACATGTTGGGATGGCCCGTGTGGCACCACTTGCAGTCCCCGCAGGCGGGCAGGTAGGTGAGCACGACGTGGTCGCCTTTGGCGAACTTGGTGACGCCCGGGCCGAGCTCCGCGACGATCCCGGCGCCTTCATGCCCCAGGATCACCGGCAGCGGGCGCTGCAGGTCGCCCGTGTACACGTGCAGGTCGCTGTGGCACACGCCCGTCGCCACCATCTTGACGAGCACCTCGCCGGCCTTGGGCGGGTCGAGCTCGACCTGTTCCACCACCAGGGGTTTCTTCACCTCGTACATCACGGCCGCTTTCATGCGCATGGATCGGGTCTCCTGATGTTCTTGGTCCTACGTAACTTTATTCTCAGCTTGGCAACAAATTGGTGCATTTGGAGCAGACAGCGCCGCGTAAATACGGTTGCACCCCCTCGGCAGGGCCACCTCACCCCCGCTCCTTCGGATCGGCCCCTCTCCGCAAACGGAGAGGGGCCGATCCGAACGGACAGTGCGGAAATCCGCTGCCGCATGGATGCGTTTCAATACTCCTGACATATCGTCGACGACTTCATCATTGCCCACGCGCAGCACGAACATTCCCCGTTCTTCAAGCCAAAGATCGCGCTCTGCATCCGCTTTCGCGGCGCCTTGGCCGGTATGAATCGGACCATCCACCTCGTCCACGAGGCGTGCTTCAGGACAAACCAGATCCACGATGAAGCGGCCCATGGCTGCTTGGCGCCGAAACCGATAGCCGGCGAGTTGGCGATTCCGAAGTCTCTTCCAAAGCAGTGATTCGGCAGGGGTCTCCTCTCGCCTCAGCTTGCGCGCTATCGGCTTGAGGACCTTCCAAGTCGTCCCTGCCGAGTTCCACCGATGAAAGCTCATTTCTTTTCGGGTGTGCTGTTCCCCTCTCCGTTTGCGGAGAGGGGCAGGGGTGAGGTGGCCTTTCGTGTAGTTGCGCTAGGTTTTGGCAAGTCGCTCCGGCGCGTGCCGCGCGCGGTGCGCGGAAGCGCGGCGATCCATCACGCCTTGCCGGGCCGGGCGTCGCCCCGGACAATCAGGCCCAGCACGAGACCCCCGGCGAGGCCATCCACGACCGCGCCCAGGAACCAGGCCAGCGCCAGCATGTAGGGCATGGGCATGGCCGCGTAGCTGCCGTAGCCCATCGCGATGCCGCGCCCGATGCCGAACACCAGGCCGTAGAGCAGGGCCGTCTGCAGCCGCTTGTCCGTGATCCATTGCGCGTACACGATCACGAAGCAGATCGCGCTGATGATCGTGACGATGGTGCCCAGCGTCATCTTGTACTCGGCCATGGGCCGCCAGAGCTGCGGCGTGGCCGCATAGGTCGAGGTGAGGATCATGCCGTGCAGGAGGAATCCGAGAATCGACCACGTGACGAATACCGCGAGCGCGGCGAGTCCAGTTCTGGCCATGGCTTGGCTCCTCTGAAGACCCTGCTCTAAAGACTCTGGTCTGAAGACCCTGCTCTGAAGACTCTGGTGTTAAGACTCCGGGTCGTCCGGCCGCGGCTAGGCGAACCGGATCACCTGCCGCCCGACCTTGTTTCCGGCGAGCACGTTCTGGATGCAGGTGTTGATGTCTTCCAGCTTGAATTCGTGCGTCACGAGCGTGTCCAGGTTCAGCTTGCCGGCCAGCAGCAGGTCCACGTAGCGCGGAATGTCCGTCTTGAAGCGGGCCGAGCCGAACAGCACGCCCTGGATGCGCTTCTCGTACATCGTCAGGACGAACGGGCTCACCTTAAGGGTCTGCTGCGACAGGGCGGCCGCACCGACCAGCAGCATCGTGCCGCCCTTGCGCACGGAGCGGAAGGCGATGTCGGCCGTCTCCGGCGTCTGGTCGAAGCCCACGAACTCCCCGCTGTAGTCCGTGCCGAGGCCATGGGTCAGGTTCAGCACTTCCTTCACCGCCTCGTCGGGGTTGTGCCGGTTCTGGACGACATGGGTGGCGCCCATCTGCTTGGCGAGGGTCAGCTTCTCCTCGTGCACGTCCACCGCGATGATCATGCCCGCTTCGCTCGCGGCTGCGCCCTGGATGGCCGAGAGGCCAAGGCCGCCGCAGCCCACGATGGTGATCGTCTCGCCGGGCCGGATGTGGATGGCGTTGGTCACGGCTCCGTAGCCGGTGGTGAAGCCGCAGCCGAACAGGCAGGCCTTTTCGAGCGGCGCCTCGTCCCGCACCTTCACCAGGCACGCGTCGGGAACGACCGTGTATTCGGCCCAGGTGCTGACGAACAGGAAGTTGCGGACGGGGGAGCCGTCCTTGACGCTGTGCAGACGGGGCGTCTGGTCCAGCATCACGCCCGACATGAGCTGCACCCCCAGGTCGCACAGGTTGCCGCGGCCTTCGGTGCACCAGCGGCACTGGCCGCACGAGGGAAGGAAAGACATGACGACCTTGTCGCCGGCCTTGACCCGCGTGACGCCCGGCCCCACGTCCTGCACGATGCCGGCCCCTTCGTGACCCAGCACGACCGGCATCTGCGCGGGCAGATCCCCGGTGTAGAAGTGCACGTCGCTGTGGCAGACGCCCGTCGCCACGAGCTTGACGAGGACTTCGTTGGCCTTGGGCGGATCGAGCTGGACTTCCTCGACGACCAGCGGCTTCCTGGGCTCGTACATGACGGCCGCTTTCATGCGCATGGCTGTCCTTCCCCCCAGGATGCGTGCCGCAACTCGGCCCGGCCGGCGCTGCGCGGGCGGCGCCCAGGCACGCGACGCGGCAGGCGACACGGCGGGCGACACGGCAACGGCGCGGCAGGCGACGGGGCCGGCGAATGGGCCAGCCCCTCCGCGCCGCTCAATCGAACCGGATCACCTGCCGCGCGACCCGGTTGCCCGCCAGGATATTCTCGAAGCAGGTGTTGATGTCCTTCAGCCGGAATTCCTTGGTGACCATGTCGTCCAGGTTGATCTGCTTCTTCTCGTACAATTCAATGTACTTCGGGATATCCACCTGGAACTGGGCGTCGCCGAACAGGACTCCCTGCAGCTTCTTGCGCCACATGGAGAAGTCGCGGGGCGGGATCGGGATGGTGTTCTTGCCCGCCCGCGGCACGCCGACGAAGAGCATCGTGCCGCCCTTGCGGATGCTCTGGTAGCCGATCGCGTACGTCTCGTCGGTCTGGGTCCAGCCCACGAATTCCATCGCGTAGTCGGTGCCCTCGCCCCAGGTGATCTCCATCACCTGATCCACGATCGCCTTGACGTCGTGCTGGTTGAGCAGGGCGTGGGTGGCGCCGAACTTCTTCGCCATCTCCAGCTTTTCACGATGCACGTCCACGGCGATGATCTTGCCGGCTCCGCTCACGCGGCAGCCCTGCACGGCGGCCAGGCCGAGCCCGCCGCAGCCGATGATCAGGGCCGTTTCGCCGGGCTTGATGTGCACCGCGTTGGTCGCGGCGCCGAAGCCGGTGGTGAAGCCGCAGCCGAGCAGGCACAGCTTCTCCAGCGGCAGCCATTCCGGCGCCTTGACGATGCTCGCCTCGGGCACGACGCTGTATTCGGCGTACGTGCTCACCCACAGGAACGAGTTCAAGTCCTTGCCGGTCTTGGCGAAGTGGTAGCGGTAGGTCTGGTCCAGCGCCTTGCCGTTGCGCAGGTACTGGCCCAGGTCGCACATGTTCGGCTCGCCGGAGTGGCACCAGCGGCACTTGCCGCACGAGGGCAGGAACGTCAGCACGACGTGGTCGCCCGGCTTCACGCTCGTGACGCCCGGCCCGACTGCCTGCACGATCCCGGCGCCCTCGTGCCCGAGGATGATCGGCAGCTCGCGCGGCTGGTCGCCCGTGTAGTAGTGGACGTCGCTGTGGCACACGCCGGTCGCCACCATCTTGATCAGGGCCTCGCCCGGGTGCGGCGGATCCAGCTCGACCTCCTCGATGACGAGGGGCTTGTTCAACTCGTACAGCACCGCCGCTTGCATGCGCATAGCCGCTACCTCTCCAGATAAATGGTCCGTCGGAATGGAGCGAGCCTAGTCCAACGCGCCGAGCGGGCGCAAGGGGCCGCCCGCGCCGCTTGGGGCGGACGGCAACGCGGCTATTTCGTCAACGGCGCGGAGGCAGCGGAGTGTTCGCGCCGGGGAGAAGCGCGACAGGGGGAATTCGGGGCCGGGACGACGGAGATTGACGACTGGAACGCGCCAGCGCCGCGGGCAGCGCAAGAGCCCGGCTCGATCGTCCGCCGGTGCGGCCTGGCGAGGGGAGGCGACGCGGCCCCCCCGCCTGAGCACAGGCCGGGGAGCGGGGTCAGCGAAAAGCGGGATCGGAACGGGTCACTTCGCCGAGCCAATTCGCAACGTTACTTCACCAAGTTACTTCAGCAGGTCGGCCAGCTCGCCGCGCTCGTGCATCTCGGTCACGATGTCGCAGCCGCCGACGAACTTCCCATTGATGTACACCTGGGGAATGGTCGGCCAGTTGGAAAATTCCTTGATCGCCTGACGCAGCTCCGGATCTTCCAGCACGTTCCGGGAGGCGTAGGGGACACCCAGCTCGTTCATCACCTGCACGGTCTGGGCGGAAAAGCCGCATTGCGGCATCTCCGGCGTGCCCTTCATGTACACGACGACCTTGTTGGAGCCGATGTCCTGGCGAATCCGTTCCATGGCGTCGCCCGGGGCATGCATGGCGGGCTGGGCGGCCTGCTCGGATCCAACGACTTTGAAAATGTTCTTGAACGCGGGCATTGCTCGCTCCTGTAGAGTTTGCGCCCCGCAGGGGGCGTTCGCATTGGAAGATATGCAAGCTTAGCGCCGGTAGCGCCGCTTGCCAAGGCGAGGCCGCAGCCCTTCCTACCCGCGCGCGGCAGCCGTGACCGGCATGGCCCTCGCCAAGGATGCGCTGCTCCGGTGACGAATCGCGTTCCCGCTACCCGGCCAGCCGGGCTGACGGTCCCCTCTCTGGTGTCGCCAAACCCGCCCCCTTGGGGAGCCCGCGTTCGATGGCGTTCGCTCCGAAGCGCCCGGGGTCTCGCCGCAACCCTTCCCGGCACGTTAGAATTTTGATCCGGAACGAGAAACAAGGTAAACTGCACTCAGATGGTCGAGCCTGCGCCAGGGGCGGTGCGGCTGAGAGGCGGTGCGGCTGAGATGCAGTGCTGCTGACGGACAAGCCACGCTCCCGGCGGCTTGACCTTTCGCCGCACGCCTTTCCGATTCGGGCTGACCGCGCCGATTGCGTTCAGGAAGGGGATTCATGG
>JBGOTW010000286.1:0-5388 GCA_041476685.1 bacterium | reverse complement strand
TAATAGCTAAATGTGCGGAAAGAGTTTGTTGCGGCGAATGCGCGATATGCGGCGATTTTTCCCGGCGCGAGCACCCCTCATCCTGCCCTGCGGGCATCCTTCTCCCGCAAGGGGAGAAGGAGTCTGACTTGGACACGCGTGCCGTTGTACGAAACCCTCTCCCCGGTCCAAACACGATCCAGCGGGAGAGGGTCGGCGCCGCAGGCGACGGGGTGAGGGCGCCGCAGCGGCGGGGGTGAGGACCCGTGAACGGGCGAGGGCGCGGGCGTCACGGACCGCGCGCCAGGCGCTCCAGCGCCGCGAGCCGCTCGGGCAGGGTCGGGTGCGAGTAGTGGTAGGCGCTGTACCAGGGATGGGGCGCCAGGTTCGCCAGGTTCTCCCTGCCCAGCTTGATCAGCGCGCTTTGCAGCGGCTCGACGCGCTGCAGCATCCGCCAGGAGAAGGCGTCCGCCTCGTACTCGTGCCGCCGCGACACGCGCGCCAGCAGCGGGCCCAGCCAGAAGGTGACGGTGCCCCCGCACAGCGCGGCCAGCGCCACGGCGGCATGAAAGGAAGGGCCGGCGAAGCCGAAGGCCTGGAATAAGGGCGGCCAGCCGATCGCCAGGCTGAGGACGAACAGTCCCGCCAGCTGCAGCCCCAGGCTCAGCGCGATCATGCGCCGCACGTGCCCGGCCCGCCAGTGGCCCATCTCGTGGGCCAGCACGCCCAGCGTCTCCCCCTCCGACATGGCGCTCAGCAGCGTGTCGAACAGGACGATGCGCGGCCGCACGAGGCCGGTGAAGTAGGCGTTCGAGTGGGCCGAGCGCCGCCCCGCGTCCATCACGTAGATGCCGCGCGTACGGAAGCCGGCGCGCCCGGCGAGCGCCTCGACCTCGCTGCGCAGCGCCCCCTGCGCCAGGGGCGTGAAGCGGTTGAACCAGCGCGCGATCACGGTGGGGTAGAGCCACACCAGCAGCAGTTGCCAGGCGGCCAGGAAGCCGAACAGCCAAAGCCACCACCAGCGGCCCGTCAGCGCCATGAACCCGTACACCGCGTAAAGCACGGGCAGGCCCAGCGCCGCGCCGAGCGCCAGCCCCTTCGCCCGGTCCCGCAGCCACTGGGCGAAGGTGAGGCGGTTGAAGCCGAAGCGCGCCTCGATCCGGAACGTGCGGTAGAGCGAGAACGGCAGGCTCAGCAGGGCCACGGGCAGGCCGAGCCCGAGCAGGAAGACGACGAAGCGGTGCGGAGCGTCCCAGCCGGACGCGTGCGCCGCCAGCCAGCCGTCCCAGGCCGGCAGCGCGCCCGAGAACAGCAGGCCCGCCAGCAGCGCCGCGTCGGCCAGGAGCGAGAGCAGCTCGAGCCGCCCGCGCGCCTGCACGTAGGCCTGGCTGCGCTCGGCGTCCGCGGCACTGAAGGCCTGGGCGAGCGCCGCGGGCACGCGCCCGCCGTGCCGCGCCGAGTGGCGCAGGTTGAGCCACGCCAGGCCCGCCTCCACCGCCGTCTCCGCCAGCAGCAGCCCGGCGAACCCCCAGCGCAGGACCGACACCCAGGTTTCCGGAGCCACGGCGCCCATGGATCGTCTCTAGTGGACCGTAATTGCGACTTAGGTAGTGATTGCGAGAGGCTTTGCCTCTCGCGCTCTCCAGCAGGGAGCGGTTGCTCCCTGCACCCGGATTCGGCGCGGCAGCCGTGGGGCGCCCGCCCTCGCTTTCCTGCGCGCTTGCATGGCGCCCTCCCGCTAGCGCGACTTGCGCGTGAGTTCAATCCCGTTGCCGATGGGCACCAGCACGCTGTCCAGGTCCGCCTGCGCGGCGACATGGGCGCGGTAGGCCTCCGCCTGTGGGCGGGTCGCCTGCGGCTGGAGCATGTTGTCCGCGGCGACGATCGCCCCCGGCGCGAGCTTGGGCCGGAGCGCCTCCAGGGCGGCGATGTACTGGTCCCGCGTGTAGTCGAGCAGGACGAAGTCGAAGGGTCCCGGCAGGCGGGGGATGGCGGCGAGGATATCCGCCGTGATCAGCTCGACGCGTCCGGCCAGCCCGGCCTGGGCCAGGTGCTCGCGCGCCTCGCGCTGCTTGCCCGGCTGGTTGTCCAGCGACACGACGCGGCCGCCGGTGGCGCGGGCGGCCTCCGCCAGCCACAGCGCCGAGTATCCCACCGAGGTGCCCAGCTCCAGGATGCGCGTGCAGCGTCCGTGCTTGACGAGCAGGTTGAGCAGGCGCCCGGAGTCCGGCCCGATCGCCAACATGAACTCGCCCAGCCGGCCGCGGTACTCCGTCTCGCTCAGGCTCCTGCGCACGGCCTCCTCCCGGGCGCTGCGCCGCTCCAGGCGCGCCAGCATGCGCCGCACGGCGGGCGCGAGCGGCCCCTCGCCGGCGCGCCTGCGGGTCAGCTCGATCCCGTTGGCGATGGGCAGGAGCACCGTGTCCAGCTCCGGCTGCCGGGCCACGAAGCGGCGGTAGATGCCGGCCGAGCGGCGCGAGGACGCGGGCACGAGCATGTTGTCCGCCGCGATCAGCGCGCCCGGCGCGAGCTTGGGGGCCATCGCCTCGAGGGAGGGGACGTAGAGGTTCTTCCACAGGTCGATCAGCGCGAAGTCGAAGGGTCCCGCGTGGCGGCGGATCGTGGCCAGCGCGTCGCCCGTGTGCATCTCGACCCGGGCGTCCAGGCCCGCCTCGGCCAGGTTGTCGCGCGCCTCGCGATGCTTGGCGGCGAGGGACTCGGTGCTGATGACGTGGCCGCCGGTCGCCGCCGCCGCCTCGGCCAGCCACAGCGTCGAGTAGCCCACCGAGGTGCCGACTTCCAGGATGCGCGTGCAGCCGCCCAGCTTGACCAGCAGGTTCAGCAGCCGTCCCGCGTCGCGGCCGACCGGGAGCATGAAGCGGTCCATGTCGAGCGCGCCGCCCGCCCGCAGCAGCTTCGCCTCCTGCTCCATGCGCGCCTCGAGCCGCGCCAGGACGCGGGTGACGTCGGGACTCATGATCCTCCAGGGGCTGGGATGCGCCGCCCACAGGTTGCGGGTTACTGCGGCAGGATGCTGCGGCGGCGCGGGTCTGTCCAGCGGAACCCGCGCGCCCTTGCCATCCGGCCGGATCGGCGCAATCCTGGCGAAATTGCGAAAGGGGCGCGCGGGAGCCGCACTGCGGAGCGCACACTGATGAGGCTTGGGGGCGATGGACGCGTGTTGCGAGGCGATGGCGGTGGAGCTGAGCCGGCTGCAGGGCAGGCAGCGGCGCGTGCTCGTGGCCGCGCTGTCGGTCAACGCGGTCATGTTCGGCGTGGAGTTCGTCTCCGGCTGGATCGCGCACTCCTCCGCCCTCACCGCCGATTCGCTGGACATGCTGGGCGACGCGCTCATCTACGCGATGAGCCTGTACGCCGTGGGGCGCGGGGCGCGCTGGCAGAGCGGGCTCGCCTTCGGCAAGGGCGCGGCGATGCTCGCGCTGGGCGCCGTCGTGCTGGGGCAGATCGCCGCGGCGCTGGCGCTGGGGCAGCGGGCCCACGAGGGCTGGATGGGCGCCGTCGGGCTGCTGGCGCTGCTGGCGAACGCGGCGTGCCTGGTGCTGCTGACGCGGCACCGGCACGATGACCTGAACCTGCGCGCGACCTGGACCTGCGCCCGCAACGACGTCCTGGCGAACCTGGGCGTGCTGGCCGCCGCGCTGGGCGTGGGGCTGAGCGGCTCGTCCTGGCCGGACGTCATCGCCGGGGCGGCCATCTCCGCCCTCGTGATCGGCTCGGCCCTGCGCGTGCTGCGCGACTCGCTCGTGCAGTGGCGCGGCGGCACGGTCGCCGGCGTGGGCCAGGCGCACCTGCACCATGACCACTCCCACTCCGACGACCGGGACGGCCACACCCACGCCCCGCATGGGCACGCCCCCACACCCGGCGCGGCGGACTGAGTCGCGCGCCTGCCGCGACGCGATGGGCTGCCGCACGTCACGCGGCGACCCGCACGCGGCGACCCGCGCACGCGCAGGCACAGCCCGCGCCTCCTTTGCGGCGCCGGCGGAGCGGGAAGCAGCGACCGCCCGCGCCAACCCGCCCTTGCCCTTCCGGCCCCGAACCGGTACAAAATAGTGTTTACGATGCGCGTACGCCCGCAGGGAGCAAGCCGGCCTGCGCCGCCTGTCGGCGGTGGCGCCCGGCGGAGAGCCATGAAGGATGCGACAAGGGCGGAGCCGGCGCGGCCGGAAGCCGGCGGCGAAGGCGGCGCGGCCCTGGACGCAAGGGTGGAGCGCCTGCTTGAAGCGCCGATCGCCGGGCTGGGCTGCCGGCTGCTGGAGGCGCGGCTGCGGCCGGAAGGCCGCTGGGTGCTGCGCCTGACGATCGACAAGCCGGAGGGCGCCCTCACCCTCGACGAGTGCGCGCGGGTGAGCGAGTTGGCCGGGCGGATCCTCGACGTGGAAGACCCGATCCCCCACGCCTTCCACCTGGAGGTGTCGTCGCCGGGGCTGTTCCGCCCGCTGAAGGAGCGCCGGCATTTCGAGCAGTCGCTCGGCAAGCGCATCCGGCTGACGATCGCCCACGAGGTGCTGCCCGAGCTGAAGGACCGCACGTTTCGGGCGGAGCTCAAGGCGGTGGAGGGCGAGACGCTGCGCCTGGAGAAGGCAGGGGAGACGCTGACGGTGCCCCTGCGGGCCGTGAAGAAGGCCAGGCTGGACCCGGATCTGTAGGCCGCGCGGACGGAGGCTCGTCCGGCAAACTCATCCAGAAGACTCGCGACAACCGAAGGCGCCGGCGCATCCGGCGGAACGCTTCCGCTTTTTGAACGGGCAAGACGAGACAGGCCTCATGCCGAAAGAGAACATCCTCGAAGCCATTGGCGACATCGCCCGGGAAAAAGGCATTCCCCGTGACCGGCTGGTGGCGGTGATCCAGGACGCGGTCACGGCCGCGGCCAAGCGCAAGTTCAAGCAGTTCCAGGACATCGAGGCCCGGGTCAACACGAAGTCGGGCGAGCTGGAGGTGTTCCGCTACAAGAAGGTCGCGGAGCAGGTGACCGATCCGGAAAACGAGATGCCGCTGGATGAGGCGCGCCGGCTGGACTCCCTCGCCGAGCCCGGGGACGAGGTCGAGTACGAGATCGACAACCAGGAGCTCAGCCGCGTCATCGCCCAGACCGCGCGGCAGCTGGTCTTCCAGAAGATCCGCGAGGCGGAGCGCGAGACCGTCTACGAGAGCTTCAAGGACCGCAATAACGAGATCCTCAACGGGATCGTCAGCCGCACCGAGCGCGGCCGCACCTACGTCACGTTCAACCAGACCGAGGCGATCCTGTACCACCGCGAGCAGATCCCGCAGGAGCGCTACGCCAGCGGGGACCACATCCGCGTGATCCTGCTTGACGTGCTCAACGACCCGAAGGAGCCTTCCCAGCTCGTCATCTCCCGCACGCACCCGTTCCTGCTG
>JBGOTW010000285.1:0-5405 GCA_041476685.1 bacterium | reverse complement strand
CTACCTGATGCAGGACCGGGGCGAGCTGAAGATGCCCGCCTTCAACGTCAACGACTCGGTCACGAAGAGCAAGTTCGACAACCTCTACGGCATCCGCGAGTCGGTCATTGACGGCATCAAGCGCGCGACGGACGTGATGATCGCGGGCAAGATCTGCGTCGTCGCCGGGTACGGCGAGGTGGGCAAGGGCTGCGCCCAGGCGTTCCGGGGGATGGGTGCGCGCGTGCTGGTCACCGAAGTCGATCCCATCTGCGCGCTGCAGGCCGCGATGGAGGGCTTCCCCGTCGTGCGCATGGACGACGCCGCGAAGGTCGGCGACATCTTCGTCACCGCCACCGGCTGCATCGGCGTCATCCAGCGCAAGCACATGGACGCGATGAAGCATCAGGCGATCGTGTGCAACATCGGCCACTTCGACTCTGAGGTGGAAGTGGCGTCGGTCTTCAAGGACGAGACCTTGAAACGCGTCAACATCAAGCCCCAGGTCGACCAGGTCGTCTGGCCCAATGGCAAGCGCGTCACGATCCTGGCGGAAGGGCGGCTGGTGAACCTGGGCTGCGCCACGGGCCACCCCAGCTTCGTCATGTCAACCAGCTTTACCAATCAGGTGCTGGCCCAGCTCGAGCTGTGGCAGCACCCGGGCCAGTACGAGCACAAGGTGTACGTCCTGCCCAAGCACCTGGACGAGCGCGTGGCGCGGCTGCACCTGGACAAGCTCGGCGTCCAGCTCGAGACGCTCTCCCCGGCGCAGGCCGAGTACCTGAACGTGCCCGTCGACGGACCCTACAAGCCGGAGCACTACCGCTACTAGCACCCCTCACCCCGGCGCGCTGTTGCCTGG
Source organism: bacterium (assembly GCA_041476685.1). Taxonomy (GTDB): domain Bacteria; phylum SAR324; class SAR324; order SAR324; family JACQKK01; genus JBGPEV01. Next base: position 4,564 of record JBGOTW010000285.1, on the reverse strand, counting down.
GCATCGAGTTGCCTGGGCATCGAGTTGCCCAGGCAATCAGGCCACCCCTCTCCCGCAAGGGGAGTAGGACCATCGCCGGGATGAAGGGTCAATATCTCTTTACGATCTTCCCCGATGGCCGTGACGTGGACCGCGGAGGCGCTGGCCGAGCTGGAGCGGCGGGGCATCGAGCCCGCGCTCGTCCAGCAGGCGCTCTCCGCTCCCGACGAGATCGCGCCCGGTCCGCCCGTCTCGCATCGCCTGCGCTACTGGGACATGGCCCTCAACCGGGAGATGTGGCTGCGCGTGCGCGTGGAGCAGACCGCTAATGGAGTCGCCATCCTCGGCGCCGACAAGGTGCCGGTCTATCCGGACCAGGAACCGCAACGGCGCGGGGGCCTAGGGCCCCCACACCCCCGGTAAGCTCCGCAGCCGCGCTGGCGCGGCTGCGGCGCAGAATTGGGTTCTTGCAACCAGGGGGTGTGGGGGAACCGAGTTCCTCCACCCGCAGTTGGCTCTTAGGCTTTATCCTTGTCCCCCGTCCGTCCGATCGGCGTCAGCCCCGGCGCGATGTCCCGCGCGAAGTTCCGGCCCGCGCCATAGCGTTCCCGATACAGCCGCCAGCCCTCGGCGCTGTCAGGGCAGACGCGGCCCTGCGCGATCAGCTGCTCCACGCGCGCCTCCCCGGCCCACTCGCCGCCCGCCACTTCCGCCTCCTGGAGGCGCACCGGGCCGCCGTGGATGCAGGCGAACACCCGGATCAGGCTATGGGTGGACGCGTCCTGGAAGCCATGACCGAACAGGAAATACAGCGGCGCACCGTGGACGCCCAGCTCCTCCGCGACCTCCCGCGCGGCGTTCCCGGGATAGCTTTCGCCGCTGGCCACCGTGCCGCCGACGAAGGGGTCGAACAGGCCGGGATAGACGTCCTTGGCCGGCGTGCGCTGCTGGAGGAACATCCGCCCGTCGGGATGGAAGACGAAGGTGGCGGTGACGCGATGGAGTAGGTTGCGGCGGCGGATCTCGCGCCGGGGCAGCACCGCCAGTACGCGGTCCGCCTCGTCGACCCAGTCGACCGGCTCTTCCGAAGAGAGGCCAGCGGCGAGGCCCGGGGCGCTGCCTGCGGCGCCGGGGGCCGCGTCCGTCCCGCCGGACTCGGTCCGATAGCGCGGCAGCAGGCTGCCCTCGAACCACTTGCGGAAGAAGTACCCGACGGTGAAGCCGAGCCACGCGTAGACGCCGGCGAGCAGGAGCCAGTGCAGCATGTCAGGATCGCGAAAGCCCGCCGCCGGCGGACGCTACAGGCGCGTCCAGCGGATCAGCGCGGTCTCGTCCTCGAAGTCGATCTCGTCGATGCGGAAGCGAAAGCCGCAGTCCACCGCCATGCCGGGCCGGAGCGCCGGGATCAGCGGCAGGCGCAGGGTCTTCTGCCCCAGGTCCTTCTCCAGCACCAGGCGCGCATCAATGGGCACGTCGGCCTTGTTGAACGGCCCGGCCCGCCACGGCCCAAAGAAGATGGTGCCGTCCGGAAGCTGGTACCACACGACTTCCGGCAGCTCCCAGGCCTGGATCACCTTCTCCAGCGCCGTGCGGCAGTCCCCGGTGGACTGAAAGACCGGCTTGATCTCGTTGAAGTAGGGCGCGCGGCTGGGGACGATGAAGTGCAGCCGGCTCCGCTTCTCGATCTCGGCGACCACCTCCCTGGCGCTCTTGTTCCGCAGGAAGAAGACGGCCGGTGCCTCGAGCACGGCGGACAGTTCCCGCACCTTCACCTGGTACTGCCCGTCCACCGGCGTCACTTGGGTGACCGGTCCCATTACGATCAGGTAGTCGGGCTGCCCGGCGACGCTGAGGAAGCATTCGGCGAGTTGGCCCTTGGCCTGGCTCAGGATGATACGAATGGCCTCCCGGTCCGCGGGGCCCGGCGTGAGCGCCTCGGGGCCGAGCCGCAGCTCCGCGGTTCCGATGGACGACAGGGCGAGGTGCGCATGCAGGGTGGCGGGCATCAGCGGCCGCCCGCCGATCACGATCTTCCGCATCACCTGCATCCCGCACTCCGGCTAGGCGCGGCGCCCGAAGCGGCGCGGATGGTTGCTGATGACGGCGTCCACGCCCCAGGCCTCCATGCGGGCGTAATCCTCCGGCTCATCCACGACCCACACCCGCACCTTCAGTCCGGCTTCGTGGCAACCGCGCACGGTTTCCTCGTCGGTGGCGGCGAGCGAAGGATGCAGCGCCCGGAATGCCCACTGGCGCGCGTAGGCCCAGGGCTGCACCAGCTGCTCGTACACCACGGCAGCGTACTCCAGCTGCGGCGCCAAAGCCCGCGCTTCCCGCAGCGTCTTGTGATTGAAGGAGGACACGTGCGCGCGCGGGCCGAGCCCGAGCCGCTGCACCATCTCCACGACCTGCCGCGCCAGCCCCGGATACGCGACCCGGTTGGTCTTGAGCTCGATGTTGAGCCGCAGCGGAGTCCCGCGCACGAGATCGAGCACTTCTTGCAGCGTGGGAATGCGCTCGCCGGCGAAGGCCGGGCTGAACCACCGTCCCGCATCGAGCGCCTTCAGCTCGGCGAGCGTGTGATCGCGCACCCAGCCGGTGCCGGGCACCGTGCGCCCGAGCCGCTCGTCGTGGATCACGATGGGAACCCCGTCGCGGCTCGACTGTACGTCGAATTCGACGCCGTCGGCGCCCGCGTCCAGGGCCTGGCGGAAGGCGGCCAAGGTGTTTTCGGGGGCCTCGCCCGAGTTGCCCCGATGGGCGAAGAGTTCCATGCGCTGCTCCCTTACTGAATCGGCGCACCGGCTCCGGTATATCCGCGCTGAACCCGCGCCTGGCGCGGGTCCGGGCCCGGTCAGCGCGGCTCGAAGGCCCGGATTTGGCGGCTTCACGCGCGATCGGCCTCGGCCGGACCTTGCCCCCCGTGGCGCAGACCCCTCAAAGCACTGGCAAAATCGGAGGAAGGCGCTTGTGCCGGTTTGGGCTTTAGGGTATACGGAGATTGTTTTCCGCGACAGCGGAAAGCCGAGGGGGGCATGCCAGCGAAGGGACGCCTTCTGGAACTCCACGGGCGGGATTGCCCGGGGATCACTTGGTAAAGGGATTTTGCCATGTCCAAAGCGCTGCTGGATGCATTGGAGAACCGCGTCAACTCCGCCGTGGATACCATCGAAGGGTTGAGGACGGAAGTCCACGATCTCAGGGAAGAGCGACGCATCCTGGAGGATAAGCTGCGCGAACTGCTCGGCCGCATCGAAGCGGTCGACACGGGCAACGGGACCGCTGGGGGAACGCAACGCACGGATGCGGGCAAAGGGACGGCTGCCTACGGTCACAGCGCCAATTCCACCGACCACTGATCCCGGGCCGGAGCCCGTTTCCGGTCCATTTATATCCCGCTTGGCAGGAGAGCTGCGGGGCCACGAGCGGCATTCCGCCCGGCCCCCCCGCTTCTCTTGTACCCGGACGGATGTGCGTCCCGCCGGATCCTCGCCTGTTCGCCCTGCATGGGCCTGTCGCCCGAGCTTGTCCCTCGCTTCTTTCCGGTCTTTGGCCGCGCGCCGGTTGGCGCTCGCCGCTCTCGTGGCTGTCGCGCTGGTGCTGATGGACCCGCGCCAGGCGGCGCGCGCGGGCGAAGGGGTGCTCGCCGCTGCTCCCCGCACGGCCGATTCCGCTGCGCCGTCGATTGCCCAAGCCGCCGATCAGGCTTCCGGCGATCGGGTAGCGCCTGCTAGAAAGCCGGCGCCGGCCCCGCGGTCCGCCTCCCCGGCTCAAGTTCAGCCTCCCACAGCCGCCATCCTGCCCTTCGTTCCGTTGCGCAAAGCCGAGGATGCGTGGATCGGCTCGTACCTCCAGGAGGCCGTGCGCCGCAGGATCCGCGCTTCCGGCAAGATCGGCCTGCTCTCGCGGGACGCCGCGGAGCAGCGGGCCGCCCTGCTGGGCCTCGAGCCGCTGGGGGCACCGTCGCCCGCCCAGTGGTCGGATCTGGGACTGGACTACGTGGTGACGGGCACGGTGCAGCGGGTGCTGGACCGCGTGGCCGTGAACGTCCGCGTGCTGGGGCGGGACGGCGACCTGCTTCTTCCCGCCCCGTTCAGCGTGATGCTGGACCTGAAGGCGGAGCCGCCCGCGGCGGCGATCGCGCCGTTGCTGGCTCAGGTGGCCGGGGCGCTCAAGCTGCCCGCTGCGGCGCCGGACAAGGCCCAGCCGGCGGAAAAGTGGGGCGCGGTGGAAGCGGTCTATCGCACCAGCGCGGAGGCCGAGCGTGCCAGCGATCCCGAAGCGCGGACGCGGCTGATCGGCGCACTCGAGCCGTATGCGAAGGAACCGGGGGTCGCCGGGCTCGCCCTGGCGACCGAGGCGCGCCTGAGGCTGGAGCTGGCCCTGCTCACGCTGACCGGCGATGAGCAGATGCGGGAGCTCGGGCGGGCCGCCCAGGCCGCCCAACGCGCACTCGCTGCCGACTCCGACGATTCGGAGCGCCGCGCGCTGCTGGCCGAGATCCAATTCTTCCTCAAGCAGGACTACCCGGCCCGCAGCGAGGCCTCGGTGGCGCGCCTGAAGAATCCGCTCGACGGGCTGGCGT
>JBGOTW010000284.1:0-5440 GCA_041476685.1 bacterium | reverse complement strand
GTCGTGCCGATCCTGATCGGCGCGAACGCCAGCTTCCGCAGCTGGGCCCTGTACGATCCGAAGAAGACCTGGGTCGGCATTGCGAACTACCTCAAGGTATTCGACGACCGGGTATTCTATTCCCTCGTGCTGCCCAATACGCTCGGATTTCTCGTCTGCTCGGTGGCGCTGTCCCTGGTGGCGGGCTTGGCGCTGGCCCTTTTGCTCAATCGCAGCTTCAGGGGCGAGCCGGTGCTGCGCACGATCATCCTGCTGCCGCTGATGGTGGCGCCGGTGATCGCGGCGATCATGATCCGCTGGATCTTCAACGACCAGTTCGGGATCGTGAATGTCGTCCTGAGCGCGCTGGGGCTGCCGGCTCCCGCCTGGCTGGCCAACCGCTGGGCCACGCTGCTGATCATCGTGCTCACCGACGTCTGGCTCTGGGCGCCCTGGTTCACGATCATCCTGCTGGCCGCGCTAAAGAGCCTGCCCAAGGAACCGTTCGAGGCGGCAGCCATTGACGGCGCCACGCGCTGGCGCACCTTCCGCTTCATCACGCTGCCCATGCTGCGCCCGGTGCTCGTCGTCACGATCGTGATCCGGGCCATCGACGCGTTCCGGGTCTTCGACATCGTCTGGACCCTCTCCGGCGGGGGCCCCGCGCGCAGCACGGAGATGTTCAGCGTGTACGCCTTCCAGGAGGCGTTCATCGCGTACGACTTCGGCCGCGGCAGCGCCGTCGCGTTGATCGGCGCCGCGATCATCATGGTGCTCGGGGTGCTGCTGTACCGCTCCATGAACCGTTTCATCGAGGTGTCGCGATGAGCGGCGGTCGGGACGCCAGGCACGCGGAACTCTCCACCGGGGGCATGGCCCGCGCATGGCGGCGGGCGGCCTTCGGGGCGGTGGTCGTGGGAATCGGCCTGGTCTTCGCGTTTCCCGTCCTGTGGCTGCTGCTCACCTCGCTGCGCCCGCAGTCCGGTGTCTTCTACGTGCATCGGGGGCTCGAGTTCACCGTCCATAATTTCGCGCTCGTCCTGAAGGAACCCACGGTGCGGCGCGCTTTCCTCAACAGCGCCCTCATCGCCACGCTGGCCACCGTGTTGTCCCTCGGGGTCACGGTGACGAGCGGGTACATGCTGTCCCGCTTCAAGGGACCCCTCGCCGGCGCGTGGTTCGGCACCATCTACCTGTTCCGCACGATTCCCTACATCTCCTGGGTGCTGCCGCTGTTCCTGGTCACGCAGGCGATCGGACTGTTCGATACCTACCTGGGTCTGCTGCTGCCCCACGTGGCCGTGCACGTGTGCTTCTTCTCCTGGCTGATGAAAGGGTTCTTCGACGGCATCGAGCCCGAGATGGAATACGCCGCGCTGATCGACGGGTGTTCCCGCTGGGGGGCTTTCCTGCGCATTGCCCTGCCCCATGCGATCCCCGGGATCGCGTCCTTGGCCATCCTGACGTGGCTGTTTACCTGGAACGAGTTCCTGTTCGCCCTGATTCTCACGGCCCAGAATACGCCGATCCTGACGGTGGTGATGGCCCAGTTCGTCCATGAATTGGGCATGGAGTGGCACCTGATGAGCGCGACGGCGATCATGGCCCTGGTGCCGGCGCTGTTCGCGACGATCTTCGGACAGAAGTACGTGGTCAAGGGACTGCGGATCTGAGCGGAGCGCTCGCCGCGGGGGCGGCCCTGCCGGCCGCCGGCAGGCCATCCGGCCCGTATCCCGCCGCCGCAACCATGTTCGCGATGGATGGAACCCGTGGGTCAAGTCCAGCTGCAAGGGTTGCACAAGTACTTCGGGGATGTCGCCGCGGTGCGGGACGTCAACCTGGACATCCGCGACAAGGAGTTCGTCGTGCTGGTCGGTCCGTCCGGGTGCGGCAAGTCCACGACGCTGCGGATGATCGCCGGGCTGGAAAAGATCTCGGCCGGGACCATCCGGATCGGGGAGCGTGTCGTCAACGACCTGCTGCCCAAGGATCGCGACATCGCCATGGTGTTCCAGAACTATGCGCTCTACATGCACATGAGCGTGTACGACAACATGGCCTTCGGCCTGCGCAACCGCCGCGTGCCCGAGCCGCAGATCCGGCAGCGCGTGGAAGAGGCGGCGGAGATCCTGGGGATCAAGGCGCTGTTTGCGCGCCGCCCGTCCCAGCTTTCCGGCGGCCAACGCCAACGGGTCGCGCTGGGGCGGGCCATCGTGCGCAATCCCCAGGTGTTCCTGTTCGACGAGCCGCTCTCGAACCTGGACGCGCAGCTGCGCACCCAGATGCGATTCGAGATCCGCGGCCTCCACAACCGCCTCGAGTCCACGGTCATCTACGTGACCCACGATCAGGTGGAGGCGATGACGCTCGGCGACCGCGTCGTCGTCATGCGCGACGGCCGGATTTCGCAGGTCGGTCCCCCGCTCGAGCTGTACACGCGGCCCAAGAGCCGGTTCGTCGCCGGATTCATCGGCTCCCCCATGATGAACTTCGTGGACACCCGGCTGCGCGAGCAGGGGGGCGGCCTGCTCGCCGAAGCGGGGGCGCTCCGGCTTGAGGTCCCAGGCGACCGGGTACGGGCGTTGCAGCCCTATCTGGCCCGCAGCGTCGTCCTGGGAGTCAGGCCGGAGAACATCACCCTGGGCCAGGGAGCGCCCGGCAGCACGTTCCAGGCGGTCGTCAACGTGATCGAGCCGCTCGGGCCCGACCTGCTGCTCGAGGTGAGGGCCGGAGCGACGCCGCTCGTCGTGTCGCGCGTGGATCCGGCTTCGGCGGTGCGCCCCGCCGAGACGGCGACCTTCCGCGTGCGCGCGGATCAATTGCACTTCTTCGATCCGGACACCGGGCTGGCCATCGAGCCGCAGGCGTGAACGGTGGGCCTCGCCGGCGCAGCAACGCTTGTCCCTGCGCCTCGCCAGGGCGCCGACCGGATTGCGTCGGCGGGAGGCCTTTGGCGCGAGTGAACGCGTGTCCTGGGGGGCGCGGCTTGCGTGCGCGCCGGCAGGGCGCCCCAGGAACCGTGGACATCGGATTTGCGCGCGTCTACGGTAGCCCTTGCGCGGATGCGCGGCAGCCGCGCGCCCGGGCCGGAGAAACCCACCCCAGTCGAGCAGGAGCGCGTCCCCATGGCCATCACGATCTATCCCATCACGCCGGGCTTCGTCGCCGAGATCGGCGACGTGGACCTCTCGCGGGCGCTGCCGGAAGCCGATCTGGCGGCGGTCAAGAACGCGTTCTGGAAGTTTGCAGTCGCGATCTTCCCCGACCAGCGGCTCACCCAAGAGCAGCAGCTCGACTTTGCCCGGCAGTTCGGCCCGCCGGAAGCCGGCACCGGCATCGCCCGGAAGGACATGCCGCCGCGCATCCACCGCCTGCTGGCCGATGTATCCAACGTGGATAGCGAGGGCCGGATCCTGGGCAGCGACAGCAAGCTCAAGCTGTACCAGCTCGGCAATCGCCTCTGGCATACCGACGCCTCGTTCCGGCGGGTGCCGGCCCTGTGCTCGCTGCTCTATGCCCACACCGTCGTTCCCGTCGGTGGCCATACCGAATTCGCCGACGAGCGGGCCGCCTACGACGCCTTGCCGGTGGCCATGCAGCGCCGGCTTGCCGGGCTGGTGGCCGAGCACTCCATCTTCTATTCCCGCGCCCGGCTCGGCGTCACCGGCTTCGACAAGGACGAGATGGAGCGGCTGCCGCCCGTGCCCCAGGCGATCGTGCGCACCATTCCGGAAAGCGGCCGCAAGTCCCTCTATGTCGCCGCCCACGCCGGGCGAATCCTGGGCATGCCCGAGGCGGAAGGCCGCGCCCTGATCGACGACCTGATCGCCGCCGCGACGCGCCGCGAGTTCGTGTACACGCACCGGTGGCGGGTGCACGACCTCGTCATGTGGGACAACCGCTGCACGATGCACCGCGGCACCGAATACGACGACGTCCGCTGGAAGCGCGACATGCATCGCGCCACCGTCCTGGACGTGGGCAATTCCTGCGAGCAGGAAGGCTTGCGCATCCCCGCGTGAGCCTGGCTCCCCATATTCCACCGAAGAATGGAGTCGCGGCGAAGCCACGGCACGCGACGGTTTCCTTCACGTCTTCCGCTTTACTCCTGCCGCTGAACAATGCCGACAGCCGCTCGCGGGTGGCGGTGCTTACGTGTAGACCTTGGTTCGAGACGCTCTTGTGGATTTCAAGGAACGATTCCGCACGCTTAAAGTGTAGAAATGTTCGACCTCCGTTTTCCAGCAAGTTTGAGACTTAACCGATATCGGGGAACCCATGGCGTCGAAACAGAAACTACTTGCATTGGCCAAGGCGGTCCAGCGGCGCTTCGAGCCTAATGGACCGATTCATCCGATGAAGGCTGGCCTCACAGTGGAAGCGTATTTTGATCGGCCATGGGTTCAGTTGGGCGAACTCGCCCCCGGAATGCCTACACCATTCGCCATGTTTGACGACAATTGTGGCTGGACAGAGTTGGAGCCCCTGTTTTGGTATGGCTTCGAACATGAAAACAGGCAAGAAGTTGAGTCGCTAGCCCGAATTGGTGCGCGACCGTTTGGTCGTTCCGGTGCGATGATTGATGTCAACAGCGACTCGTTCAGGCGGCCAAAGAAGAAGGACGGATTTGGGAAACCTATTCTGGAAGGGACTCCAGCTCGACAAAGGAACCCGTTATTTTGGTACGGCGTTTATCTGGAGAAGGTCCCAAAGCTGACCGATCCTGAGATTGAGCAGGCCGCCCTTTTCTTGTCGACAATTGCCAGCAAGCTTAAGAGCGCCGATTCTAAGAGCGACGCCGTCGCCGACGCGATATCAGACGACTTGGGACTGAAAAGCGACGCAAAGGAACGAAAGGTGCTGCGCCAACATACCGCGTGGGAACGGAACCCAATAATTTCACGGATGGCAAAGAGTAGGGCCAAGTGGCAATGCAAGATATGCCTTGAAAACCTGCGGGCGAAATACGGAATGATTGAGGACTACGCAGAAGCGCACCACAAGGTCCCGCTCCATCGGCTGCAAGGGAAGAAGCGGACGAATACGCACTTCTCCGAATTGATTTGCGTATGCGCCAACTGCCATCGAATGTTGCATCGGCTAATTGCCAGCTACGGACTGGACGGGCATGAGGCGATCCGCGACCTGACGGCCCGTGTCAAGCTAGCAAAGAAGGCACGCACATGGGCGATCTAAGGCTTTTCCGAATCAAGGGTGACGCTGCGACCGAACTTGAACGCCGGGCGGCCGCGGCGGAGCCGCGGTTTCGCCGCGACTCCCCGTATCCCCCTGAAGCACCGCGCATCATCGCCGCTCAGCGGTTCGCCGCAAGCCTGTCCCCGAACCGGCTCGCCCAGCTTTCCGGCACCGGAACAGGAAAGCTCAGCAGGAGTTGCGCATACGTCTTGGCTTGGACGTCGAGCTGCACCGAGGAGGTTCCGCCCCCGCCCAGGGTGTCGTG
>JBGOTW010000283.1:0-5473 GCA_041476685.1 bacterium | reverse complement strand
GGAGCTCGTGCACAGCGGTTCCCTCCTGGATCGCGTGGCGCCGCACGAGCGGCAGCGGTTGCGCGATTACATCCAGGCGCGCCGGGAAAGCCGTCCGGTGCCGGCCTCCTACGAGATGGAATGCCTGCGGCGCGACGGGTCACAGATCTGGGTGATGGCCTTCGCCAGGATCGTGGAGTGGTACGGCAAGCCGGCCACGCAAGTCACGTTCTTCGACATCACGGAACGCAAGCGCGCCGAGCAGGCCTTGGACGCCAGCCGGCGAATGCTGCAGACGGTCATTGATACGCTCCCGCATCACGTCGTCGCCAAGGATCGCGAAGGGCGCTACACGCTGGCCAACCGCGCGTTCCTCGAGCACTATGCCGCGCGGCGGGAAGACGTCGTGGGCCAGCGCGCCAGCGAATCCCCCCCCTTGGACGCGGCCTCCCGCAGGCTGATCGCGGAACATGATCGCATCGTATTCGAGACCGCCCGGCCGCTGCTGAGCCAGGAAACCCAGAGCGTGAGCGCCGCCGGACACCTGAGCCACTTCAAGGTGCACAAGTTTCCCCTCCTCGACAGCGAGGGCCGGGTCAGCGGACTGGTGGGCGTTGCCGAGGACGTCACCGCCGAGCGCGGCTTGCAGGCGGCCCGGCTGGAAAGCGAGCAGCGCTTCCGCAACCTGGTCGAAGGCTCGCTGCAGGGCATGGCGATCCTGCAGGACAACCGCATCGTCTTCGGAAATTCCGCCTACCTGCGCGGGTTCGGATTCGAGGACCTGGCCGCCGCCCAGCGCGCCGGCACCATTCTCGACTTTGTCGCGCCGCAGGACCGGGAGCGGATCCACCGGTACATGACGGCGCGGCGCGGCGGATCGCCGGCGCCCGACTCCTATGAACTGAACCTGCTGCGCGTGGACGGCACGGGCTTCACCGCGCTGCTGCTGGCCAAGACGGTGCAATGGGACGGTAAGCCGGCCACCCAGCTCACCTTCATCGACATCACGGCGGAAGCGACGGCGCGGCGCGCTGCCGCGCTGGCCCACGCCCGCCTCGCCGACGCGATCGAGAGCTTTCCGGGCGGCATCGTCCTGTACGACGAGCAGGACCGGCTGGCGCTGGTCAATGCCAGCGGGCGCAACCTTTGGCCGGATGCGGGGGAGGCAATGGTGCCGGGGGCCCCGTTCCGGGAGATCGCCCGCCACGCGCTCGTCCGGGAGGGCCTCACCGGGGCGGCGCTGGAGGCGCGGCAGCAACAACTCGAGCAGCAGCACGCCAGCCACGACGGGCGCCCCTTGGACCTGGTTCTCGGCGACGGGAGGCGGCTGCAGATCCTTCATCGTCCGATCCCCAGCGGCGGCATGGTCGCCGTCATTCTCGACGTGACGGAAACCTACCGGCGCAACGAGGATCTGCGGCAGATCCAGAAAACGGAGGCGTTGGGCCAGCTCACCGGCGGGATCGCCCACGACTTCAATAACCTGCTCACGGTCATCCTGGGGAACGCGGATCTGCTGGAGGACATGGTGCGCGGCAATGCGCCGGCCACCGCCAGCGCCCGCATGATCGTCCAGGCCGCGCAACAGGGCAGCTCCCTCACTCAGCGCCTGCTCGCCTTTGCGCGCAAGCAATCGCTCCAGCCCGTCGAGCTGGACCTGAACAAGGTCGTGGGCGGCATGGGCGAGCTGATCCGGCGCACGCTCGGCGAGCACATCGAGATCGAGCTCATCCGCGGCGGCGGCCTGTGGAAGACCCTCGCCGATCCGTCCCAGCTTGACAACGCCCTGCTCAATCTTGCGGTCAACGCGCGCGATGCGATGGCCGACGGCGGCATGCTCACCATCGAGACGGCGAATGCCTGGCTGGACGACGCCTATGCGGCTGCTCACGCGGACGTGCAGGCGGGGCAGTACGTCATGCTGTCGGTGACGGACACCGGACACGGCATGTCGCGCGAGGTGATCGAACGCGCGTTCGACCCCTTCTTCACGACGAAGGGGCCCGGCCAGGGCAGCGGCCTGGGCCTGAGCATGGTCTACGGCTTCGTCAAGCAGTCCGGGGGCCACGTCAAGATCTACAGCGAGCCGGGCCACGGCACCGCGGTGAAGGTGTACCTGCCCCGCTATCTCGGGCCGGCCCAGCCGGCGCAGCCGCCGCCGGCGCCCGAGGGGCCGCTGCCGCGGGGGGCCGAGACGATCCTGGTGGTGGAGGATGACGAGCTGGTGCGGGCCAACGCCGTGCGGCAACTGCAGGGCCTGGGCTACCAGGTGGTGGCGGTGGAAAACGGCCCGCTCGCCCTGGAGGCGCTGGAGCGGCTCGAGCGGGTGCACCTGCTGTTCACCGACGTGGTCATGCCCGGCGGCATGAACGGCCGGCAACTGGCCGAGGAGGCGCAGCGCGTCTGGCCCGGGCTGAAGGTGCTCTTCGCCTCGGGCTACACGCCCAATGCGATCGTCCATCACGACCGCCTCGAGCCGGGCATTCACCTCGTCACCAAGCCCTACCGGCAGGCGGACCTGGCGCACAAGGTGCGGCGCGTACTGGACGAGTGACGGGCGCGCGGCGGGCAGTGCGCCTTCGCACGGGAGCGCGGGTTCCGCGGTGCGTGCGGAACGGCAGCACTGAAGGGGTGGCAGCACGGAATGGACGGCAGCGCCGCAAGGGCTGTGGCGCAGGGCCGGCTACGGCAGCGCGGGCGCGAGAGTGGAGCGGGTCATGCTCCGCGCGATGCGCACCCCGAGCGCGAAATGGGACTGCGCGGCGGCGGCCAGCGCCTCGCGCTGCTCCCCGGCTTGGGCGGCCTCGGCCTGCGCCTCGCTGGCGGAAATCCCCCGCCGCAACGCCAGCAGCACCTGGAAGCCGGCCAGCACTTCGGCCAGTTCCCGGTCCTTGGCGGCGCTCGCGTAGCGCTCCTGGAAGAGCTGCGCGAGCTCGTCGGCGTCGAGCAGCAGCAGGCCGTTGACGAAGGCGGCGACGTCGCTGGCGGCGTCCAGCAGGTGGAACTTCGACTGCGACAGCACAGGCGAGATCGCCTGCACGTCCAGGCTTTTCGCGTACAGGTGCTCGGGCACGAACGCGCCGTGGCAGTGGACCAGGCGGCCCCTCTTGACCCGGCGCAGCAGGAGCTTGTGGGCGTCGGCGATGAAGCGATGCAGCGGCCGCGCCATCAATTCGAACATCGGCTCGCTGAGCGGCCCTCCGATCAGCTGCTTCGTCTCGGACAGCAGGTCTTCGGCCAGGGCGGCGAGCTGCTCGGGCCGGCCGTGGAGCTGGGCGCGCTCGTCGGCCGGGGCCTCGCTGTGACGCTGGGCGAGATAGCGGGCGATGCGCCCCACGGTGACGCCGGACAGCTTGCCGCCGCGCACCAGCACGTCCGTCCAGTGGTGCTCGGATAGCTGCTTCATGCGCAGCGCATAGTCCACCAGCCGGCCGCCCGGAGGGCAGGGCGGGAGCGGCACCGCCCCCACGGCATCCGGCAACTCCGGCACGGCGGCCAGGCGATACGAATCGCCCACGGCCACCACCTCGACCATTCCGATCATTACCTGGGGCGCCCAGCGCCGGCCCGAGGCCAGCGCCTCCCGCACGAGCAGCTCCTTGATTTCGAGGCTGGAGTAGACGGAACTGGATTTGCGCAGCTTGTAGACTTCGGCTCCCGTCCTGTACAAGTGGGAGCAGCGAGTCTCCTGGTGCCGGATATGGCGCGGGGCGAACGGATAGGTCGTCTGCTCCAGCAGGGCCTTATGGAATTCCGGGTGCGCTTTGCGGGTCATGGGACACCCATCCCTTTGAGCGAACCTGCCGTCCAGGCAGGGCCCGATCGAACTGGAACACGGATACCGCTGGCCCGCCGTGCGCGCCGGCCGTCTTGCGGCGAGGCCGGCCCGGCGGGTGCCCGATGTGCGAACTCGCAGCGAACAGAACGCCGATTCGCGAGGCGCCGGCGGCGCCCACCCCCCACGGTGGACGCAAGCTTCGCTGCGGAAGGCTACGCCTTGGCGTGGTGATGTTATACCGTGAGGACCCCCCGAAAGCGAGTGCGGCAGTCACTTCAACGAGGCGCGGGTCCTCGGGACCTGCGATGCCCAAATGAGCGAAGGTACCCTGATTATCGGAGGCGGAGTCGTCGGGCTGGGGATCGGCTGGAAGCTGCTGCAGCGCGGCGAGGCCGTGACCCTGCTCGAACGCGGAGATACCGGCCGGGAAGCGTCCTGGGCCGCCGCAGGGCTCCTCGCACCCGCCACCGAGGTGCACTACCAGGAAGACCGCAATCTGAAATTTGGCATGGAGAGCATACGCCTGTACGGCGATTTCATCTCCGAACTGGAGGGGTTCACCGGCTTGACGGTGGACTACCAGACCGAAGGCGCGATTTCCGTGGCCCTGTCGGCCGACGAGGCGGCGGACCTGAAGGACCTCTTCGAGTACCAGCGCGAGCGGGGCCTGCCGGTGCGCTGGCTGTCCCCCGATGCCGCACGCGAGCTGGAGCCGGGACTGTCGGGGTTCCTGACCGCGGCGGTGCAGTGCGACATGGACCACCAGATCGACTCCCGGCGCCTGGTGGCGGCGCTGCGGGAGGCCTTCGTGAAGGCGGGCGGGGTCTTGCACGAGCACACGGAGGTCACGGACGTGCAGATCCGCAATGGCGCGTACACGGGTGTGCGGGCCGGCGAGCGCGAATTCCACAGCCGGCGCCTGCTGATCGCCGCAGGGAGCTGGAGCGGGCTGCTGCCCGGGCTGCCCGAGAACGTGCGGCCGCCGGTGCGCCCGGTCAAGGGCCAGCTCTTCGCCGTGCGTTCGCCGGGGCGGGAGTTCCTCGCGCATTTCATCCGCGCGCCCCACGTCTATATCGCGCCCAAGAGCAACGGGCGGATCGTGATCGGCGCGACAGTGGAGGAGATGGGATACAATCGCGACATCACCGCAGGAGGTCTGTACACCCTGCTGCGCGCTTCCTGGGAAGCCTTGCCCGGCATCTACGAACTTCCCATCGAGGAAATGTGGTGCGGCTTCCGGCCGGGCAGCCGGGATAACGCCCCGATCCTCGGCGAAAGCCGCGTCCCGGGCGTGTTTCTCGCCACCGGCCACCACCGTAACGGGATCCTGTTCACGCCCGCCACGGCCGTGTACATGAGCCAATTGCTGCTGGACGGACGGGTGCCCGAGCCGCTCCAGCCCTTTTCCCCCCGCCGCTTTGACGCGTAAACTGGCCTACAAGGCATCCCGAGGCAAGAACGCCCACCTGCCGCAACAGCCGCCATGGGCGGGCGATGGACCACGGCTTGACCCTTGTCATATCGAGCTGAGCGCGGTATTTGCATCTCGCTAGACAATCCGCGTATAGTGGGGGTTATGGCTTTTGAAATATCAATGAGTTGCGGCGATATACGATGACGGGTATCCCAGCGAAGGGCACAACCCAGGGTAGAGGCGGCATGCGGTTCCTGATCGTGGACGACTCCGACGGTTCCCTGAAGCACCTGCGGCAGGTG
>JBGOTW010000282.1:0-5474 GCA_041476685.1 bacterium | reverse complement strand
TCTATGCAGGCTCACATCTATGCAGGCTCACACAACCGACACTCTCAAGACGTCACGGGCCTTGAAGTCCGCGGGGTTCAAGGATATGCAGGCCGATGCGCTTGCCGAGGAATTTGAAAGAACCGGCAGTGAGATTGAGCAGCGGATCACGGCCTCGATGAAAAAGGCCGTCGAACAAGCCGTGGCCGTTGGCATTGCCCGCTCTGTCGTCGATCTTCAGCGCTTCGTTCTCACGGCGGTAGCGGTCATGGGGGCGTTCCTCGCCCTTCTTATGACGGCGTACCGTTTCTTTGGATAGCCCATCATTCGCCCCCGTTGACACCCCGCCTCTCGGGGCGTAGCCTTCTATTCAGGATCAATTCGGTACGGATTCCACCGGTTTCGGAGAGAGCGCGGCTTTTGGCATCCCCGACCAGTGCAACGAATCCGCACCAGTTCGATCCCGATTGACCAAGCCGGACGGTCCCGGACCAGGGAGGCAAGCAGGACCGCGGCCCGCGCGACAACGCTGGCGGGCTGCACCACCCGAGGCGAGCCTATGCTGAAGCTCTCGAAGAAAGTGGATTACGCGCTGATCCTGCTGGGTCGGCTGCACACGGAGGGGGCGTGCCCGGGTGCCCTGGGCTTGCAGGCGGCGAGCGCGCGCGAGATGGCCGAGAAGTACAAGCTGCCGCAGCCCATGGTGGCGAACATCCTCAAGTCGCTGACCGGAGCGGGCATCCTCACCTCCACGCGCGGGGCCCAGGGCGGCTATACGCTCGCCCGCGACGCCTCGCGCATCACGCTGGCGGAGCTGGTCGAGACGCTCGACGGCCCGATCGGGCTGATGGATTGCACGAGCCCCCAGACCACCTGCGGAATGCAGAGCGACTGCCCGATGCACAGCCCGATCCTGCGCGTGCACGCGAAGTTCCACGAGTTCATGGCCAGCTATACCCTGGCCGACATCCTGGCCGAAGCGGAGCCCCGGCGCCTGGTCCGCTTCGCCCCGGCGAGCCGCTTGCCCCATCTGTCCGTCAATGCCGGATCACCTGTCGCGAGTTCAAGCCATGAAGCTGCCGATCTACCTCGATAACCATGCCACCACGCCGGTGGATCCCCGCGTGCTGGAGGCGATGCTGCCCTACTTCACGCAGACCTTCGGCAACGCGGCGTCGCGCAACCATTCCTTCGGGTGGGTTGCGGAAGAGGCCGTGGAGAAGGCGCGGGGCCAGATGGCCCGCCTGATCGGCGCGGAGGACAAGGAAATCCTCTTCACCTCCGGCTCCACGGAATCGAACAACCTGGCGCTGCAAGGGGCGGCCGATTTCTACAAGGAAAAAGGCGATCACATCATCACCGCGCCCACCGAGCACAAGGCCGTGCTCGACACCTGCCATTTCCTGGAGAGCCGGGGCTTCCGCGTCACTTACCTCCCCGTGGACAAGACCGGCAGGATTGACCTGAACCAGCTCGAGGACGTCATCACGGACAAGACCATCCTGGTCAGCCTGATGGCGGCGAACAACGAGATCGGCACGCTGCACCCCCTCAAGGAGATCGGTGCGATCACCCGCCGCAAGGGGGTGCTCTTCCACACCGACGCGACGCAGGGCGTGGGGCACATGGACATCGACGTGGAGGCGATGAACATTGACCTGCTCTCCTATACGGCCCACAAGATCTACGGCCCCAAGGGCGCGGGCGGGCTCTACGTGCGGCGGCGCAAGCCCCGCGTGCGGCTCACTCCCCTCATCTACGGCGGCGGGCACGAGCGCGGCATGCGCTCCGGCACGCTCAACGTTCCGGGCATCGTCGGATTCGGGGCGGCCGCGGAGCTGATGGTCAAGGAGGGCCTGCAGGAGCGCGAGCGCCTGATCGCCCTGCGCGACCGGCTGCACAAGGGCATCACCGGCGAGCTGGATCACGTCTACCTGAACGGCCATCCGACCTTCCGGCACCCCGGCAACCTGAACGTCAGCTTCGCCTTCGTCGAAGGCGAAAGCCTGATCATGGGCATGAACGAGATCGCGGTCTCGTCCGGCTCGGCCTGCACCTCGGCCAGCCTGGAGCCCTCGTACGTGCTGCGCGCCCTGGGCGTGGGCGACGACCTGGCCCACTCCTCGATCCGCTTCGGCGTGGGGCGCTTCAACGACCAGGAAGAGATCGACTACACGATCAAGCGCGTCGTCGAGACGGTGGCGCGGCTGCGCGAGATGTCGCCGCTGTACGACCTGGCGAAGGAAGGCGTGGACCTGAAGTCCATCAACTGGACGGCGCACTAGCGGCAAGCCCTCACCCCCTGCCCCTCTCCCGCAAGGGGAGAAGGGTAACGGCGCGAGAGCTGGGTTTGAGATTCGAAGTATCGACCGTGACTATGCCGAGAACGAACCAGCACCAGTGCAGCAGTGTGCACCGACCGATAACGAATTAACCCTCTCCACAACGGTGGAGAGGGTCGCCCGCTTCAGCGGGCGGGGTGAGGCGCAGTTCGGCACATGACAGTGAACGATAGAGCGCAGGCTCATTCATGACGGTTCACGTCGAACGCTTTGACCTGGGCGCATTCCAACCGCGCCCGCTGATGGAGGCGCTGGCCAATCTGGACCGGTTCGGGAAGATCGACACGGCGGCGCGGGCCGTCGTCACCGCGCGGCGCTTCACCGACGCGGGAATGCTGACGCGGCTGCCGGACAAGCTGGCCGGCCTGATCTTCCGGCTGCGGGATGCGTCGGGCTATTTCGGATACGCCTTCACCGCAAAGGACAAGCGGCTGCGCTGCCGGGACCTGGGCGCATTCGGGACGGAAGCGGCGGCCAAGCAGGCCATTGCCGACGAATACGGCAAGCGGGACGGACATCCGCTCCTGCAGTGAACGGGACCGAGGCCCCGCAGATGCCCAGGCGACCGACCGGCCCTTTCCCCCGCGAATAGGGAAGGCGTGTTGAGCGTGCGAAGAAATTCAGAGCAGTGAGGCAAGTCCCAAGCAGCCCAGAGGAGATCCCATGGCGTACAGCGAAAAGGTCATTGACCACTACAGCAACCCGCGCAACGTCGGCAACATGGACAAGGCGGACCCGAACGTGGGCACCGGCCTGGTCGGGGCGCCGGAGTGCGGCGACGTGATGAAGCTGCAGATCAAGGTGGAGAACGGGATCATCGTGGACGCGAAGTTCAAGACCTTCGGCTGCGGCAGCGCCATCGCCAGCTCGAGCCTGGCCACCGAGTGGGTGAAGGGCAAGACGGTGGACGCGGCGCTGGAAATCAAGAACACGCAGATCGTCGAGGAGCTATCCCTGCCGCCGGTGAAGATCCACTGCTCCGTGCTGGCCGAGGACGCCATCAAGTCCGCGATTGCCGATTACAAGAAGAAGGCCGGCCTGTAGGACGAATCCGCGTATCGCTCGAGTTCCAAGCCGCCGCCGGGAACGGGGCGGCACGTGGGGGCGCCCGCGCGCCCCCGCGCGCGGACTTGCCTGTGACGGAGGGCAATGCAGAACCACTTTGCGCGCTTCGGGCTGCCGCTCCGCTACCTTGTGGACCTGGCGGCGCTGGAGCGAGCCTATACCCAGCTCAGCTTCGAGCTTCATCCCGATTTCCTGGCCACCGCGCCGGCGGAGGAGCGTCAACGCGCCCAGCAGGCGGCGGCGGAATTGAACGAGGGCTACACGACGCTGCGCAACGAGCCGGAGCGGGCCGCGTACCTGCTCGCGCTGCTGGTGGCGCAGGCTCGGGACGCCGGGCGTCTGCCTGTGGGGCACAAGCTGGATAGCGAAGCCCTGCCCGAGGGCTTTCTGCAGGAGATGTTCCTCCTCCAGGAAGAGGTGGACGACGCGGCGGGCAACGATGCGGCCGGAGCGGCGCTGCGGGAGCAGGTCGCGGCGCGGCACCGGGATACGCTGGCCGCGCGGGCCGCGCTGTTCGAGCGGGCGGCGGCCTCCCTGGCGGCTGCAACCCAAGCGGCGGCGGACTTGCAGGCGATCCAGTCCAACCTGAACCAGGAAAAGTACCTGCTGCGCCTGCTGGAGCGGCTGGCTCCCCGCAGTGCTGCATGAACACTGAGTGCCGCATGAGCAGTGCCGCATGAGCACGGAGCTTGGCGTGGACACTAAGCGTAGCGTGGACTCGGAGCGCGGCACGGGCGGCGGCCCGCCACTGACTCCCGAGAGCGCGCGTGGCGGAGGCTTGGCTGCGGGCCTGGAACGCGCACGACCTGGACGCGATCGTTGCGCACTACGCCGATCCGCTGCACTTCACCTCGCCCAACGTGGTCCTGCGCATGGGCCGGGCCGACGGGACGCTCCACAGCAGGGCGGAGCTGCGCGATTACTGCGCGCAAGGGCTCAAGACCCAGCCGGACCTGCGCTTCGACTTGGAGGACGTGCTGCTCGGAGTCGACAGCCTGGCGCTCCGGTACCGCAATCACCGGGGTCAGCGCGTCGTGGAAGTGATGCACCTTGACGGGCGGGGGCAGGTCTATCGGGCGGTCGTGCACTACGCGCGCGCAGCGCACGCCGCGGATTGAAGGCCATGGCCATGCATGCGGTCGTCCTGATCACGAATGTCCGGCACTATGTCGGACCCGCCGCGGTGGCCAGGCTTGCGTCCGACTGGGCGCGGGTGGTTTGCCACGACGCGAGCTTTACCGATCCGGCCGCGCGCGCCGCCTGGACCGGGGCCCATCCCGGCGTGACGGCAGCGGCCGCCCAGGAGCCCGCCGCGCTGGTGGCGGAGGCGGTCTCGCTCCGTGGCCGGCTGGATGCGGTGGTCAGCAATGACGAGTTCCCGGCCATCCGTGCGCCGCTGGAGTCGGCGCGGCTGGACGACCTGCGCGCGGGCCTGGACGCGCTGGTGGTGCGGCCGTTCGCCCTCGCCCAGGCCGCCGTGCCGCAGCTCAAGCGCCAGGGCGCGGGCCGGATCCTGCTCATCACGTCGGCGGCGCCCCTGCGCGGACTGCCCAACTACGGCATGTACGCCACCGCCCGGGGCGCGGCGAACGCCCTCACCCTGACGCTGGCCAAGGAGCTGGCACCCCACGGCATCACGGTCAACGCGGTTGCGCCAAACTACGTGGAGAACCCGAGCTACTTTCCGCCGGAGCTGCTCGCCAATGCGGAGGCCATGGCCAGGATGCTGCGCCATATCCCCTTGGGGCGGCTTGGCAAACCGGAGGAGGTGGCAGCGCTGATTGCATTCTTCTGCCTGGGCGACTGCGCCTTCGTCACCGGCCACGTCGTGCCGATCGCCGGGGGATGGGCGTGACCAGGACGAGTTTTGTATCGGCGGAACAACCCCATACACAAGACGATAAATCGACCCCAGTGCCGGAGCGCGGCGCTGTCAGGCGCAAGTGGGTCAAACCCGGCAAGTGGCCGACATGAACCGGTAACCCTGACGGATCAGCATGTTGCAAAAAAGCGCAAAATCGAACCCACCGCACGGTACGGGCAGCTTGGGGCCTGCAACCGGCTACTTTTTAGTGCATAATATCAATA
>JBGOTW010000281.1:0-5478 GCA_041476685.1 bacterium | reverse complement strand
CCACTTGTCCCACGATGCGCAGAAGAAGATGCGCGAGCTCGGCGGCGTATCGAAGCACCGCTTCGACTATGTCAACGGGCTGATCGAAGGCAACGAGACGCTCGTGCTGGTGGACGCGGGGGGTGGGGCGATCCACGGCGATTATCGCGACTACTTGACCCTGCCCGGCCGCGTGGCCTTCATGCACACCGGCCTGATCCAGGAGCCGCTGCCCGCAGGCAAGGAACTGGTTTCCTCCGGGCAGGTCCTGAATCTGCTGGATAGCTAGTCTCTCCCCTGCTCGCCCGGCGCAGGCATCGTCCCGGCTGCGCGAAGCCCGCAATCTTGCTCCCGAAGCCAACCCGCGCTGACGCAGGGCCGTGCACCCCTACCGGCCGTGCGCGGCGCCCGTCTGCGCAGCCTGCGCTGAAGCCGGGCGGTTCGCCGCGGCGTCCGGACGCAACTCGGCCCCGGAGCCGGATGGGCTCCGCGGGCAGGATCGGGTGTTGCGGGGAAGGCGGAGAAAGCGCGCGCGGAAGGAAGCGCCCGGCGCGCCAGAGGGATCAGGTGCCCGGGATCAGGCCCCGGGGATCTTGTCCGGATCCTTCGGCTCCTTGGTGGCGTTCGGCTCCGCGCCCTTCACCGACTTGCGGAAGTTCGTGATCATCTGGCCCAGACCCTGTCCGATCTGGGGCAGCTTGCCCGCGCCGAACACGACCACGACGATGACCGTGATGAGCAGCAGTTCCTGAACCCCGATGCCCATGATGCCGGCGACTGCCATGCTGAACATTGCATATCTCGCGAAAGATGCCTCGTGAACCCGCGGCCCCGCCTTGACTTCTTCCCGGCCCCGGACGTCGTGGCGATGGGGGTGCGGCGGAAATGCATGACCGCCAGCTTATACCCCGCTCCGCAGCGATGTCCACTTGCGCCGGACACGACCGGTTAGGCACGCAAGCGCCGCGCGCGACGCCGCCCCACCCGCGCGCAAGCCGCATTGACAATCCGCCGCAAAACCCGAACAGTGGCCCCGTCCCGGGCCGGAGGTCGAGCAGCCGCGCGCCCTTTCGGCGGTCCGGACCGTCATCACCCCGCCGAATTCCGCCAAGGAGCGCGACCGAGCCATGCCGTGGGCCGAGCAGGTTGTCGCCGCCCTGAAAGCCGCGAACATCCGCTTCATCAACTACCTGCCCGACGCGATGGGCGAGCAGTTGTTTCGCATCGCGCGGAAGGACTCCGCCTTCGAGCTGCTGCCCCTGGCGCGCGAGGAGGAGGGCGTCGGCGTCGTCTGCGGCCAGGCGCTCGGCGGAAAGCGGGGCGCGCTGGTGATGCCCGTCTCCGGGCTCGGCAACTCGATCAACGCGCTGGCTTCGCTGGCGATCCCGTACAAGTTCCCCCTGCCCATGATCATCGGCCACCGCGGCGACCTCGGCGAATTCAATCCGGCCCAGGTGACGATGGGCCAGTCCGCGCGCGACATCCTCGCCGCCCTGCGCATCCCCTACTTCGAGCTCACGCGCGAGGAGGAGGTGACGAAAGTGACGGAAGGGGCGCTGCGCCTGACCTACTCCTCGGAGGGGCCCGTCGCCCTGCTGATCTCCACGCAAGTCGCCGGCTGGAAGGATTAGATCCGCCATGATCGAGCGCTTCGAAGCCACGAAATACCTCGCGAGCAAGCTGACCGACGAGCTGGTGATCGCGTCGCTGGGCAACAACGCCTACGACCTGTTCAACGCGAAGGACCGCCCGCGCAACTTCTACATGTGGAACGCCATGGGGATGGCCTGCTCGGTGGCGCTCGGGCTCGCGATGGCGCGGCCGCAGGAGAAGGTGATCGTCCTCGACGGCGACGGAGCGCTGCTGATGAACCTCGGCTCCCTCCCCACCGAGGCCGTGCGCAGCCCGAAGAATCTCGTGCACATCGTCTGGGACAATCGCAGCTATGAGCTGACGGGCAAGCAGCCCACCGCCACCGCGTTCCGCACCGACCTGGCGAAGATCGCCGAGGGCGCCGGATTCGCCGCCGACAAGGTCGAGCGCGTGGAGAGCCTGCCGGCGTTCCAGAAAGCGTACGATCGCGCCCTGGCCGGCGACGGCCCGTGGTTCATCCTCGCCCTGGTCGAGCAGAACCGGGCCAAGCCGCCGCGCCCGCCCATCAGCCTGACCTACCTCAAGCAGCGCTTCATGGCGGACCTCGGGCTGACCGAGCACTAGGCTGGGATTCCGCTGCGCCGGCCGGCCCGCCAACCGTATTGGCCCAGGGAGCCGTCCCCCTTCTCCTTAAGGGAGAAGCGGCATGAGGCTCTCCCTAACCGCCCTCCACCGCCGAGATCACGAGCAGCTCGTCCCCGTGCTGGAGGGTTGCGCCCAGCCCACCCCGACCCCGCGCATCCTCGCCGTTGAGGAACACGACGATCGCCGGATTCAGCTCCCGCGCGTCCGCGCCGTTGCGCGGCCAGACCAGCGTCGCCAGGGCTGGATGCCGTTCGGTGAGCCGGCGCAGGGCCTCCCCCACGGTGCGTCCCTCGACCATGACGGTATCCGGCCCGCCGGTCAGTTCGGCAAATTGCGCGGCGAGGGCGATGCGGACGGGCATGGGGGAGCCTCATCCCCGGCTCGTCCCTATTTGCACGGAGCGGGGGGCGATCATTGAAAGCCGGCGCGTCGCCGGGAACCGCCCCTTCGCGTGCGGGCGGGGGACTGCTTCCCGGCCTCCCGGGGACTGCGGCGACCGGGGACTCTATGGACCGGAAACCTGGGAGCGCAAGGGGGATTCCCCGCCGCCTGAAAAGTGTGCCGGGAGCCGGGGTTTCCGGCTACAGCGCCGCCAGCTCCTTGTCGAAGACCGCCCACACCTTCGTCTTCAGCTCGCGGAAGAACTCGGGCGTGATGAAATTTGGCGTCTTCAAGTTGGGATTGGGATTCTCGAAGACCTGGGCGGGCAGCGTGTAGTCGGAATCCTCGTAGCCCTGCTTGCGCTCGAGGGCCAGCCCGCGCAGATAGGCGCGCCGCGTCGCCGCCAGCAGCTGCTCCTGCGTGATCTCGATCCCCACCGACTTGAGCGAGTCGAGCGCCATCTTGTGGTTCATGCCGGCGAACTTGCACACGCCGATCAGGTCGTCGCGCACCTGGTACAGCCCGCGCTCGGTGATGGCCTTGACCCAGTAGTCCATGCTCGTGTCGCCCTGCATGACGAGCAGGAGGAAGGTCGCCATGGACATGTGCCCGCCGGCGATCGCCCACGGATAGCCGGGGTTCGTGTCCGGGATGTAGGCGGGCAGCTCGAGCCCCTTGACCTGCATGGCGTAGCCGGGCTCGTTAAGGCTGTCGGACAGCCGCTTCACGCCGCGCCCGATCTCCGGCAGCCGGCCGCGCCCCGTCCCGTCCATCAGCTCCTTGATCTTCGCGAACTCCCCGAACTTCGCGCCGTTCAAGAGCGGCGTGCCGGGGTGGCGCGCATTGTAGTCGAGCACGTAGGCGATCGTGCTGCCGAGCGAGATCGAATCCATCCCGAGATTGTCCACGAGCTTGATGAGCTGCCACGCCTCCGTGGGGTTGTGGATGCCGAGGTTGGTGGCGAGCAGGTCCAGCGGCTCGTAGTCGAACTTCGCACGGAACTCCCCGCGGCTGCCGTCCGCCTTCTTCTCGTAGATGTTCTTGTGGCAGTTGATGCCGCAGCGGTAGCAGCTCTCCGCCCGCACGATGTATTCCTTCTCCACGTTGTCGCGGAAGAGCAGCTCGACCTTCCCGTCGCCGAGCGGCCGGAAGTTGTTTTGCGGCACGACGTAGAACTTCTCCATCGGCTCGTAGTTGCTCCACGTGCCGCCCGTCCCCTGCTTGTTCTTCTCGCGGAACTTCGCGGAGCCCGGCCCGCCGGAAATGGTGCGGTTGATGTCCCGCACTTCCGGCGTGAGCTTGCCGACCTTGTCCTTGACCTGGGCCACCAGGGCGAGCAGGTTCTTGCTTCCCATCACGCTGCCCATCCCGCCGCGGCCGGCGAAGCGGCACTTGTCGTCCTTCGACTTGAGCTCGTTGTCCGTGCTGAGCGCGACGGCGGCCATGAAGTTTGCGCGGTAGTGCTCCCCGGCGGGGCCGATGGAGGCCACGTGGCCGTCGGGATGCTTCCCGGCCAGGGCCATGATCTTCTCGTGCGTGTCCAGTCCCAGCAGCTCCTGCGCCGGACGGATCTCCACTTTCGGCCCTTCCGTGATCAGCAGGTACACCGGTTGCGCCGAGCGGCCCAGCACGATCAATTCGTCCAGGCCGGTCCACTTGAACTTGCAGCCGAAGTTTCCGCTGCCGGCGCTCCACATTGCGGCGGGCAGTCCCTTGTTCGACACCTTCAGCGGCGAGTAGGCCGAGAAATAGGTGCGCAGGCCCGTCATCACCTCCGTACCCGTCAGCACGCCCGTGTTGACGATGAGCGGGTTCTCCGGCGCGAACGCGTCCCGGATCTCGTGCTGCGCCAGGATCTGGAACGAACGCCCGAAGCCGCCCAGCACGTCCTCCAGGTTGCGGCACGGCACCTCTTCGACCGCGACACCGCCGGTGCTGAGGTTGACGGTGCAGCGGCTGTAGAGCACGGACGCCGGCTGCGGCGTCCCGGGGGACAGGTTGCGCATGGGAATCTCCTGACGGTGGTAACAGTCACGTCCGCTCGCTTGGCCTGAACATACCACGCCGGCCGCAGAAGCAAACGCACGACGACGCCCGACTTGCACCTGGCGCCCGCGCGCGGGTATGGGTCAGTTCGAAGAGAACTGCGGATTTCTCGCTGCGCTCGAAATGACAGCCCTGTGTCACTCCGAGCGAATGCGAGGAGTCCGTAGTTGCAGTTCACGGCCGCTTCATCACAGTGACTCGCTACCCGCACACCGTCCGCATTGCGCGTCCGCGCGGGACCCTGGCATGCTGCAAGGCAGTGCCGCCCCCCCCGCTTTCCGATCCGGTCCGCCCATGGCTTCGATCTTCACGCGCATCATCCGCCGCGAAGCCCCGGCCGAGATCGTGTACGAGACGGAAAGCGTGATCGCGTTTCTCGACAGCTACCCGGCGTGCGACGGTCACACGCTGGTCGTGCCGAAGCGGGAGGTGAGCGGCTTCGAGGAGCTGGCGCCGGAGGAGCTGACCGCGCTCATGCTGGCGGTGCGGCGCGTGGCCCGCGGCGCGATGCGCGCGCTGGACGCGCCCGCGTACAACATCCTGATCAACAACGGCAGCGCCGCAGGGCAGGTCGTGTTCCACGTGCACGTGCACGTCATTCCGCGCCGGCCGGGCGTGTCCCGGGAAAAGCGGCCCCTCGATCCGCGCAAGGCACAGGAGATCGGCGCCAAGCTGCGGGCGGCGATCGGCGCATTGCCGGACTAGAAGCGGTCTCAAAAATCGCTTTCCGGGTTTGTTCAAGCCTGTAACCCATTGATAAAGCAAACGCGAACCCACCTTCGACTGTCGCAATCTGTATTTTTGGGACTGCTTCTAGTGTGGCGTCTCTGAAAT
>JBGOTW010000280.1:0-5491 GCA_041476685.1 bacterium | reverse complement strand
TCACCTGAAGATGCGGGCCTTCATCAAGCTGTGCATGCCGCCCGTGTTCAAGGACCTGGAGCGCCGCTTCGACCTGGAGGCGCTGCGGCGCCGCGGCATCATCCCCGTCATGTTCCACCTCACCTTCGAGAACTCGGACATTCCCCTCGCCTTCCTCGGCATGGCGCGCATGACGCACCAGGTGCGCCTGTGCCGCAGCGTCACGGACCAGCCGGGCGCCGGGCCGGTGGAGCGCCTTCTGCTCGACATGCGCATCCAGATCCACGCCCCGCGCGGCTCCGGCGATCCCGCGCAGCTGGGCGCCCAGGAGACCCTGCTGCCGGAGGCGCGCGTGGGCGAGATGCGGAGCATGCAGGTGCTGACGCGGCCGGTCGCGCCGCCCGGGGAGCGGCAGGTCGTCCAGGTGCCCGACGAGCTGGCCGACCTGCGCGTGCACGCGCTCGGCGAGCCCTTTCCCGTGCCGGAGCAGCTGGCGGGCCGGCCGGCCGGATACGCCCCCGTCCCGGCAGGACCGTACCCCTCGTTCGATACCGTCTGGGGCCTGCCCAACACGGACATCAACCAGCACGTCAACGTGCAGGAGTACGTGATGGGGATGGAGAACCACTTCGCGCGGCGGCTGCACGGCGCGGGCCTGCCGCTGGCGAGGCACCGCATCGCCCGGGCGCAGCTGCTCTTCCGCAAGCCCTTCTTCCCCGGCGAGACGGTGCGTGTGCAGGGTCCGTTGCTGGTGAAGGGCACGCGGACGCTGCTGCTCGGCGGCTTTCATCGCATCCAGCCCGACGGCGCGCCTGAGCCCCGCCCGTCGGTGGCCGTGCGCATGGAAGGCGTCCTGGACGAAGGGTTCGGCCCGGCGTTCGGGGAGAAACCGGCCCTGTCCGCCGGGAAGCCGGCCAAGTGAGCGGCGCGTCCCAAGCTCCGCGGCCTGACGCTCCGGCACCCCCTGGGTTGGCTGCGCCCGGCCCGCCGGCCCCCGGCTTGGCTGCGCCCGACCTGCCGGCTCCCGGTTCGGCAACCCGCCGCCCGCTGCTCCCCTCTCTCGCGGCGCTGGGGGCGATCCTCTGCTGGGCAAGCCTGGCGGCGGCACTCACCCGCTCCCTGGGCGTCCTGCGCCCGCAGCAGGTGCTGGCTTACGGGATGGGCGTCGCGGGCGTGGCGCTGCTCGCCTGGGACTGGGCGCACCGCCGGCCGCCCTGGCGCACGTGGCCCGGCGCGCGGGGCATGCTGCTCGGGCTGTACGGCATCTTCGGCTATCACGCGCTGCTGGTGGCGGCATTCACCCTGGCCCCTCCGGTCCAGGCGAACATCCTCAACTACACCTGGCCGCTCTGGATCATCCTGCTGGGCGCCTGGACGTCCGGGCAGCGCGTCGCGGGACGCGTGGCCGCGGGCGGCGCGCTGGGCCTGGCGGGCGCCGTCATGGCCCTGGAACCGTGGACCGCCGGGCGCGCGCCGCTGCCGGCGACGGCCTGGCTCGGCCTGGGACTCGCCTTGGCGGCGGGGCTGTGCTGGGGCTCGTTCACCGTGCTGCTGCGACGCGGCGCCGCCGCCACGGCGCACGCGATGGGCTGGTGGTGCCTGCTGGCGGCGGGCGTCGCGGCCGGGTGGATGCTGCTCGGCGGCGTGCCGTTCGCCCTGGCGCCTGGCGGCCTGCCCGCGATTCTGTATATTGGGCTCGTTCCGCTGGGCGCGGCATTCCCCTTGTGGCAGCGCGCGTCGCGCCAGTGCACGCTGCACGTGCTGGGCCTGCTGAGCTACCTGACTCCGCCGCTGTCCACGCTGCTGCTGGGCTGGGCGGCGGGCCGGTCCGCATCCGGCTGGGCGTGGGCGGGGCTGGCGGTCGTGCTGGCGGGCGCCGGGCTGGGCGGCACAGGGCTGGGCCGCGACAGCCGACCCGCGGCCAAGCGGGCGGACTAACCGGGCCTGTCCCAAACCACCACGCCGGTCCCAAGCCACCGCGTGGTCACAAAACCGCGCGCCGCCATGAAGGTCGCTGCGTGAACCTCGCACCCTGAACCTCGCGCCCTGAAAACCTGGCCCCTTGCCCCTCGCCGGAGGAACCATGACCGCTGCGCAAGGCTCCGTGTACGCCCTTGGCCCGCACGCGCCCGAGCTGGATCCCTCCTGCTACCTGGCGCCCGGCGCCCAAGTGATCGGGCGCGTGCGGCTGCACGCCCAAGTGTCCGTCTGGTTCAACGCCGTGCTGCGCGGCGACCTGGCCCCGATCGAGGTCGGGGCGGGCAGCAACATCCAGGACAACACCACCGTCCACATCGAGGGCGCGGAGGAGCGCCAGAACGGCCGGGAGATCGGCACCGTGATCGGGCGCAACGTCACCGTCGGGCACAACTGCATCATCCACAGCTGCGTGCTGGAGGACGACTGCCTGATCGGGATGGGCGCGGTCGTGCTGGGCGGCGCGGTGATCGGGCAGGGGGCCGTCGTGGGGGCGGGCGCGGTCGTGCTGGCGGAGATGCGCGTCCCGCCCTACACGCTGGCGGCCGGCAATCCCGCCAAAGTGAAGAAGACCTATGGGCCGGACTTCGTGCGCGAGGTCAACCTGCGCGCCGCGGAGGTGTACCGGCGCCGGATCGAGCGCTTCAAGCAGGGGCTGGTGCCGCTCCCGTGGCCGAAGTAGCGGCTCCTGACTCGCATGCCGGGGCCTGCCGCCGCGGCTGCCGTACGGGTTGCGGGCGCACGGCAGCGAACGCTCTGCCTCCCCACCACGCAGCAGCCCCGGCGCATAGCCGCCTCGCTGTACAGCCACCCCGCCGTTCGGCCGCCCCACCGCTCTGCCACCGCGCCGCTCAGCCGCCCAAGTACGCGCGGCGCACCTCCGGATTGTCCAGCAGGCTGCGCGTCGTGCCTTCCAGCACGATCTCGCCGCCGGCCAGGACGCTGCCCCGGTGGGCGTGCTTCAGGGCGAGGTAGGCGTTCTGCTCCACCAGCAGGATCGTCGTGGCGGCGCGGTTGATCTCCTCGATGATGCGGAAGATCTGCTTGACGATGAGCGGAGCGAGCCCGAGGGACGGCTCGTCCAGCAGCAGCAGCTTCGGCCGGCTCATCAGGCCGCGGGCAATGGCCAGCATCTGCTGCTCCCCGCCGGAGAGGGTGCCGCCGCGCTGCGCCGTCCGCTCGTGCAGCACGGGAAACAGCGCATAGACCCGCTCCAGGTCCGCCGCGACGGTCTTCTCGCGGAAGAGCCGGCCGCCGCCCGCGGCCGCGCCCATCTGCAGGTTCTCCAGCACCGTCATGCCCGGAAAGATGCGCCGCCCTTCCGGCACCTGCGCCATGCCCTGGCGCATCAGTACGTGGGGCGGCAGGCCCGTCACGTCGCGGCCCTCGTACAGCACACGCCCGCCGCGCGGCCGCACGATGCCGCACAGCGTCATCAGCAGGGTGGACTTGCCCGCCCCATTGCTGCCGATCAGCGCGACGATCTCGCCCGGATAGACCTTCAGGTTGACGCCCCGCAGTGCCTCGATCGGGCCGTAGCCCGCGGCCAGGCCCTGCACGTCCAGCAGCGGCGCCCTGTCGCTCGACGGCATGGGGCCGGGTTCCATGACGCTGGATGGCATCGCGCTAGGCTCCCTTGTTTGCTCCTTGTGCGCTCCCGCCTGCGCCTGCGGCGCCGCCGGCCTGCGGCTCCGGTTCCTCCTCCCCCAGGTACGCCTTGATGACATGGGGGTCCCGCTGCACCTCGGCGGGCGTGCCCTGGCTGATCACCTGGCCGTGGTCCAGCACGACGACGTGGTCGGAAATGGACATGACGACGCCCATGTGATGCTCGATCAGCAGGACGCTCACTCCGAATTCGCCGCGCAGGCGCCGGATCAGGCCGTTCAGCGCCAGCGTCTCCTGGGGATTGAGCCCCGCGGCCGGCTCGTCCAGGCAGACCAGGGCCGGCCGCCCCGCCATCGCCCGGGCGATCTCCAGGCGGCGCTGCTGCCCGTACGCCAGGGTTCCGGCGCGCAGGTTCGCCGCGGCGTCGAGCCCCATGAAGGTCAGCCAGGACCATGCCCGCCGCTCGGCTTCCTCCTCCGCGCTCCGGTAGCGGGGCGTGCCGACCAGCCCGGCGACCAGTCCGCGCGCGACAAAGGCGTGCTGCGCGACCATCAGATTCTCCAGCGCGGTCATGTCGGCGAACAGGCGCGTGTTCTGGTACGTGCGGGCCACGCCCAGGCGCGCGATGCGATGGATGGGGAGCCGCTCCAGGGCGCGCTCCGTGCCGGACAGGTAGAGGCGGATCGTGCCGGAGGTGGGCCGGTAGAAGCCGGTGATGCAGTTGAACAGGGTCGTCTTCCCCGCGCCGTTGGGTCCGATCACCGCCGTGATCGAGCCGCTCCGCACGGCGAAGGAGATGTCCGCCAGGGCGGTGAGACCCCCGAAGCGAATCGAGACATTCCGCACCGCGAGCAGGGACTCAGGGGACATCGGCGCGCCTCGCGATGGAGCGCCGCGACACGGCCAGCAGGCCGCCGGGGCGCCAGACCATGATGAACACCATCGCCAGGCCGAAGACGAGCATGCGGTAGTTGCCGAACTCCCGGAACAGCTCGGGCAGGAGCGTGATGCCCACCGCCGCCAGCACCACGCCCGCCACCGAGCCCATCCCGCCCAGCACGACGATGGCGAGGATCATCGCCGATTCGATGAAGGTGAAGGACGTGGGACTGATGAAGCCCTCCATCCCGGCGAAGAACACGCCGCCGATCCCGCCGAACGACGCGCCCAGCACGAAAGCGGCGAGCTTGGTCGTGGTGGGATTGATGCCCGCCGCCCGCGCCGCCACCTCGTCCTCCTTGAGCGCCTCCCAGGCGCGGCCGATCGGCATGTGCTTGAGCCGCAGGAACACCCACACCGCGCCCACCATGAACACGAGGATCGCCAAGTACAGGAAGACGTAGCGGTGCATGGGAGAGAATTCCAGGCCGAACGCCTCGTGGAAGGTGCGCTGCCCCGGCGGCGCGTCCGGGGCGAAGACCAGCCCGAACAGGGTCGGGCGCGGCGCGTCAATGCCGTTCGGGCCGCCCGTCAGATCCACCAGGTTGACGAGCAGCATGCGGACGATCTCCCCGAAGCCCAGGGTGACGATGGCGAGGTAGTCGCCATGCATGCGCAGGACGGGGAAGCCCAGCAGGGCTCCGGCGCTGGCCGCGATCAGCGCGGCGGCGGGCACGGCGAGCCAGAAGGAGACGTCCGCGTACTTCGCCAGCAGCGCGTAGCTGTACGCGCCGACCGCGTAGAAGGCCACGTAGCCCAGGTCGAGCAGCCCGGCCAGCCCCACGACGATGTTCAGCCCCATCGCCAGCAGCACGTAGATGAAGGTGAGCGACATCACGTGCAGCAGGTAGTTCGAGGAAAAGGGCAGCGCGGGAAGCGCGCCCAGCAGGACGATGGCGAGCAGCCCGCTGCGCAGGGGCCGGGCCGCCAGCGCGGCGAGCAGGGCGCCGAGCCGGGCCCCCGCGGGCCGCAGCAGCCGCGTCAGGAT
>JBGOTW010000279.1:0-5514 GCA_041476685.1 bacterium | reverse complement strand
GTTCGCCGCAAGCCTGTCCCCGAACCGGCTCGCCCAGCTTTCCGGCACCGGAACAGGAAAGCTCAGCAGGAGTTGCGCATACGTCTTGGCTTGGACGTCGAGCTGCACCGAGGAGGTTCCGCCCCCGCCCAGGGTGTCGTGCAGGAGGAAGTTGAAGGCGTGTATGCCCGGCAGCTCGAAGCGCTCGACCGTTCCCTGGGTATAGTGGCCGAAGTAGCGCCTGACCGCCGCGGGTGTCAGGGCCGCGCGGATCGCCGCCGCGTATTCCGGCTGGCGCGCCATCACGCCCACGTTGGCATCGTTCCCCTTGTCCCCGCTGCGGGCCACGGCCAGCCAGATCAGCGGCACTTCCGTCCGCTTGCCCGGCGGAAGCGCCGCGTCCGCGGTTCCCACCTGGGCGCCGCGGGAAGCCGGAGGAGCGTGCGCCTCGGAGTGCGCGTCAGAGTGCGCCTCCCGGAACGGCACGGGGCGGCCGTCCACCTGCACCGCGACCGCCACGAACGGCTTTTCCACGAGGAAGGAGAACAGGCGCACTTCCTGGGACACCGACGGCCGCCCGCCGGCCAGCCCGCAGCGGCCCGTGGCCATGCTGAGACCCGATCCGACGTATTCCCGCGCAAACAGCTCGGCGCCCTCCTTGCGATCATGCCGGATCGCCATGCGCAGCACCACTTCCCGGATGGCGCGCGCTGCGGCGCGGGCGTTGTCCCCGTAGAGCGTCTCCGCCCCCACGAGCTGCATGGCCGTCTGGCTGAAGTCCCCGAGTCCCTCTTCCTCCAGCATGCGCCGGCACTTCTGCAGGATCGCCTCGCCGCAGCGGCGCGCCTTCTCCGGCACGTCGAAGCCTGCGATCACGGAGGACGCCACGCAGCTGTAGCCGCCGGCATAGGTGGCGCTGACCTTGTAGGTCGGCGTGGGCGGCCGTCCGCGCGCGCCTTCCACGAGAACGCGGTGATCGCCCTGCGGCGTCAGGCGCACCTGGGTGAAGTCGCAGACGACGTCGGGCAGGAGGTACGCGGCCGGATCGCCGATCTCGTAGAGCATCTGCTCCCCGACGGTGAGCGGCGACACCAGGCCGCCGGTGCCCGCCGGTTTGGTCACGACGAAGCGGCCGTCCGCCGTCACCTCGGCGATGGGGAAGCCCATGTCGTTCCAGCCCTCGGCGACGTCCCGCCAGTCGGTGAAGTTGCCCCCGGTCGCCTGGGCGCCGCACTCCAGGATGTGGCCGCACAGGCTGCCCGCCGCAAGCAGGTCGTACGCCTCGGCCGTCCAGCCGAATTCGTGGATCAGCGGGCCGAGCACCAGCGCGCTGTCCACGCAGCGGCCCGTGACGACCACATCGGCCCCCGCCGCGAGGGCCGCCGCAATGGGAAATCCGCCCAGGTAGGCGTTCGCGCTCAGCAGCCGCCCGGGCAAAGGCTCGCCGGTGGACAGCTCGCGCACGCCGCCCGCCCGCAGCGCTTCCAGGCGCGGCATCAAGTCGTCGCCCGCCACGGTGCCGATCGCGAGCCTGACGCCCGCTTCCGCGGCGACCCGTTCGAGCGCCTGGCGGCAAGCCGGCAGGTTGATCCCCCCGGCATTGGCGATCACCTTGATCTTCTTCTCCGCGATCTGCCGCAGCAGGGGCTTCATCACCGCGGTGATGAAGTCCAGGGCGAAGCCCGTCTGCTCGGAGCGTTGGCGCTGCTTGGCCAGCACCGCCATCGTCACCTCGGCCAGGTAGTCGAGCACGAGGTAGTGCACGTCGCCTTTTTCCACCAGCTGGCGCGGCGCCGCCGCCGTGTCGCCCCAGTAGCCGGAGGCGCCGCCGATCCGCACCGTCTTGGTCGCCATCATGAACCTCCACAAGTCTCAGTCCGTCCGGGCGCGACCCTCGGTGGATGGCCAAGTGCCCTACCCGCGCCGGTTTGGGGAGCGAAGGGCCCTCAGCCGCCTGCTCCGCTCACAGGCCCATCTGCCGCGCCGCGAGCTCCTTCATGATCTCCTCGGCGCCCCCGCCGATGGCGTTGACCTTGACCTCGCGATAGATGCGCTCGACCTTGGTGCCGCGCATGAACCCCATGCCTCCGTGGATCTGCACCGCCTCGGAGGCGCAGAAGGCCATCGTCTGGGTCGCCTGGTTCTTGAGCAAGGCGATGTCGGCGACAGGGGATTCCCCTTGTTCCACGCGCCAGGCCAGCTGCTCCAGGTAGGCCTGGGTGGCGTTGATGCGCATGGCCATGTCCACCAGCTTGTGGCGGATCACCTGCTGGGCGACGAGCGGCTTGCCGAAGGTCCGGCGCTGCCGCGCCCAGCGGATGGCCTCCTCCAGGCACACCATCGAGAAGCCGTTGGCGCTCGCCGCCATGCCGAGCCGCTCCCGGTTGAAGTTGAACATGATCGCCCGGAAGCCCGCGTTCTCCTCCCCGATCAGGTTCTCCGCCGGCACCGGCACGTCCGCGAAGTACAGCGCGGCCGTATCGGAGGCCCACCAGCCCATCTTGCGCAGCGGCTGCTGGGTGAAGCCGGGCATGCCCTTCTCGATCAGCAGCAGGGAGATGCCCCCCGTGCCCGCTCCGCCGGTGCGCACGGCGACGGTGTAGAAGTCCGCCCGCATCCCCGAGGTGATGAACATCTTCGCCCCGTTGACCACGTAGGTCTCGCCGCGGCGCTCCGCCCGGGTGCGCAGGCTCGCGACATCCGAGCCGCCGTCCGGCTCGGTGATGGCCAGGGCGCTGATCTTCTCCCCCGCCAGCACGGCGGGCAGCACGCGCTCCTTCAGCGCCGCGTGGCCGAGCCGGGCGATGGGCGGGGCGCCGATGGTGTGGCTCATCAGGCCCGCCACGACGCCCCCCGAGCCGGCGCGCGCCAGTTCCTGGGAGGCGACGATCGCGTGGAACGCGTCGGACGGCGTGCCGCCGTAGGCCTCGGGAAAGCCCAGGCCCAGCAGTCCCACGGCCGCGGCTTTGCGGTACAGCTCGCGCGGGAACTCGCCGGCTTCGTCCCATTCGTCCGCGTACGGCGCGATCTCCCGCTCGACGAAGCGCCGCATCGTCGCGCGAAACGCCTCGTGACCCTCGGTGTAGTAGGGGCTCTTCGCCCGGCCCGGGTTCTCCATGCGCCCCCTTTCAGCCGCCGGATTCCGCGGCCAGGGCGGCGAGCAGCTGCCGCGTCGCCACCTGTTCGCCTTCCTGCACCGCGATCCGCTCGATCGTCCCGGCCCGTTGGGCAGAGATCTCGTGCTGCATCTTCATGGCCTCCAGCACGACGATGCGCTGGCCCTTGGCCACGCGGTCGCCCTCCTTCGCCAGCACGGCGACGATGCGCCCGTTCATGGGAGCCAGCATGCGCCCTTCGCCGTCCGCTTGCGCGGCGTCGTCCCGCTCGAAGAGCGTCTCGCGGAACGTGGCCGCCCGCCCGGCGAGGTCCAGGTGCAGGGCGCCCTGCGCAAAGGCGTAGCGCACCCGCTGCAGCAACCCCCCGGACGTGAAGCGCAGCATGCCTGGCCGCCGTTCGACCACCTCAATCCGGACGGTGCGCCCGGCAGCGGCCGTCCCGTCGCCGGCAATCTCGTAGCAGTCCGGGCCGGTGCAGGTGACCGTGAGCGAAACCCGCGCGTCGCCGCTGCTCAGACGCAAGGGCCACGCGGCGACTCCAGTGGAGCGCCACACCTGCGGGGCGGCGGTGAGCGGACCGGCCGTGGGCGCGGCCCCAGTCTGTCCGGCGGCAGGCGGCGCTGCGGCAACGGGCGCGACGGCAGTGGAAGCGGCAGCGGCGCTCGCGGCCTGGGAGGCCTCGAACCATAGCACCGCGGCGAGCGCCACCTGCGCAGCGCCGGGGTCGAGCTGCTCGGGCGCGGGGCCCGGGGCGGCGCCGCGGAGGTCGGCATGGCGATCGAGGAAGGCCGTCGTCACTCCGCCCGCGACGAACAGGGGATGGCGCAGCACGCGGCAGAGCAGCTCGCGGTTGGTGGCAAGCCCGAGCAGCAGCGTCTCCTCCAGCGCCAGCACCAGCCGGCGGCGCGCCTCCTCGCGCGTTCGGCCGTGGGCGATCACCTTCGCCAGCAACGCGTCGTAGTGGGGCGTGACCGGCTGCCCCGCTTGCAGCCCATGGTCGGTGCGCACGCCCGGAACTTGCGGCGGCTCCCAGGCCACGACCGTGCCGCTCTGCGGCAGGAACCCCCGCGCGGGGTCCTCCGCGTACAGGCGCGCCTCGATCGCGTGCCCATCGCAGCGGATCTCGTCCTGCTTGAGCGGCAGCGGCTCCCCGGCGGCGACGGCGAGCTGCCAGGCGACCAGGTCCTGGCCGGTCACGGCCTCGGTCACCGGATGCTCCACTTGCAGGCGCGTGTTCATCTCGAGGAAATAGAAGCGGCCCGCTCCGTCGAGCAGGAACTCCACCGTGCCCGCCCCCCGGTAGGCGATCGCGCGCGCGGCCGCCACCGCCGTCTCCCCCATCCGCGCGCGCAGCTCGGGCGGGAGCACCGGGGACTCCTCGATCAGCTTCTGGTGCCGCCGCTGCACCGAGCAGTCGCGCTCGCCCAGGTGCACGATGTTCCCCTGGCTGTCGGCGAACACCTGGATCTCCACGTGGCGCGCGTCCACGAGCGCCCGCTCCAGCATCAGCTCGCCCGAGCCGAAGGCGCGCAGCGCCTCGGAGCGCGCCGCCGCCAGCGCCGCGGCCAGCTCCTCCGGCCCCGCGACGAGCCGCATGCCCCGGCCGCCGCCCCCCGCCGCCGCCTTGACCATGACGGGAAAGCCGAGCCGGCGCGCCTCGGCGGCGAGCGTCGCGTCCGGCGGATCCGCGCCGTGCCAGCCCGGCACGCAAGGCACGCCGGCCGCGGCCAGCAGCCGCTTGGCCTGCACCTTGTTGCCCATCGCGCGGATGGCGGCCGCCGGCGGACCGATGAAGACCAGGCCGGCCTCCTCGCACGCCGCCGCGAATTCGGCGTTCTCCGACAGGAAGCCATAGCCGGGGTGCACGGCGTCCGCCCCCGCCAGCTTCGCCGCCGCGATCAGCGCGCCGCCAGCGAGGTAGCTCTCCGGCGCCGGCGGCGGTCCGATGCGGACGGCCTCGTCCGCGAGCTTGACGTGCAAGGCCCCGGCATCGGCGTCGCTGAACACGGCGACCGTGCGATAGCCGAGCGACCGCGCGGTGCGGGCGACGCGGCAGGCGATCTCGCCGCGGTTCGCGATCAGGATCTTGCTGAATCCCATGGGCCTCGGATGTCGTTGCTCTTGCGCCGCCGCGGGCTCGATCCGCCCCGGTGTCCGCGGCGCGCCGTGGCGCTCAGTGGCGCTCAGTGGCGCTCCGTGCCGCTCCGTGCCGCTCGCAGTGGCGCGCGATTGCGCCTCAGGCCGCGCCCGCGGCTCACATCCGGCCGACGCCGAAGGTGATGGGTTTGAGCGGGCGCACATCGGCCTCGCGGCAGACCGAAAGGCAGAAGGCGAGCACCCTGCGCGAGTCCCGGGGGTCGATGATCCCGTCGTCCCACAGGCGCGCGGTGGCGAAGAGGGCAAGCGACTCGCCTTCCAT
>JBGOTW010000278.1:0-5545 GCA_041476685.1 bacterium | reverse complement strand
GGCGGGCCCCGCAGCCTCGAAGCTGCGGGGCTGCAGGGTTGCGCTGCTGTGGCACCGCGCTGCGGTACTGAGCAGGGCGGTGCCCCGTTTGGCCCGACTACGGCCCGCTTCGCCCGGTTACGGACGAAAGGGCCACGGACGGAATGGCCGTGGGCGAATTGGCCCTGCGCGGAAGACAAATGCGCAGGCACGCATTGAACGGCTCGGCCCCGGTGGGGTCCGGCCGGAGAGGATGGTTGCGATGAGTTTTACCATACCGGGAGTGGGCGGCCGCGTGCCGACCTGGCTGCGGCAGCGCACGCAGCAGCACCCGCCCGGCGCCGGTCCGCCGGGGAGTTCCGCGGCCGAGGCCGTGCAGGCTGACGAAGTGGCTACGTCCGCGACCGCCGGGGAGCAGGCGCGCACCGGGATCGCCGCCATCCATCAGGCCATCCAGGTCACCGAGCAGGGGCTCGCCCTCGTGGCGACGGCCCGGCACGGCCTGGAGGCGGTGCAGCAGCGGCTGACGCGCATGGCCGCCGCCATCCGGCGCACGCTGACCGAGCGTCCCTCCGGCAGCGGCCCGCCGCCGCCCGAGATCTGGCGAGGGGCGTTGCGCGCGTTGGAGGACGACGCGCGCGCCATCGACAGCCTCGCCCGTGATACGCGTTTCGGCGGGATCAGGCTCCTCGACGGCTCCTGCGGGTGCCGCGGAGCGGCGTTCGGCCCGTGGCTGGAGTTTGTCGCAGCGGACAGTAGCGTGCGCTCCTCCCCTCCGGAGGGATTTGCCGTCGTGCTGCGTCAGGAGCCGACGCGAGCGGCGGTGCTGGGCGAGCTGCCCCTGACGGAGGAGCTCATCGCTGCCGGGGAGACCTTGGCGCTGGAAACGGAGGCGCGTCGCGTCGAGGTTCGGACGCGCGCGGGGCAGAGTCTTGCGGATGTGGTGCGCGAACTGAACGACGCCGCCGAGCATGCCGGCCTGCCGCTGGCTGCGCTGATTGCCTCCGGTGAGCGGCTGCTGGTGCATCACCGCCGCTACGGCAAAGGCCGGGCCTTTCGGGTGCGCAGCAGCACGCCCGGCATCCTTTCGGCCCGGGACGGATCGGACCAGGTGGCGGACAATGGACGGGACGTGATCGGCACGATCAACGGCGAACCGGCGATGGGCGAAGGACAGCTGCTCGCCGGTGAGCCCGGAAACCGCACCACCGCGGGCCTGGTCGTCCGCTATACCGGCACGCCCCCGCCCGGCTTCGAGCCGACGGCCGTCCGCGGCCGCGAAACGGCGGGAGCGGCGCCCCGGGACGGCTGGAAAGACGGGCAACTTCAGGCCGGCCGGGTCTTGATCGTCCAGCGTAGCCTGACATTGCGCCTGGACGCCTCCGCGCGCGCGCCGCTGCTGCTTCGCATCGACGCCGCGACGTGCGCGGAGCTGGGCCGCAGCGGCCTTACCACCGAAGGCATGGCGTGCGTCGCGGACACGCTGAAGGCCGCGCCCGACCAGGCGGAGCGCGCCCTGGCAGTGATCGAGCGGGCACGGGAGGAAGTGGCGCTCACCGCCGCAGCCGCCCGGCGCGCGGAGTGCGAGACCCTCACGGGTCACTTGGTGCGCCTGCGCATTGCGGCGGAGAACCTGCTGGCCACCCAGGGTGCCGCTGGGCCGCCGGCCGATGTGGCGGCGTGGGTGGCTCAGGTTGGGGTCCGGCTGCGGCTGGAGGGGTTGGGCGCGCTTTCGGCCCAGCGCTATCCGCGGCCGACGGCCCTGTTGCGCCTGCTGGGGGATGGAGACGAGGTCGGGCCCGGCTGAGGCACGCGAGGGTGTCCGCAACTTTCGCCGCAGGCGGATACGGAAGCCGCCCATTCGTGTCGGGCAGGAACGGGGTATGCTGTGATGCTGGCCGGGCGAAGCGACGCTGCGCCCGCATGACGAAGAGGTACGTATGGTGCTGCGCATCAATACCAACATTGCGGCGGTCAACACGGCCCGCAACCTGTCGGAGAACGACCGCAAACTGGCGGAATCCCTGGAGCGGCTCTCCTCCGGCTTCCGCATCAACCGCGGGGCGGACGACCCGGCCGGACTGGTGATCTCCGAGCAGATGCGCGGGCAGATCGCCGGGCTCAACCAGGCCATCGCCAACTCGGAGCAGGCCGCCACGATGGTGCAGACCGCCGAGGGTGCGCTCACGGAGGCGAACAACACGCTCATCCGGATCCGTGAGCTGGCGCTCCACGCCGCGAACGAAGGCGCCTCGGACGCGAAGAGCCAGGAGGCCGATCAGATCGAGGTCGCCGCGGGCCTCGAATCCATCGCCCGCATCGCCTCGCAGACGCGCTTCGGTACCCGGCCCCTGCTGGACGGATCCAGCGGCATTTCCGGCGAGGCGCAAGGCGAGGGGCTTACCTACGTCTCGTCCACGCAGCGCACGCGCAGCTCGGGCATCTCCGGCTATCCGGTCATCATCACGCAGGTTCCGACCCAGACGTCCCTGCCCGGCGCCACGCCAATCACCGACAAGAACGTGAAGAACTTGACCGTCAGCCTGTTCGAGGGCGGAAAATCCGTCCAGGTCGTCGCGACTCCCGAGGACTCCGCGGAGAGCTTCTTCGGCCGGCTCAAGGCGGCGGTCGAACAGAACAGCTTGGCCGTGGAAGTCATGCAGATGCCGGATGGCACCCTGCTGATACGCCACACGGTTTACGGCGGTAAGCCCACGTTTCAGGCGTCCAGCTCGATTCCGGGTATCGTAGGCTCCCAACAGGGCGGGCTGCAGTCGGCCGCGCCCGGAAAAGATATCCGGGGCACCATCGGCGGCGAGCAGACCGTGGGAGAAGGCGAAATTCTGCGGGGTCTCGTCGGCAATGACAATACCGAAGGTCTGGTCGTGTCCGTCGCGGGGTCCCGGCACCAGGTCGTGGACGGAACAGCCGAAGGAGGCATGCGCTGGGAACGCCAGATTCGCACTGGGCAGGCGGGAATCGTCAATGTCGCCAACAACGCCCTGGACTTCCAGGTCGGTCCGAATACGGGCCAGCGGGTGACCGTGGCCCTGCCCGCGATGTCGCCCCGGTTCCTCGCCCGGCAAGTGGAGACGGAAAGCGGATTCCGAAACCTGGCGGAGATCAACGTCAGCAGCGCAAAGAAGGCCCAGGACTCGATCAAGGTCGTGGATGCGGCTATTGACGAGCTGACCATCGCCCGGGGAAAGCTCGGTGCCTTCGCCAAGAGCAGCCTGCAGAGCAACATCAACACGCTGCGTGTGACGGCGGAGAACCTGATGGCTGCGGAATCCACCATCCGGGATACCGATATGGCCAAGGAAGTCACGGAATACACCAAGCGCAGGATCCTGCTGGAGGCCGACGCGGCCCTGTTGGCCCAGGCCAATCATATTCCGTCCACGGTGATCAACCTGATTCGCTGAGAAGGCTCCGGAGGCGGACCGATGCAACGAGAAGCAAAGGTGCGGATGCGAACCGACATGCGTTACCCTGAGCGCGGGGCGCTGCGGCGGTGGACGATTCCCGCGGGGCGGGTTCCACCGATGTGGCTTGCGGCGGGTCTGGCGGCGCTGGGGGTTTGGCTGGCGGCGGGCTGCTCGGGTCAGCCGGCGGCGGCGGTGCGCAAGCCGATTGCGTCGTGCTCCCAGTTCCGGCTCGATTCGGCACAGCGCCTGTTCCTCGCGGCGCGGTCGAACCTGGTGCGGTACTACAAGGAGCGCGGCCTGGCCACGCTCAATGCCGCGTACGGGATTGCCGGCGACGCGATCCTGGTCGCGCGCTCGACGCGCAATTGCGACGACTTCGACGAACGCGTGCGCGCGGACGCGCTCAACCTCGTGCGCGCGGGCAGGCAGCTCCGCATCGTCGCGTATTCGACGATGCGCGATCCGGGCGCGCAGACGCTGGCGACCCTGCTGCAGGAGCAATACGGAGAGGCCTTCGCCGGGCGGGACCTGGACTAGGGGACGTGCCGCCGCGCGGGGGCGCGCCGGGACCAGCAGCCCCTTGAACGCGGATGGAACATGAAGCTCAACGCTGAGGACACGATTGCGGCCATCGCCACGCCGCCGGGGGCCGGGGGTGTCGGGATCGTCCGCGTCAGCGGTCCGCGGGCGGTGGCGGTGGTGCAGCCGCTCTTCCGGACAAAAGGGAAGCAGACGCTGGAGGGCGCCCCTTCCCACCACATGCTGTACGGTTGGATCGAAAGGGACGGCGAGCCGCTGGACGAGGTGTTGGCGGTGGTGATGCGGGCTCCGCATTCCTACACGCGGCAGGACGTCGTCGAAGTGCACTGCCATGGCGGCGCCCTGGTGACGCGCACGGTGCTGGAGCTGACGCTCGAGCGCGGGGCGCGGCTGGCCCATCCGGGCGAGTTCACCCTGCGCGCGTTCCTGAACGGACGCCTGGACTTGACGCGCGCGGAGGCGGTGCAGGACCTCGTGGGCGCCCGCTCCGGCTGGGGCCTGCGGGTCTCGGCGAACCAGTTGCGCGGGCGCCTGTACGGCGAGATCCAGGCGCTGCGGGAAGATGTCGCGCATGTCGCGGCGCTGGTCTCGGCGGGCATCGACTTCCCGGAGGAGGACGTCGTCTTCGCCCACCGCGAGGACATCCAGCGCCGGCTGCAGGGCGTGGAGCGCCGGGTGCGCGGCCTGCTGGATACGGCGGAGCGCGGGCGGCGCATGCGCGAAGGCCTTGCCGTGGCGATCGTGGGCCGGCCCAATGTGGGAAAATCGAGCCTGCTGAACGCGCTGCTGCGGGAGAGCCGGGCCATCGTCACCGACATTCCCGGCACGACACGCGACACGTTGGAGGAGTCGCTTGATCTGGGCGGGCTCGCCGTGCGCCTGATCGATACGGCAGGCATCCGCGACACGACGGACAAGATAGAGCGGGAAGGCATCGCCCGCACGCGCCGGGCGATCGAGTCAGCGGACCTGGTGCTGGCCGTGCTTGACGGTTCGGCGCCCCTGCTGCCCGAAGATCGCCAAGTGTTGGCGCTGGCGCCGGCGGCGGCGACGCTGGCGGTGGTCAACAAGCGGGACCGCATGTCCGGCGCCGAGCCGCCCTGGGCGGGCGAGCTGGGGCCGTTGCCCCGCGTGGCCCTTTCGGCCCTGACCGGCGAGGGGCTGCCCGCGCTGGAGGAGTGGATGCGCGGGTGGGCCGTGCAGGACGAGCGTCCCCTGCTCGAACACGCGATCCTGACCAATCTGCGCCAGACGCAGGCGGCGCAGGGTGCGCTGGCCGCCGTGCAAGCCGCCCTCGCGGCGATCGCGGACGGACAGGGCGAGGAGCTGATCGCGGTGGATCTGGCGCGGGGGCTGGATGCGCTGGGCGATATCGTCGGAGAGACCACGGCCGACGACC
Organism: bacterium; assembly: GCA_041476685.1. GTDB lineage: Bacteria > SAR324 > SAR324 > SAR324 > JACQKK01 > JBGPEV01. The sequence goes on along the minus strand of JBGOTW010000278.1, from coordinate 199 downwards.
TGCTGAACCGGATCTTTGCGGAGTTCTGCATTGGCAAATGATTCCAGCCCGGGCGCACGGTCCGCGCAGCCACTCGAAGCGCGCAAGACCGAACTGTTGCGCCGCATGCTGGCGCTGAGCCAGCGGGAGGTGCTGCTGGTGGGGCTGGACGGGCTTGCCGGCTTGCTCGAGGAAAAGGAGCGGCTGATCGGGGAAATCC
>JBGOTW010000277.1:0-5584 GCA_041476685.1 bacterium | reverse complement strand
CGTGGAGAGATTGGGCAGTCACATTCTCGAAGCACCCTTTTGGGCAGGGGCATCCACCCCGCGCTCGGATAGAAGATTGGGAGCCGCCGGTACCCTTGACTCGGATCGGGCCATCATAGAAGGGGTGCCCGCGCAGCGGGCAGGGTGAGGACCTGGGGCGGCGGGCCTGAACCGGGTGACTTTCACCCATCCCCGTACGGACGTGCACGTTATCCGGGGATTTGCGGCGCTATCCGAGGAATCAGGCGATGCACCGCCACCCGCACCGCCGACTGCGGAGCCGCCAACCACGGCCCCACCGGCTACCGCGCGCGGCGTTGCCCCGCGGCCGCCTGCCGGGCCGCCTCGAAGACCGCCAGCGTCTGCGCAAGGAATGCCTGGCGGGAAAAGCGGTGCCGCGCCGCATGGGTCGCGCCCTCGGACAGGCGGCTGCGCAGCTCGTCGTCCACCAGCACCACGCGCAAGGTGCCCGCCAGGCTCTCCGCCGTGGGCTCGCTGGCGATCAATCCGCTCACCCCTTCCTGCACCACCTCCGGCAGCGCACCGGTCGCGAACGCCACCACGGGCGTCCCCACGGAGAAGAACTCCATCGCCACGCGGCAGTTCATTTCCGACGCGAGGGAGGGAATCACCCCCACGTCGGCGCACGCCATGATCCGCCGCACGTCCGCGCGGAAACCTAGCCAGCGCACCTGGACCGCGAGGCCGAGCTGGAGCACGCGCCGCTCGAGCTGCGCGCGGTAGGGCGCCTCGTCCTCGTAGCGCTTGTCCGCGATCGCCAGCGCGACGTCGGGCGTGAGCCGCGCCAGCAGGGCCAGCGCGTCGAGCAGCCGCTCGTGTCCCTTCTCGGGAAAGACGCGCCCGACGATGCACAGCAGCTTGCGCGCGGGCGCCCAGCCCAGCTCGGCGAACAGCCGCTCGCGCTCGAAGTGCCGCGCCTCCTCGTCGTCCGCCAGGCGCGCCGCCTCGCCCAGCGCCGCGGGAGGATCGGCCGGGTAGTAGATCGTATGCACGCGCGCCTCCGGCAGCTGCAGGTGCGCGAGCATCTCCCGGCGCAGCACCTCCGCCGAGGCGATCACGCCCTGGCAGCCTGACCCGTAGAGCCAGCGGTTGACGGCATGTCCGCGCACGCCCTGCGAGCTGCCGCGCGTGCGCACGACGGCGACACCCGTCCCGCGCGCCGCCAGCACGTGGGCGAGGAACTCCCGCGAGCGGAACACGTCCACCACGTCGATCCGCAGCCGCGCCTGGAGCGCGCGCAGCGCGCGCTGCAGGCGCGGCCAGTGGAGCGGATTGCGCTCCCAGACGGGCACGTCCGTGATCGCCGGGAGGCCGCGCTTGGCCAGCTCCTGCGCATGGCGCGTGCCGGGCTGGGTGAGGATCCAGACGCCGTGACCGGCTTCCCGCAAGGCCTCGCACAGCACCGCGGCGTAGTGCGCCTCGGCGTTCCACCAGTGCGTGCAGGAGCTGAGCAGGATGTTCATGAGATGGGCGCGTCGCCGGCCGGCCGCGAGCCGGCCTCCGGGGCGGGGCGCTCAGGGCCGGAGCTGGCCGGTGCCATGGATGTGCCACTTCATGCTGGTGAGGCCCTCGAGGGCGAACGGGCCGCGCACGTGCAGCTTCTGCGTGCTGATCCCGATCTCGGCGCCCAGGCCGAACTCCGCCCCGTCGGTGAACTGGGTGGAGGCGTTGTGCATGACCACGGCGGCGTCAACCTCGCTCATGAAGCGCGCGGCCCGGCCTGCGTTGCGCGTGAAGATCGCCTCGGTATGGCGCAGGGAGTGCGCGCGGATGTGCTCCAGCGCGTCGTCCAGCGAATCCACGGTGCGCACGGCGAGGATGTAGTCGAGCCACTCGCTGTCGAAGTCCCGCGCCGGATCGAGCGGGGCGAGCCGGCCGGCGGGCAGCGCCCGCGCGAAGACGGGCAGCGCCCGCGCGTCGGCGCGCACCTGCACCGCGGGCGTCGCCGCGGCGAGCCGCCGGGCGAAGGGCAGCCCCACGGACTCGAGCACCGCCCGGTGCAGCAGCGCCACGTCCAGCGCGCCGCAGATGGACACGCGCCGGTGCTTCGAGTTGAACAGCAGCGCCACCGCCTGCTCCGCGTCCACCTCCTCGTCCACGTAGGCGTGCACGACGCTGGCGCCCGTCTCGATCACGGGCACCTGCGCGTGCTCCTGCGTGAAGCGGATCAGCGACAGGCTGCCGCGCGGGATCACCACGTCGATCAGGCCGCGCTGCTCCAGGAACGCCCGCGTGGCGGCGCGGTCGGCGGAGTCCACCAGCTGCACGGCCTGCGGCGGAGCGGCGGTCGCGGACAAGGCGCGCTGGAGCGCGGCGACCAGGGCGCGGTTGGATTGCAGCGCGTCGGAGCCGCCCTTGAGCAGCACGGCGTTCCCGCTCTTCAGGCACAGCACCGCGGCGTCCACCGTGACGTTGGGGCGCGCCTCGTAGATGATGCCGACGACGCCCAGCGGCACGCGCACCCGGGTGCAGCGCAGGCCGTTGGGCCGCAGGCTGGTGCCGAGCTCCTGGCCGACGGGATCGGGGAGCGCGATGACGTTCTCGATGTCGCGGCAGATCGCCTCGATCCGCTCGCGCGACAGCAGCAGCCGGTCGAGCTTGGCGCCCAGGCCGGCCCGCTGCCCGGCCTGCATGTCGAGCGAATTGGCGGCGAGGATCGCGTCGGTGGAGCGGCGCAGCTCGGCGGCGATGGCCGCCAGGGCCTCGTTCTTCTGCGCGGTCGTGAGCTGGCCCGTGCGGCGGGAGGCCGCCTGGGCAGCCTCGGCGAGGCCGCGCACGTAGTCCGCGGGAGACTGGCCGCCGGTGCCGATATGCGGGGAGTGCATGCTGCCCTGACGGTTGGCGCTATTGCCGCATGAGAATCACGAACCCTTCCTGCTCGAAGTTGCGGTCGCTGGTCAGTACCCGCGAAATCCTGCGGCGGCGCATTTCGTTCATCGAAATGCAGTCGGTCAGGCTATAAGACTTGTCGCCACGTCGCGCGAACAGATCGAGCGCCTCCAGCAGGGGCTGCCGCGATGCCTCGACCACGACGACGGTCGCGCTCGATAGAATCGCCCGAGTTGCCCGTATCCCGGCGCTGCGTACGGCGGGTCCGTATCGGGAGAGCGCATTCAGGAATTCGACCAGCACGAAATCGGCGGTCACGAATTGCGATTCCAGTACCGACGCCAGCGCCCGCCTTGCCGCAATGGCCCATTGATCTCTCGGATCGGTCCGCGCCAGCCAGAATGACGTATCGGCAAAAACCGAGGTCATCGCTTGGGCGAACCATACAGATAATGGTCATGGTTTTGCGACAGATCGCCCGGAAGCTTGTTCCATTTCTCGATAGGCAACGCCCTGGAAATTGCATCCAGGGCATCCCATAGGGACAGCCCCGCGGACGCGGTTCCGGACTTGCGCGCCTCTGCGCCTCTCCGCGGCGTCCGTCCCTGCACGGGACGGGGCCGCGCCAGCTTCACGCTCTTCGAAGATTTCACCGCCTTCACGTTGTCTGCTCCCTTGCGCGTCAAAGTACGACGTCTGAAGCACCTGAGTCGCAGTATAGCGCCCCCTGGGCCAGACATACCACCGGCGGGCGCGTCCGCGGCGCTGTGGCATGGCGGCCCGCTTCTATTCTGCGCCACCAAGGAAGCCGGTCGGCGCCTGGCTGCGCTGCGGGGCTGCTGGGCACCTTGTCACCGCGGCGCGGAGCTGCTGGGCGCCGCGCTAACGCGGCGCAAGGTTGCTCGGCGCCTCGCTAACGCGGTGCCATGCGAATCGCGCCGTCGAGACGGATGACCTCGCCGTTGAGCATCGGGTTCTCGATGATGGTCTGGGCGAGCAGGGCGTATTCGTCCGGGTGACCCAGGCGCGAGGGAAACGGCGCCTGCCGTCCCAACGACTGCTTCGCCTCCTCCGGCAGGGCGGCGAGCAGGGGCGTGTCGAACAGGCCCGGCGCGATGGTCATCACGCGGATGCCAAGGCCCGAAAGGTCGCGCGCCATCGGCACCGTCAAGCCGATGATCCCGCCCTTCGAGGCGGAGTAGGCGCACTGCCCGATCTGGCCCTCGTAGCCCGCGACCGATGCGGTCATGACGATGACGCCGCGCTCGCCGTCGGCGTTGGGCGTCGTGCGCGCGATGGCCTCGGAGGCCAGGCGCGCGGCGTTGAAGTGGCCGATCAGGTTCACGTTGATGACCTTCTGGAACTGCTCGAGGGGCATCGGGCCTTCCTTGCTCAGCATGCGCCGCGCCGCCCCGATCCCCGCGCAGAGGATGGCGAACTGCAAGCCGCCGAAGGCCTTGACCGCCTCGTTCACGGCGGCCTGCACCTGCTCCGCGCTGCACACGTCCGCCTTGACGAAGCGCGCCTTCGCCCCGAGCTTCTTGGCGAGCGCCTCGCCCTTGTCCTGCTGCAAGTCCACCAGCACGACGTTGGCGCCGGCCGCGTGCAGGCGGCGCGCGGTGGCTTCGCCCAGGCCGGACGCTCCGCCGGTGATGAGGGCCGTGGTTCCGTTGATTTGCATGGGGGCTCCGTGGCTGGAAGGGCAATGTGGCTGAAACGGCACCGTGGCTCGATCGGCACCGCGGCTGGAAAAGAGGAAGAGGCTCCGGAACGGCCGGCACTCGTGCGCGCTGCGGGAGACCCTGCGGGCCGGGTTGCGCGGCTCCGGGCCCTGCGGCTTGGGTGCAGGACTGTGGCTACTGCCTTCCGTGGGCATTTGCAATTCGCGGCGCGTGGATATTGCGCCATCGCCCCCTGGCCGCCGGGGCGGCATTCGTGTTTAGCTGAGGCCCGAGGTGACCCTGGAATCCCGGGCCCACCTCGAGCGGCGACTCGCAGTCCTCACCCCATTCTTGCCGATCCCCATGAAATATCGCGCCCTGCCCCAGGCCGATGCCGACGTCTTCTCCATCCTTGAGGGCGAGGCCCGCCGCGAGCAGGAGGGCCTGGAGCTGATCCCCTCGGAGAACTACGTCAGCGAGGCCGTGCTCGAGGCGCTCGGCTCCGTGCTGACCAACAAGTACGCCGAGGGCACCCCCGGCCGCCGCTACTACGGGGGCCAGACCTACACGGACCAGGTCGAGTCCCTCGCCATCGCCCGGGCCAAGGCCCTCTTCGGCTGCGACCACGCCAACGTGCAGCCCATGTCCGGCGCCGCGGCCAACCTGTGCGTGTACGCCTCATGGCTCGACATCGGCGACACGGTGCTGGCGATGGACCTCTCCCACGGCGGACACCTCACCCACGGCGCGCCCGTGACGTTCGCGGCGAAGGCGTTCAAGTTCATCCGCTACAAGATGAAGGACGTGGAGACCGGGGAGATCGACTACGACCACCTCGAGGCGCTCGCCCTGGAACACAAGCCCAAGATCATCCTGGCCGGATTCTCCGCCTACCCGCGCGCGCTGGACTACGGGCGCATGGCGCGCATCGCGGAGAAGGTCGGGGCGATGGCGATGGCCGACATGGCCCACATCGCCGGGCTGATCGCGGGCAAGGCGCTCGCCAATCCCTTCGAGCACGGCTTCCACGTCATGACGACGACGACCCACAAGACCCTGCGCGGGCCGCGCGG
>JBGOTW010000276.1:0-5635 GCA_041476685.1 bacterium | reverse complement strand
GCTGGTCGCCGTGGGGCAGTGCCGCCGCAGGGTCTTCCGCCCGGCCTTCGAGCTGCACTTCCGCCAGCCAGTGTCGCGCCCGCTCCATCACCGCGGCATCGTCCGCCGCCAGCCGCGTGACATTGAGCCCGCCTCCCAGGCGCGCCTGGACGGCGAGGCGCACGTTCTCCCGCACGCTCAGGTTGGGGAACAGATTGGTAAGCTGAAACGCGCGGCCCAGCCCGCGCCGGGTCCGCGTCGCGGCAGAGCTGCGTCCCAGGCTGTGGCCGTCGAGCACCACATCGCCCGCGGTCGCGCGGAGCTGGCCGGAAATCAGATTGAGGTAGGTCGTCTTGCCCGCGCCGTTGGGCCCGACGATGGCGGTGAGGGAACCGCGGGTAAAGGCGCAGCTCACCCCATTGACGGCGATGTGGCCCCCGAAGGCGATCGTCAGGTCGCGGGTTTCCAGCAGCGGCGCCGGGTTTCCGGCTCGCCTCCCTTGCTCCGGCGTGGAAGGGCTGGCTCGCGTCGCAAGCAGCGGCTCGCTCATGGCGGCGGCCTTAGCCGGGCAGGGAGGGGCAGGCAAAACGAATGGGGTCGCGAGTTCCGCGCGCACCGGGTCGCCAGCGCGCACGGGTGGCTCGCTAGAAATGACGACAACGATGAACCGCAGATTTCACAGATTTCACAGATTTTGAATCCAAGTATCCCAGCGTTCCGTTTGTGTGGATTCGTAGCAATCTTCGGCACGGCGATGCACCGCTTCGGGCCATCTGAGCGGGTTTTGACAGTAAGAGGTCAGCAGCAACGGTACCCCACGTCTTCACGGCTTTTGAATTCAATGCCGTTGAATCTGCGCCATCTGCGTCATCTGTGGTTTCGCACTTCTATCGTTGTGTTTAGCGCTTGTTCCGGATGGGGATTTTCATCTCCTCCGGCTTGATCTCCCGCACCAGCTCGGGGATGGCCCATTTCACATTGGGATCGACCCGAATCTTGAAGTGGTACATGGACTGCAGGGCCTGGTGGTCTTCCTTGCGGAACATCATCATGCCCTTCGGCGTATCGAACGCCATGCCTTCCATCGCCGCGATCAGCTTTTCGGTGTCCGTGCTGCCGGCCTTCTTCAATGCCGTGACGGCGGCCATGGCCGCGGCGAAACCTCCTGCCGTGAAGAAGTCCGGGGGTTCGTTGAAGCGCTTCATATGCTCTTTCACCAGCCAGTCGTTCACGGGATTCTTCGCCGATTCGTAGTAGTAGTACACCGCGCCTTCCATGCCCGGCACCACCTTGTAGGTGGCGAGTGCCGGCAGGATATTGCCGCCCGTGGACAGCTCGATCCCGAAGCGCTCGGGCTGCTGGTCCTTGATCTTCCCGAGGGCGTTGGGAATCGACGAGAGGTAGATCAAGAGCACCTTCCGGCCGGGGCGATCCTTGAGCTTCTCGAAGATGCGGTTCAGCGGAGCGGTCAGGTCCGTCGCCTGGAGCGGAACGTACTCCTCGTGTACGACCGTCGCACCCGTCCCTTGCATCGTCTCCTTGAACGCGGCAACGCCGTCCTTCCCGAACGCATAGTCCTCGGCCAGCGTCGCCACGGACAGGTCCTTGTTCGGGCGCAGGGCCAGCGCCTGGGCCTGCATGTCCATCGAGGAATTGCGGGATGTCTTGAAGATGTAGCGATTCCAGTCCGCCCCGGTCAGCGAGTCCGCCACCGCTGGCTCGACGATGAGGATTTTCTTCATCTCCGCGGCGATCGGAAGCATGGCCTTGGCCACCCCGGAAGCGGTCTCCCCTACGGCGAAGACGACGTCGGGATCGGCAAAGACTTCGGAAAGGGCTGCGCGGGCCACGTCCGGCTTGAACTGGGTGTCGCGCGCGATCACTTCGATCTTGCGTCCCAGCACTTCCATCGTGCCCTGGGTCGCGTACTCCAGGCCAAGCTTAAAGCCCACCTGGGATTGGCGCGAGTAGACCTCGAGCGTGGCGCCCGAGGTTCCTTGGACGATCGCGATCTTGATCGGGTTCGCGGCGTCGGCACGCCCGGCCCAAAATGCCGCGATCTGCATGCACGCCAGCGCCAGTACGGCCACTCCTGTCCTGCGCATTGGGTTTCCCATGCTCTGCTCCACGCGCCTTGCGGCGGGATGACCGGTTGAGTGGCGCAAATCGCCACGGCCCGCGCCTGCCTGCGAGATCCCTGCCGGTAGGATCGCCGGGCACCCAACGATGCCAGGGTGCCCCAGGCCCGCGTCGAATCGCATCTGTCTCTAACAGGGTGCACCGGCACTGTCCAGGACGCTGTGAATTGAGGCGGGACCGCTCCGGCCCGCAGGCGCGTCCGGGGCCGTGTGCGCCTACCGCTCCAGCATGCGACGCGCCGCGTCCCGCGCCGTCATGCCGGGCTGAATGCCGGCCTGGGTGGCGACGGCATTGGCATGGGCGATGATGCCGCTCCGGTAGGTGTCGAGCGGATCGCCGATGCGGGCGGTGGCTGCCGAGACGGCGGCCGCGGCGATTCCCTCCCCCGCCAAGGGCGCCAGGCCTGCGCTGCCCGAGTCGTCTTTCGCCAACCCGGCGTCATTGGCGATCACGCCCTTCGGTCTCGCTGCGCGCGCGAAGACGTGCAGCACCGACCCCGCGTGGGAACCCACGCAGAACACGTCGCCGGGGCGGGGCTTGTCCAGCAGCGAGAGGGAGACTAGGCAGAACACGCCGCCGCGCGGCCCCTGCTCGACGATGGTCAGCGGCGCCAGCAGGGCTGCTTCGTCGCAGATGACGCGACCCGCGGGAGCGGCGAGCAGGCGCTCCGCCGCCTCACGCACCGCCTGGCCAAGGTACACGCCCAACGCGGCCGCGGCCGGGTTGAGGTGGCCCACGGCGCCTTGCCAGAGCGACTCCCCTTCGCCAATGCGGGCCGACCGGGTTTCGCAGGCCGCGGCCGGCACGCCGTAACGTTGGCACAAGTCCAGCCCGGAAATGCCCGCCTGGTCCTTGCCGATGCCGGCCGCATGGCCGATGAGGGCTTTCGCGCCCCAGCGCAGCGCAAGGGCCGCGCAGTAGGCGCCGAAGAACGAGCCTCCCACGTACACGTCCCCCGTGCCCACGCGCGCATCGCAGTAGGTATAGGAGTCGGCCACGACAATCCGGCCCGTGGGTCCGTCCGCCGCGATCCGGATCGGATGGGGGCTGTTCACGGCAGGCTCGACTTGGATTCGCCACCGCTGGGCGAGGTCCAGCGGCTGAGCGGCGGCGGCGGGGGGCGGCGCCGGGGCGGCGTCAAGGGAATCGGGCGGCCGTCGGCGTCGCTGGCCTTTGCGGCCGAATCCCAGTCCTCCGCGGGCTGCAGGGTCCGGCCCTGCACATCGAACATGTGCGGCGGAAAGAGGGCGTTCACGTCGGACACCATCGGCTCGGGTGGGCCGGGCGGCGGCGGAATCTGCGTCTCCAGCTTCGCGACCCCCTGGGCATAGACCGTGCGCGCGGTCAGGCGGCCCGTGTCGTCGAAGAGCTTCCACTCTCCGTCGCGCCGATCCTCCCTGTACGATCCCTCCTCGCGCTCCTGGCCGTCGGGGTGGAAGGTGCGCCAGATGCCGGTGCGGACGCCAGCGTCGTATCGGCCGCGCTCCTTCTCCTGCCCGCCCGGATAGGACAGGCGGTAGGGCCCGTGGGGTACGCCCAGGTCGTACGTGATCTGACTTTCCACCTGGCCATCGGAAAAGAAGAAGGACCAGGTGCCCTCGGGCAGGCCCGTCAGGTAGCGTCCTTGGGCCTTCGGCGCGCCGTTGTCGTAGAAGTACAGCCACAGCCCGTGGGGCTTGTCCTGCTTGAGCTGGCCCTCGGCGATCAGCTTGCCTGCGCTGTTGCGGAATTGGGAGCGGGGGCTAGAGAGCGGATCGCTCGCGAGATCGTCCTCATACTCGGCCTGCTGGCGGGCCTTGCGCTGCACCTGGCCCGCCTCGTCTATCCACATCCACTCGCCCGCAGGGCGGTCGTTGCGGTACGCCCCCAGCACGGCCAGTCGTCCGCCCGGGTAGTAGCGCCGGTACACCCCCCAGCGCACGACCTCGCCGGTGTCCGTGATCCGCACCTCCCATTCGGTGAGGAGCTTGCCGTCCGAGAAGCGGTTGGCGCGCCATTCGCTGCACACGAAGCGCCGGGGCTTCGGCGGAGGCTCGACGTCGCCGGACCCCTTGCCGGCGTAGTCCTTGCTCCAGTCCGGCTCCAACGCCTGGGCGGCAGCAGCAGCCTGCGCCGCGGCTGCTTGGGCTGCCCCGCCCCGGGCGGCGGCGGCTTGGGCGGTGGCGGCTGCCCGCGCGGCGACGGCCTGGGGAATCGGCCGCCGTGAGGGGGCAGCCGGGCCACACGGGCGCGGCTCGCCCGCCGCCCACACGGGCAGGGCGAGCGCCAATACCAAGCAGGTCAGCCCAGCCAGGCAGGCCAGCCAACGCACGCCCGGCCCACACACGCCCTTTAGCCAAAGCAGCCGGTTCATGGCAAGGGCACCCCCAAGGCAATGAAAAACCAAGGCAATGAAAAAAAGGCCATTCCCCTGACAGGGAAGCAAGAGCAGGGCCAGCCTACCCCTCCACCCGCACGCTTTCGATGGCGTGCCAGGTGAGCAGTTCCTGGTGCAACGCCTTCACATCGTGGACGCGGATCATGTGCGCTCCTTCCCGGACGGCGTAAAGGCTCGTGGCCAGGGTCGCCCCCAGCCGCAGCTTCGGATCCTTCTCGCCCGTGATGCGGCCCAGGGAGCCCTTGCGCGACGTGCACACCAGCACAGGGCGCTGAAACGGTTCCAGGTACTTGAGCCCACGCAGCAGCGTCAGGTTCTCCTCCAGGGTCTTGCCGAACCCGTAGCCCGGATCGAGGATCACCTGCCGCGCGCCCGCTGTCTCGGCCCGGGCGATGCGCTCCGCGAAGAAGGCGACCATGGAAGGCAGGAAGGCGGCGCCCTGCCCCTTCGGCGCGGTCAGGGTGTTGAACATGAGCACCAGCGGGACGCCGAAGCGGGCGGCGAGAAGCGCCATGGCTGGGTCGGGCAGGCCGCTCACGTCGTTGATCAGGTGCGCCCCCAGGCTCAGGCACGCTTCCGCCACTTCCGGCTTCTGCGTGTCAATCGAAAGCGGCAAGGGTAGCTCTTTGAGCAGCCGCTCCACCACCGGGGCGATGCGCTCCAGCTCTTCCTGGGCGGGCGTGTGCCGCGCCTTGGGGTGGCTGGAGGCGCCCCCCAAGTCAATGAGGTCGGCCCCCTCGGCGGCGAGCTGCCGCGCGTGGGCCACTGCGGCTTCCACTTCGAGGAATTCGCCTCCGTCGGAGAACGAGTCGGGCGTCGCATTGAGCACGCCCATGATCAGCGGGCGCCGGAAGTCCCAGGTCTGGCCGCCGACCCGCCAGGGCGTCGCGGGGCGGATAGGATGGGGCGGCGAAAGATTGCGCGAGAGGGTGGGCGGGGTATCCATTGAAAACGCCGACTGCGAGTTCCGAGTCAAGATCGACAGCCGACCCGGATGCTGGAGGGGAAACTCAGTTCCCCCCGCCCTCTGTTTGGATCTTCCGGATTGGCTCAATCCCGACGGCTTTTTTTGTCCGGATCGGTAGAGTCAATCCGGAAAATGGCTCCCTGCAACTCTCGCAATGCCTCAGGTTTCGCGGC
>JBGOTW010000275.1:0-5720 GCA_041476685.1 bacterium | reverse complement strand
GGCAGTATCCGTTGTGGACGAGCTGACTCTTGCTGAGCGCGCGCGTGTTCCGCACCGCCACGGGACGCTTCGACAGCCGCAACCGCGCAGGCAGGTCCGCAGCCAGACTCGCCTGGGAGACAAACGTCACGCTGGTCGCCGCAAGGGCCCCGCCGAAGGCGCCGAACATCCGCCGGTAATGCACCGGCTGCGGCGTCGGGATGGAGGCGTTCGGATCGCCCATAGGCGCCGCCACGATCATCCCCCCCTTCACGATCAGGGCCGGCTTGACCCCGAAGAAGGCCGGTTTCCACAGCACGATATCCGCCAGTTTTCCCGCTTCGAGGGAGCCCACCTCATGCGCGATGCCGTGGGTGATTGCGGGATTGATCGTGTATTTTGCCGCATAGCGCTTGGCGCGGAAGTTGTCGTGCCGGGCCGTGTCCTCCGGCAGCGCCCCGCGCTGCGTCTTCATCTTGTGGGCGGTCTGCCACGTCCGCGTCACGACCTCCCCGACCCGCCCCATCGCCTGGGAGTCCGAGGAGATCATGCTGAACGCCCCCAGGTCGTGCAGGATGTCCTCCGCCGCGATCGTCTCGCGGCGAATGCGGGATTCCGCGAAGGCGACGTCCTCGGGAATCGCCGGATCGAGGTGATGGCATACCATCAGCATGTCGAGATGCTCGTCGATGGTGTTCACCGTGAAGGGACGCGTCGGGTTAGTGGAGGACGGCAGCACGTTGGGCTGGCCGCAGGCCTTGATGATATCCGGGGCATGGCCGCCGCCCGCCCCTTCGGTATGGTAGGCGTGGATCGTGCGGTTCTTGAACGCGGCAAACGTCGTTTCCACGAATCCCGACTCGTTCAGCGTGTCTGTGTGGATCGCCACCTGGACGTCGAAACGGTCGGCCACGTTTAAGCAGTTGTCGATCGCGGCGGGGGTCGTGCCCCAATCCTCGTGCAGCTTGAGACCCATCGCCCCCGCGAGAACCTGCTCCTCCAGGCCCTCGGGCAGGCTCGCGTTGCCCTTGCCGAGCAGGCCGATGTTCATCGGAAGGCCTTCCGCGGCCTGCAGCATGCGATGAAGGTGCCAGGGGCCGGGCGTGCAGGTCGTGGCAGCCGTTCCCGCGGCGGGCCCGGTGCCGCCCCCGATCATGGTCGTCACGCCGGACATGAGCGCGTCCTCGACTTGCTGGGGGCAGATGAAGTGGATATGGGCGTCGATCGCGCCCGCGGTGGCGATCAGGCCCTCCCCGGCGATCACCTCCGTGCCCGGTCCGAGGACAATGGTCACGTTGGGCTGCACGTCTGGATTGCCGGCCTTGCCGATGGCGTGGATCCGCCCCGCCTTGAGCCCGATATCCGCCTTGACGATGCCCCAATGATCGAGAATCAGCGCATTGGTGATCACGGTGTCCACCGCCTCGGCCGAAGTGCGCTGGCTCTGGCCCATGCCGTCCCGGATCACCTTTCCGCCGCCGAACTTCACTTCCTCGCCATAGAGCGTGCGGTCGGCTTCGACCTGGATCCACAGCTCGGTGTCTCCGAGGCGCACCCGGTCCCCGGTGGTCGGCCCGTACATATCCGCGTACGCACGGCGGTCGATGCGGCTCATCGCTTTCCCTCCAGCTTGCCCATGATTTCGCCCCGGAATCCGTAGACCTTCCGCTCGCCGGCGTAGGCGACTAGATCCACCTCCCGCTCCTGTCCTGGCTCGAAGCGCACGGCGGTGCCCGCGGGGATGTTCAGCCGGTAGCCCCGCGCCGCAGCCCGGTCGAACCGCAGCGCGGCATTGGTCTCGAAGAAATGGTAGTGGGAGCCCACCTGGATCGGGCGGTCACCTGTGTTGGCGACGCGCACGCGCACAGTGGGCCGTCCGGCGTTGAGCTCCAGCTCGCCCGCCGCAGTTTCGATTTCACCCGGGATCATGGTCCGCCTCAGGGGATTGGATTGTGGACGGTGACAAGCTTGGAGCCGTCGGGAAAGGTTCCCTCCACTTGCACTTCCGGGATCATTTCCGGGATTCCTTCCATCACTTCGTCGCGGGTCAGCAGGGTGGTGCCGAAGTGCATCAGCTCCGCGACGCTGCGTCCATCGCGCACGCCTTCCAGGATGGCCGCAGTGATGTAGGCGATGGCCTCCGGGTAATTGAGCTTGAGCCCGCGCGCCTTGCGCCGCTCCGCCACGAGCGCGGCGGTAAAGATGAGCAGCTTGTCCTTTTCCCGGGGCGACAGTTCCATGCTCCCTCCTGAGTGGCCTTGGACCGCCGGCGCGGTCTACGTGGACCAGATGCGCGGCAGCGCTGCGCGCTGGCCCAGCAGCGCCTCCCGCACGGCCTGCCACGCATTCGTCAATCGGCGCCGCGCCGTCTGCGCATGCTGTCCCAGATAGCGTCCCACGAGCACTCCTTCGAGCTGGGTGAAACCGACCAGGTCATCCGGACCCGAGGGGCCGGCCGCCTCGCGCGCCGCTTCAACCAAGCCAGGCACGGCGCAGGTCGCCGCGAATGTGGCCATGACCGGAAACCCCGCCAATCCCCAAGGCGCGTCCAGGATCTCCCCTCCGCCGAGATACCGGCCCCGTTCCACCAGCAGGCGCCGGCCTTCCCGCCAAATGTCCAACGCGCCGCGATACTCCCCCGCCCGGAACAGGTCCTCCGCTGCGGGACGTCCGAGACAGACGATGTCCCAGCCTATGTACACGGCATCCCCGGCCAGGTGCACCTCGGTACGCAGGGCCGCACGGGCCCCGCTGTAGACGATTGTCTCCTGGGGAAGCCATTCCAGGCAGCCGCCCGCCGCAACGTTGAATTTCTGTACCTGCTCCGCCTCGGCGCCGCTGCTGCGGTACAATTTTCCGGCGGCCGGAGTTGTCAGCAATGCTCGTCCCGCCGGGCCGACCGTCGCGGTGATGTACAGGCGGTCCCCGCCCACCAAGCCGCCCGGCGGATGCAATACGTATACGTGGCAGGCTCCGTCCCGCTGCGGATAAAACGGACGCTGCACGAGCAGGGGACCGACATGTTTCAGGTCCGTCAGCACCGTGCGGCTACCCCGGCGCTCGAACTCCATGCTCAGCCGGGCGCGCCATCCGCTCTGTCCGCGTTCCACGGATGCGGCATGGGCGGCAGGCGGCTCCGGCGAGTGGCTCGGCCGGCGCAGCACGGATTCAGCGGCCATCACACCCGCAGGTATTGATTGATCAACGCATCGTTCAGCTCGTCCATCGCGCCTGACGCGACGGTGCGACCCTTGTCCAGGATGCTGAATCGTTCCGCCACCCGCCGCGCAAAAGCAATCTTCTGTTCCACCAGCAGCACCGTGAGTCCCTGCTCGCGATTCAAGCGCAGGATCACGTCCCCGATTTCGTGCACGATGTTCGGCTGGATGCCCTCGGTGGGCTCGTCCAGGACGAGCAGAACGGGGTCCAGCACAAGGGCGCGGCCGATGGCGAGCTGCTGCTGCTGGCCCCCCGACAAGTCTCCGCCCCGCCGCCGCAGCATCTGCTTGAGCACCGGGAACAGCTCGAAGACGATCTCCGGAATCCGTCCGGAGCGCTGCCGCCCCGCGGTCAGGGCAATGCGCAGGTTCTCCTCCACGGTGAGCTGCGGGAAGATCTCGCGACCCTGCGGCACGTAGCCGATCCCCTGGCGCGCCCGCACTTCGGGGAGTTGACCCCGGAGTTCGCGGTCTTCGTAGCGGATGCTGCCCGCGGTCGCCGGCAGCAGGCCCATCAGCACCTTCAGCAGCGTGGTCTTGCCGACGCCATTGCGTCCCATCAGGCACGTGCACGACCCTTTCGGAACGGTCAGCGCGACATCCCGCAGCGTATGGCTCTCGCCGTAGAATTGATTGAGCGCCCGCACCTCCAGCATGGCTCATGCTCCCAGATACACGTCAATCACGCGGGGATCGTTCTGCACCTCTTCCATGGTGCCCTCGGCAAGCACCGCTCCCTCGTGCAGCACGGTCACTTTCCGCGCGATGCGGCGCACGAAATCCATGTCGTGCTCCACGACCACGACCGAGTGCTTCCCCGCCAATGAGGCAAGCAGCTCGGCGGTCTTCTCCGTTTCCTGTGGCCCCATGCCCGATACAGGCTCGTCCACCAGCAGCAGGCGCGGCTCCTGGGTCAGGAGCATGCCGATTTCCAGCCACTGCTTCTGCCCATGGGACAGCGTTCCGGCAATCCGGCCGCGCTCAGCCAGCAGCCCCACGGTCTCCAGGACGGCGTGAATCGCATCGCGCTGCTCGCCGCTCAACTGGCCGAATAGCGTGTTGCGCACCCGTTTTTCCGCATTGAGCGTCAGTTCGACATTCTCCAACACGCTATGGGCTGGAAATATCGTGGGCCGCTGAAACTTCCTCCCGATGCCCTCCTGGGCGATACGGAATTCCGGGAGCTTTGTCAGGTCCAGGGTTTGCCCGAAGTACACGCTTCCTTTGTCCGGGCGCGTCTTGCCAGTGATGACATCGATCAAGGTGGACTTTCCCGCGCCATTGGGGCCGATCACGCAGCGCAGTTCGCCTTCGTCGATGTACAGGGTCAGGCCGTTCAGCGCCTTGAAGCCGTCAAAGCTTACCGTGACGTCTTCAACGTACAGGATGACACCATGGCTCGTGTCCACGCCTTCCGGCACCGGATGGCCGGGCGACATCGTGCCCGAAGGCGACTCGAACTCGGCAGCGGGTGTGGTCATGACTTTTCTCTCCACTGTGATCCACGGCCCATCACGGTGCGGTTCTTCCGGCCTGGTGCGCTGTTCTCCCGGCTTGCAGCCGCCTGGCTCCGAAGCTCTTCAGCGCGCGGATCCTCTCGCCAAGGCTCAGCAGCCCCTTGGGAAGAAACAACGTCACTCCGATGAAGATGGCGCCGAGAATGAATAGCCAGGCTTCCGGGTAGGCCACGGTAAGATAGCTCTTCGCCCCATTGACAATGAACGCGCCCAGAATAGGACCCGCCAGCGTCCCCCGTCCTCCGACGGCGACCCAGATCGCCATTTCAATCGAATTGGACGGCTGCAGTTCGCTCGGATTGATGATGCCCACCTGCGGAACGTAGAGCGCCCCCGCAACGCCGCACAGCAGGGCCGACCAGGTCCACACCGCCAGCTTGTAGTTCAGCGGATTGTATCCGGAGAACATCACCCGTTCCTCGGCGTCCCGGATGGCCATCAGAACCCGGCCCGCCCGGCTGGTCACGATGTACCGGCAGGAGAGGTAAGCCAACAGCAGGATTCCCGCCGAGATCAGATACATCGCGATGCGAGTGGACGGCGCATGCAGATCAAAGCCCAGCAACCGCTTGAAGTCCGTAAGGCCGTTGTTGCCCCCAAGCCCGGTGTTGTTGCGGAAGAAGAGCAGCATCAACGCGAAAGTCATCGCCTGCGTAATAATCGAAAAATAGACTCCCTTGATCCGCGACCGGAAGGCCAAGAATCCGAACACGTAGGCCAGGGCGGTCGGCACGAGCAGGACCATCAGCACGGCAAACCAGAAGTGGTCGAAGCCGTGCCAGAACCACGGGAGTTCCTTCCAGTCAAGAAACACCATGAAGTCCGGCAAGTCGCTGCGATAGACGCCCGCCTTTCCGATGGTCCTCATCAGGTGCATGCCCATGCAGTACCCGCCCAGGGCGAAAAACACGCCATGCCCGAGGCTGAGAATGCCCGTGTAGCCCCAAATCAGATCCATCGCCAGCGCGACGATGGCATAGCAGAGGAACTTGCCTAACAGGGGAAT
>JBGOTW010000274.1:0-5735 GCA_041476685.1 bacterium | reverse complement strand
CCTGGCGCTGGCTTCCCTGCTTGCGGCGCCGGCAGCCATTCATGCCGCCGAGCCTTTCGCGACGGGCGCATCCCATCGCGGCCTGATCTCCTCCGGTCCCTACCAGATCTTCCCGGAGAACCGTTCCGGCAACGGCGTGTACCTGGACGGCACGCTGCTCTTTACGCTGCCCGGGCAGACGCTGCTGGGCGCGGCGCCGATCGCCCCGCGCGGGCGCCTGCTGTATCTCGCCCGGAGCAGCGACGGCAAGCGCACGGTAGGCGTGCACACTCTTTCTGGCGACACGGCGCCGCGCATCAGCGAGCCGGCCAAGGGCTACCAGTACGTGACCGCAGGCTTCGATGGCCAGGGCTACAAGAAGTTCTTCCGCGTCACCGATACGGCCATCACGGACCTGCTGGCCACGTCGCGCACGGCCGACGGCCTGACGATCGGAGCGAAGGGGATCCTGTTCTTTCACGTCGGGGTCTCGCCCGGGGCGGCTCCGGCAGCTCCGGCGGCTTCCACGAGCCCCGGGGCCCCCGGAGCCCCGAGCGAACCCTCCGCGCCCGCGGGCGCCTACGGAATCCGGCTGCACTGGCTCAATCCCGATACCGGCGCCGTTCACCACCTGGGCCGCACGATCTTCAACGCCCTGCCGACGATCAAGCTGACGTGGCTGGACGGTGGCCAATTCCAGTACACGCTCAGCGACGGCAAGACCGAATCCCTGAACGTCTCCGACTTCCGGTAGCGCCCCTCCTCCGCCAGTGGCCCCCTCTCCCGTGCCCGTCATCTTTCGCACCCCCGCAGGCCTGACCCTGCGCGGGGAATCCTGGGGCGAGAGCGGCCGCGACCTGGTGTTCACCCACGGCAACGGCTTCACCGCGCAATGCTACGCGCCCATTCTTGCGCCCCTGGCAGAACGGGTGCGGGTGCACGGCATCAACCTGCGGGGCCACGGGGGCAGCGACGTTCCCTCCGTGTTCCCGGACTGGGAGGGTCCCTACGCGGACCTGGTGGCCTACCTGCGGGAGCGTTGCGCGGCGCCGGCGATCCTGGCGGGTCACTCCTACGGCGCGACGCTGTCGCTCCGTCTGGCGGCCGAGCATCCCGAACTGGTGGCGGGGCTGCTGCTGCTGGAGCCGCTCGTGCGGGGACCGCGCAACGCGCCCTGGCCTTCCCTCGCCAGCGGACCCCGGCGGGAATTCATCCAGCGCGCGGCGGAGCGGCGGGACCGCTGGACCAGCCGGGCCGAGGCGGCGGAATGGCTGCGGAAGCGCGGCAGCTACGCGGCTTGGGCGGCCGCGCCGTTTGCCGCCTTCGTGGAGACGGGGCTGGCGGACCTGCCGGAGGGAGGCGTGGGGCTGGCCTGTCCGCCCTGGCTCGAAGCGCGCATCTACCTCACGCCGCCGGAATTGGAGCTGTTTCGCTGGGCCGAGCGCATCCGGCAGCCGGCCGTGTTCATTCGCGGGAGGGAGTCCGTCCCCGTGGACGCGCAGGGCCTGGCCGAACTGGCCGCGCTGATCCCGATCTCGGTCGTGATGACGGTGCGGGGAACGCACACCTTCCCGATGGAGCACCCGGACGAGGCCGGCCGGGCGCTGGCCTCCGCGCTGGACCTGGTGCTGCGGTCCGCGGGCGGGGGGATGGTGGAGCTGTGAGGACTGTGCAGCTGTGAGGACTGTGGAGCGATGAGGCCGGGCGGACGGCGGAAATCGTGACGCGAATCCGGCCGCGCCCGACTCGCCGCCGCGACAATGTGCAGCCCAGGCGGCTGCCCCTTGCCATAGCTGCTCGCCGGTGCGATGAGGGGGGTCTGCCCGACCCTGATCGGCGCGCTCGCGCCAATGCCCAGGGGATCGCAGCGAGGATCGTCTTCCAAGGAGGCTGCCATGTTCGGAGCGTCGCCCATTCGCGAGATGCACCTTCACACCGTCCGCCGGACAGGGCGGCTGCGCGGCGCGGCGGTGCTGCTGGCTGGGCTGCTGTGCCTGGCTGGCGCGCCAAGCGAGACGCGCGCCCAGGGAGGCACGCTCAAGTTCGTCCCCCACGCCGGCTTGCGGGTGCTCGATCCGGTCTGGACCACCGCCTACATCACGCGCAACCATGGCTACATGATCTACGACCAGCTCTTCGCCATGGACAAGGACTTCAGGCCCCGGCCGCAGATGGTGGACAAGTGGAGCGCGAGCGCGGACGGGCTGACGTACACGTTCACCCTGCGCCCGGGGCTGACGTGGCACGACGGCACGCCGGTGACGGCGAAGGACTGCGTGGCCTCCATCCGGCGCTGGGCCGCGAGGGACACGATGGGCATCAAGCTGACGACCTTCCTGCGCTCCCTGGAGGCCAGGGGCGACGCTACCCTCGTGCTGGCGCTGAAGGAGCCCTTCGGCCTGGTGCTGGAGTCGCTGGCGAAAGCCAGCGGCAATCCGCTGTTCATGATGCCCGAACGGGTCGCCAACACCGACCCCCAGAAGCAGATCGAGGACTACACAGGCTCGGGGCCCTTCCAGTTCGTGAAGGAGGAATTCCAGCCGGGCGTGAAGGCGGTGTACGCGAAATTCGCCCAATACGTTCCGCGCGACGAGCCTCCGAGCGGACTGGCGGGCGGCAAGCGCGTATACGTGGACCGGGTCGAGTGGGTCTATCTGCCGGATCACAACACCGCCGTCGCGGCGCTGAACGCGGGCGAGCTGGACGTGCTGGAAGCGCCGCCAGTGGACCTGCTCCCGATCCTGCGCAGTAATCCCAAGGTCCAGGTGCTGCTGGTGGACACGGCGGGCCTGCAGGGCACGCTGCGCTTCAACCACCTGGTTCCGCCCTTCAACAACGTCAAGAACCGCCAGGCCGTCTTCTACATGATCAACCAGGCAGACGTGATGCGCCTGGTGGTGGGGGATCCCCAGTACTTCAAGGTCTGCAACGCGATCTTCATCTGCGGCACGCCCTACGCGAGCACCCTGGGCGTCGAGAACGTCCGCCAGGACTTCGACAAGTCCAGGCAACTGCTCAAGGAAGGCGGCTACGCCGGCGAAAAGGTCGTGCTGCTGGACCCGACGGACCTGAACGTGCTGCACAGCGAGGTGGGCGGCGTCGTTCCGATGCTGCGCAAGGGCGGCTTGAACGTGGAAGTGCAGGCGATGGACTGGAGCACCGTGCTGACGCGGCGGGTGGAGAAGAAGCCGGTCAGCGAGGGCGGCTGGAACATCGTCATCACGGCCGCCACCGCCGTGGACTTGATGACGCCGCTGACGAACATCCATATCAACCCTTACTGCGACAAGGGCGCGTTCGGCTGGTACTGCGATCCGAAGATGGCCGATCTCCAGGACCGCTGGACACGCGCCACCGACCCCGCCCGCTCCAGGATGCTCGCCGCGGAAGTGCAGAAGCAGGCCTATGAGGCGGGTGCCTACGTTCCGCTGGGGCAGTACACGCAGCCCGCCGCCTTCCGCGGTTTGGGCGGCGTAGTGATCTCACCGGTGCCGGTGTTCTGGAATCTCAAGCAGCAATAGCCGCCCGGGCGACAGAGCACGGCTCATGCGCAATTACCTGATCCGGCGCATCCTGGCGACCATCCCGGTCATGGTGGTGGTGACGGTATTCGTGTTCGCCCTGCTGCGGATCGCGCCGGGGGATCCGGCGGCCCTGATTGCCGGGGACAACGCGACCAGCGAGGACATCGCGCGGATCCGCGTGGCGCTTGGACTCGACAAGCCCATCCTGGTTCAGCTGGGCATCTGGACCGGCAGCCTGGCCGCCGGCGACCTGGGCACCAGCATCTATTCCAGGCTGCCCGTCACGCACCTGATCGGCCAGCGCATCGAGCCCACGCTGATGCTGAGCCTGACGACGCTGCTGGTCGCGGTGGGCCTGGCGGTGCCCCTGGGCGTGCTGGCCGCGTGGAAGGCCGGGACCTGGGTGGACCGCGCCGTGATGCTCTTTGCCGTGCTGGGCTTCTCGCTGCCCGTGTTCTGGCTGGGCTTCCTTTTCATCTACAGCTTCTCGGTCAAGCTGCAGTGGCTGCCGGTGCAGGGCTTCGTCAGCCCGACGGTGGGGTTCCTGCCGTTCCTGGAGCACATGGTGCTGCCCAGCCTGACCCTGGGGACGGTGTACATGGCGCTGATCGCGCGCATCACCCGGGCCAGCGTGCTGGAGGTGCTGAGCCAGGACTACATCCGCACGGCGCACGCAAAGGGTGTCGGAGAGCAGCGCGTCCTGTGGCACCACGCGCTCAAGAACGCGTCCGTGCCCATCGTGACCATCATCGGGATCGGGGTGGCGCTGCTGATCGGGGGCGTCGTCGTGACCGAGAGTGTGTTTGCCATTCCGGGACTGGGGCGGCTGACGGTGGACTCGATCCTGCACCGGGATTACCCGGTGATCCAGGGCATCATCCTGGTGTTTTCCGCTGTGTACGTGCTGGTCAACCTGCTGGTGGATCTCTCGTACACGTTCCTGGATCCGCGGATCCGCTACTAGGGGCGCATGGAACCCGGCCGGGCGCAGCCGTCCGGAGCGGACGCTTCCACATCCGGTGACGCCATGCTGTCCGCAGACTCCCAAGCCGCCGCAGTGGCGCTGCCGCGCCGGGGCTCGCGCACCCGCCGCCTGCTGCGCCGCCATCCGACGATGGTGGCGGGCGGCGCCCTGATCCTGCTGATGGTGCTGGCCGGAAGCTTCGCCCCCGTGCTCGGCACGACCGATCCGCTCAACATCAGCCCCATCGAGCGCCTGCGCGGACCGTCCGGGGAGCACTGGTTCGGCACCGACATGCTGGGCCGGGACGTCTACAGCCGCACGCTCTACGGCAGCCGCATCTCGCTCGTCGTGGGCCTGAGCGTGGCGCTGCTCAGCACCAGCATTGGCCTGCTCATCGGAGTCGTCAGCGGCTACAGCCGGCTCATCGACGGCATCGTGATGCGCATCATGGACGGCATCATGGCGATCCCCTCGATCCTGCTGGCCATCGCCCTGATGGCCCTATCGCGCGCCAGCGTGACCAGCGTCGTCGTGGCGATCACGCTGCCCGAGATTCCGCGCGTGGTGCGCCTCGTGCGGGGCCTCGTGCTGACGATCCGGGAAAACGTCTATGTGGAAGCCGCCCATGCCCTGGGCGCGGGCTTCTTCCGCGTCGTCCTGCGCCACATCCTCCCGAACACCCTGACCCCGCTCATCGTGCAAGGCACCTACATTTGCGCGTCCGCCGTGATCTTCGAGGCGTACCTGAGCTTCCTCGGCGCGGGCACGCCGCCGGAAATCCCGAGCTGGGGAAACATCATGGCCGAGGGGCGCGTCTACATTCAGCTCGGCTTCTGGATCCTGCTCTTTCCCGGCATCTGCCTGGGGCTGACGGTGCTCGGCATCAACCTGCTGGGCGACGGCCTGCGCGACACGTTGGACCCGCGCCTGGCGAAGCGCATGTAGGCGCCAGCCGCGCCGCAGCAAGCACCGTGGCGCGGGGTCCACCGCGCCGAATGCAGCACCGTGGCGCGGGGTCAACCGCGCCGTGGCTGCGGGCATCCTGCCCATCGCCAGCTTCCAGTTCCATCCCGAGTCCATCCTGACGCTGGAGCAGGACGTGGGGCCGCGCCTGATCGACAACCCGTTCACCGAGTTCCTGGATCGGGTGCGGCCGCCGGGCCAGGCGCAGGCGGAAGCTGTTGGCAAGCAGGCGGCGCGCAAGTAGGCGGGCCGCTCCCCGCAGGGCAACCGCAAAGTCCTCGGTCGTGTCGATTCGGCCGTGCGCT
>JBGOTW010000273.1:0-5761 GCA_041476685.1 bacterium | reverse complement strand
GGCGCAGGCGGGGGACTTCCGCGCGGCCGTCTCGGAAAAAGATGGACGGCTTGCCGCGCTGCGGAAAGAGATTGCCGCAATCAAGCTGGCCCTGGCGCAGCAGCAAGCGCTCGTTGCCGCGCACGCCATGGATAGCGCGGAAAAGCGGCTCGTCATCCACTCCCTGCTCAAGATTCTCCGTCCGGCGGGACTGCGTGCGCGCTTGTCGCCCAGACGCATCGCAAACCGCGTGCGTCGCTCCCCGGCCATGCTGCCGTTTGAGCTGGCGTATGGGCTGCTGCGCGGCCGGTTGCGCGCTCAGCTCCGGCGGCTGCGGGAAGAACGGATCATCCGCGCCAGCGGCCTGTTCGATGATGGCTATTACCTGCAAAAAAGTCCGGATGTGATCGAGCAGGGAATCGACCCGGTGCGGCACTATGTGGAATCCGGTGCGGCGGAGGGGCGCGATCCGCACCCATTGTTCCATACGTCCTATTACCTGGAGCAGAACCCGGACGTGGCCGAATCAGGCATCAACCCGCTGGCGCAATACATCGTCCAGGGCGCATGGGAGGGCCGAAAGCCCATGCCCGTCTTCGACTCGACCTACTACCTGCGCCGCTATCCAGATGTGGCGGAGGCTCTTGTCAACCCGCTCAGGCACTTTGTGGAGTCCGGCGCGGCGGAGGGGCGCAGTCCAATGCCCCTGTTCGATACCGCCTACTATCTGAAGCACAACCCGGAAGTAGCCCAGACGGGACTCAATCCCCTCGTCCATTATCTGCTCCACGGCTGGAAAGAAGGGCGCAACCCCCACCCGCAGTTCGATACGGCAGCCTACCTGGAGCAGTACCCGGAAGCGGTCCAAAGCGGACTCGATCCGCTGGCGCATTACCTCTCGTCGGGGGAGGAGCAAGACTGGACAGCGTATTGGGCGGACCCGTCGGCGGTACGCGATACTCCGCAGCGCCGCTTGCTGGCCAAGAGCCTGCCCCTGGCCGAGCCCCGTCTCGGGCTGCTGCCCCAGGTCCCGGTCACGGTGATCGTGCCGGTCTACCGCGGATTCGAGGAAACCCGGCGCTGCCTGGATAGCGTGCTGGCCGCCAGCAACGTTACGCGCGCGCACGTGCTGGTGATCAACGACAAGAGCCCCGACAAGGCCTTGACCCGCACGCTGGAGGAACAGGCGGCCGCGGGGCGATTCGAATTGCTGACCAACGATGCGAATCTGGGCTTCGTCCAGACCGTCAACCGCGGCATGTCAGCGCGGCCCGCGGACGATGTGATCCTGCTGAACAGCGACACCGAAGTCGCCGACGAGTGGATAGACCGGCTCGTCGTTCACGCGTACGCCGCCCCGCGCATCGGGACCGTCACGCCGTTCTCCAATAACGCCACCATTTGCAGCTATCCTTCCCTGCCGGGGGGGCCGAGCTTGCCCGCCGGCGAGACGCTGCAGAGCCTGGACCTGGCCTGCCGCCAGGCCAACTTCGGGCGCTCCGTGGACATCCCCACGGCGGTAGGCTTCTGCATGTACATCCGCCGCGAGTGTCTGGACCAGGTCGGCTTGTTCGACGCGGAAACGTTCGGGCGCGGCTATGGCGAGGAAAACGATTTTTGCATGCGGGCGGCCAACGCGCACTGGAGGCATCTGCTGGCGGCGGATACATTCGTGTTCCATTGCGGCGAGGTGAGTTTCGGCGCAGCGGCGCAGGAGGTCAAGGATCGCGCCATGCAGAAGCTGCTGGCGCTGCATCCTACCTACACGGAAGTGGTGAGCAAACACGTGCGGGAGGACCCCGCCAAGCCGTTGCGCATCGCCGCGACGGTGATGCGATTCCGGCTGGGGCCGCTGCCGGTCGTGTTGCAGATCCTGCACAGCCTGGGAGGGGGAACGGAGCAGCATGCCGGCGAAGTCGCCGCGGTGCTGAAGGGGCGAGCCAGGATCCTGACGCTCGTGCCGTTCGAGGGTGGCTTGTTGCTGCGCGGCGGAGAGGCGGAAGATCCGGTCAATCTGCGCTTCAGCATGCCCTGGGACTACGATCTGCTGGTGAAGATGCTGAGCGCCTTCGGCCTGGCCCGGGTGCATGTGCATCATGTGCTGGGATATCCGATCGATGTCCGCGGGCTGGTCATCGACCTGGGCGTCCCGCTCGACTTCACGGTTCACGACTATTTTTCGGTGTGCCCGCTCATCAATATGGTGAGCCCGGATCACGAATACTGCGGCGAGCCACGGGAGTCCTCCTGCAACGCTTGCATTGCCGAGCGGCCCGCCTTTGGCGCAAATGACATCGACTCCTGGCGCGCCAAGCATGCCTGGCTGTTCCAGGATGCGGAGCGGGTGCTCTGCCCGAGCGCGGACGTGGCCCGGCGCATCGGCCGGTATCACCCGCAGGCCAACCTAGTCGTCGTGCCCCATCTCGAAGCGTTGCCTTATCCCGAGGTGGCGCGACCGCGCCGGGTGACGGCCAACCGCCCGTTGCGCATCGCGGTGCTGGGAGAAATGGTAGCCTTGAAAGGGATCGCCCGGGTCATCGCCGCCGCCCAGCGCGCACGGGAGACCCAGGCCCCCCTGGAATTCATGGTGATCGGGAGAGCCAGTCCGGAGACCGTGGTACGTTTGCGAAAATGGGGGGTGCAGAAGATCACCGGCCCGTACCGCAAGGACGATCTTCCCGCCATCCTGGGCAGACTTGCCCCCGATGTGGTGTGGTTTCCGGTGCAATGCCCGGAGACCTTTTCTTTTACGCTGAGCGAAGCCAAGACCGCAGGGCTGCCCGTCGTCGTGCCCAACCTGGGCAGCTTCCCAGAGCGGGTGGCCGGCCGGCCCTGGAGTTGGCAAATGCCGTGGGACCTGCAGACGCCCCAGGTGGTGGAGTTCTTCACCCGGATCAGAAGCGAGAACTTCCAGGCGGATACGCCGCCCGTTCCCCCACCGTCGGTCCCCGGGCCAGGCGTGGCAACGGTGAGCGGACGGGAATTCTATGAATCCCGCTACCTCGATCGAAATCAGGAGGCACCCCTTGCCGGAGCGTGAGCCCACGGAGCGCAAGATCGGCGTGGTGCTCGTCATTCCGACCTCGCCGCAGGACGATCCGAGCGCGGATCCTTGGCAGCGCGTGGATGCCTGCGGCTACATCCGGCTGCTGCTTCCGCTGACGCATCCCGCGCTGCGGAGACGGCTGGAAGTGCGGTTTGTCCTGCCTGAGGACATCCGGCACTACCGCTTCGACGTCATGGTCATCAACCGGTTATCCATCGGTTCCAGCGACAACCTGTACTGGGCCCTGGAGCATTGCCGGAAGATCGGAGCCCAGGTCGTCTACGACATTGACGATCTCTTGACCGACTTGCCGGCCGATCATGCGGAACGTGATTACTATGCAGGTCTGGCCCCGCTGCTGGGCGAATGTATCGCCGGGGCGGATTGGGTAACCGTGCCCGCGGAGGGGCTGCGCAAGGCATTCGCCGGGCTCGCCCGGCAAATCCAGGTCGTGCCCAATGCCCTGGATGAGCGCCTGCTCCCGCCCCGGCATCCGGCCACCCGGGAGAAACGCGCGCGTGTGCGGGTGTTGTTCATGGGGAATTCCACCCACGATGGCGACTTGCGCATGATCGAGTCGGACTTGAAGCGAGTCGCGGATAAATTCGGCGGGCGAGTGGAAATGGACTTCATCGGGTGCATGCCCGGCGGATTCAAGCACAAGGGGTTTCGAAAACTCGCAGCGCCCGGTTCCGCGGGAGGTTCCTACCCGGCCTTTGTCCACTGGCTGGCCGGACAAGCCCGTTGGGACATCGGCATCGCCCCGCTGGAGCTCAATCCGTTCAATCGGTGCAAGAGCTACCTCAAGTACCTCGACTACGCCGGATTGGGTCTGGCCGGCATCTATTCCGATATCGACGAATTTCGGCGCGTGGTGCGCAACAACGAGACCGGACTGCTTGTGCCCTACGAGAAAGGCGGCTGGAGCGAGGCGTTGACGCGGGCGATCCTCGATGCCCCATTGCGCGCGAGCCTGCAGGAGCAAGCCTCCCGCGATGTCTTCGCGCACCATACGCTGGCTGCCCAGGCGGCCGAAAGATCGGCGTGGTGGGAGCGCCTGGTGCCGGAACCCCAGGGCGTCGCCCGCACCCTGGCCCCCGCGAGGCATTCCCGGCTGGCCCACATGCTGCTGTCCGAGCCTCGACGGGCGGGAGACTTTGCCTCGAGCGAGGGACGAACCCCCCGCCAGGCGGTTGCGGAGAGATTCCTGTCGGGCGCGGGAATCGAGGTGGACGTTACGGACGCCCCCCCGCCGCTTCTTCCCTCCGTGTCCGTGAAGGTTGTGGATTGCACGTCTGAGGACATGCGTCGTGCGCGCGCTCCCGTACCGGCAGAAATCCGCCTCCTCGATACGGAGGGCGGCGAGCGCGGCGAGGCATGGACCGCGTTACCGGACCACAGCCTCGACTTCATCGTGGCCAATCGCTTCCTGGTTCACTGCGAAGACCCGCTCCGGACGCTGGACGGCTTTCTGCGCGTGCTGAAGGAAGACGGAATCATCTATCTGGCCGTGCCCGACAAGCGCGGCAACGAAGACCGGGACCGGGTTTCCACGACGCTCGAGCACATCGTCGCCGATCACGTCCAAGGAGCGGCGGTCTCCCGGAACTTTCACCACGAGGAATGGGTGCGCCTGGTCGAGCCCAGCGCCGGAATCCAATACGATTCCCCGGAGAAAGTCCGCGCGCGTGTCAACCAATTGGTTCAAGCAAACCCGCGCATCCGCTATCACAATTGGGCCCCGGCGGATTTCGAGCCGGTGTTGCAATACTGCGCGCAGAATCTACCCGTCAAAATCGAGCTATTCGTCAGCCTCGCGGACGAGATGGTGGCGGTTCTGAGAAAGAGCCGTGCGCAGCCGGGCGCACATGAAATCGCCCACGCATACCCCTTGCGGAATTGACGCCGAACCACGGCCATCCGAAGGGCGAACCGCACGCTGAAATCAGGCATCATCTTGGAGCGGCGCATGCAGCGGACGCTGCCGGCAGCATAGCTCTCAAACAACCAGCACGGAGTTCCTCATGACCAGGCAGAAGCTTCTCGTCTTTGCCGTCGCGATCGTCGTCATCGTGGTGGCAGCCGGAGTCTATTTTTGGCCAAGCATCAAGCCGGATAGCGACACGGTCATCAATGCGAGCCTGAAGGGCAAATTCGCGGCTTCGACAAAGACACTTTGGCCGGCTCCCGGTCAGCCGGCCGGTGAATGGGCCAGCATCAACCAGGGCGAGGGGTCGCAGACCGATAGCGGGCTGGCACTGATGGCTTCGGGCAACGATCTGTTCCTTCTGGGCAAGGCTGTGCCGAGGCTGGACGGTGGTCCGCATGTGCTCAGGGTCATCGTGATGACTTCCGAAGACACAGACATGCAGATATTCTTTCGCCGGACGGACCGACCTTCGGATTCGGAATCAGATACCGTTCTTTTCCATATGATCAAGGGCCGGAACGAGGTCTATATTCCGGTAACAGCGCCCGAAAAGCTGACCTCCATACGGCTGGACCTCGGGGACACTCCCGGCCAGACGTTTGTCCTGAAGGAAATCTCCCTGCGCAGGCTGTAGCCGGCGATCTGAGCGGCCGCCGCCCGCCGGGCCCGGTGCCGTCCCTAGAAATGCAGGCGCGGGGCCTTGCCGATGGGCACGACGTTGAAGCCGAGCCGGAACAATTCCTCGTGGTCGAGCAGGTTGCGCCCGTCGAAGACGAATGCGGGTTTGTGCATGCCGGCATAGATGC
>JBGOTW010000272.1:0-5815 GCA_041476685.1 bacterium | reverse complement strand
TATCTGACCCAGCTCGTGGGCACCGCCAAGGCCCGCGAGCTGTACTTCACGGCCGATCTGCTGGACGCCCAGCAGGCGCTCGCGCTGGGTCTGGTCAACCGCGTGGTACCCGACGCGCGGCTCGAGGAAGAGACGATGGCGCTGGCCTCGCGCCTGGCCCGCGGGCCGCGCGTCGCCTACCGCTACATGAAGCGGAACATGAACGCGGCGGAGAGCGCCTCCCTCAAGGAGATGCTCGATCTGGAGGCGTGGCACCACACGCGCACCGGGATGACCGAGGACCATCGCGAGGCCGCCCGCGCCTTCGTGGAGAAGCGCGAGCCCCACTTCAAGGGGCGATAGCCGGGCGAGCCGCAGCCGAAGGCGAGGCGAGCGAATACAAAGATCAGAGCGAGCGCCCCTCACCCCGGCCCTCTCCCCGGAGGGGAGAGGGGGTTCGGCGTGAGGGGGGCGCCGCCGACGCGCCACGCCAGGTAGAGCACTCCCAGCGCCATCCCGCCGATCACCGCGGCGGTGGCGAAGGTCGAGAGCTGCGAGAGCCAGGTGAGCGTGGTGCTCGACAGTCCCACGAAGGCCAGGCCGACCACCGGGATGACGGGCGCTCCGCAGCCCATGACCGTGCAGCCCCCCGTGGCGAGGCCGCAGACGCTCCCCACCGCGCCCAGCATCCCGCCCTGCTGGCCCAGGCGGGGCCGCCAGCCGGCGGCTGGGCCCGTCCGGTCGCGCCGGTGGACCCAGAGAGCGAAGTAGGCGCCGATCAGCGCGGCCATGAGGCCGAACCGCGCGAGGTCCGCCGCGGTCACCGCGAACCCCCAGTCGATGCCGAAGATGCCGTTGGCCGAGAACCAGAAGAGCGCCAGGTCCCAGGCCCGCTCGAGCCGCTCGGCGAGCGGTCCCTTGCCCGAGGTCAGGTAGCCGGGGAGGTTCGGCAGCCAGGGGTTGACCGTGAAGTAGTCGACGGGCTTGCGGGCGACCGAGAGCACCAGGACCGGCACCAGGATGTCGAGCACCAGGACGAGCGCCCCCACCGCGGCGAAGACGCCCCACCGCGCGCGCAGCGCCCGTCCGATCCCCGCCAGGACCCGCCCGATCCCCTGCATGGCCCGCCGGAGCCGATTATAGAGGTGACGCGACCGGCGGGGGAACTTCTTGCGGTTGCCGTAGTTGCTAGGGCAGTATTACGGCGAATGATCCGCGCGGTCCCGCGAAGGTCCCCCATCGTCCCCCAATGAGGAGGGCAGAACCATGACGCAAGAGGTGAGCCGTCGAGACTTCCTGGCCCGTCTGGGCGTGACGGTCGGCACCGCCGCCGCCGGCGCCGCTGCCGCCGCGGGCGTGCCCCTGGCCGCCGTGCCGCTGGTCAGCCAGGCGCACGCGCAGCCCAAGGGCAATATCCCGGACACGCCGTTCAAGATCGCCCACATGACCTTCTTCACGGGCGCCGCCGCGGTGCTCGGTGAACCATCGTTCAAGGGCCACACCCTCGCCGCCGAGGAGATCAACGCCCAGGGCGGCCTGCTCGGCAAGCGGAAGATCGAGACGTTCAAGGCCGACGAGAACGCGGGCACCGACGCCAACGTGAAGGAGATGCGGCGGCTCAAGCTGTCGGAGAAGATCGACCTCTTCACCGGCGTCATCTCGAGCGGCAACACGCCGGCGCTGGGCCCCGTCGCGGAGGAACTGAAGCTGTTGACCCTGTTCACCGACGGCTGCACCGACTTCCTGTTCGACAAGGCGGTGACCAACCCGCACTTCATCTTCCGCATGACCAACATCCAGTCGGCGGACGGCGCGACAGCCGCCATCGGCGCGGTCAAGCGCTGGAAGAACCCCAAGAAGATCGCGCATATCCACCCGGACTATTCCTACGGCCGCAACGCGTTCGACCACTTCAACATCGTGATGGAGAAGCTGGTGGGCGGCATCGAAGTGGTGTCCGAGTCCTGGCCGAAGCTGGGCACGACGGACTTCGCGGCCCACATCTCGAAGTCCATGTCGGCCAAGCCGGACATGCTGTTCAGCTCGGTCTGGGGCGGCGACTATGTCGCGATGTACAAGCAGGCCATCGGCTACGGCATGTTCGACAAGATGAAGCTGGCGACCACCCTGGCCTTCGGGGTCGCTCCGCACGCGATCGGCAAGGATCACCCGGAAGGCGCCGTCGCGGGCGTCCACTCGAACTACCACTTCACGCACGCCCCGAAAAACACCCAGGCGCTGAACGCGGAATTCGTGAAGAAATACCATGCGCGCTGGAACGAGTATCCGAACTTCCAGGCGGAAGGCGCGTACGTCGCCCTGATGATGTACCAGGCCGCCGTCGAGCGGGCGAGCAAGGCAAGCGGGGGAGGCTGGCCGGAAGTCGATGCCATCATCGCCCAGCTGGAAACGGCCGAGATGAACGGGCCCGCCGGTCACATCTACATGCGCAAGGACAATCACCAAGCGTACAAGGAAGCGATCACGGGATTCAGCAAGAACACGGCCCAGTACGAATTCCCGATCTGGGAAACGGGCTCCATCATCACGATCCCGATCAAGAACCTCACGTCGCCCCCGGGCTGGCCGAAGCCGGGCGAAGCCAACAACAACGATTCGACCGCGACGTACAATTGGATCAAGGCCACTTGGACGCCAGAATGGGTGAAGGCTAACCTGTCGAAGATCGTGGCCTAGGCGGCATCATTCCGGACGGGACCCTGCTTGCGCTCAGCGCGGGCAGGGTTCTTCCCACTCCGAAACTTCATCGCTTTCATTGTACTGAAGGCCGAAACGCGGCGTTCGCCCTCCCCGCGGGGGGTGCGGGCGCCGTGTGTCACAGATTGGGAGCCGTGGCGATCATGGGGCTTTTGTCGCCTGCTTGGCGCTCGGGCCGGAGCACACGCCCCGCGCCGGGTTCCCAGTCGTCCCGGATCTGCGCGGCGGGAACGCTCCTGGGCGCATTGCTGCTGGCTCCGGGCGCCCTCCTCGCCGGCCATGAGCTCAGCTACTACCCTTCGTTCTATCCCAGCGACATCACGCTCAAGACGATGGACCCGGCCGCTGCCGGGACGGCCCTGAAGGACGACAAGCTGCATGCCTACGTGGGGGCCACTCCCACGTTCGCGGGCGGCGTGCCGCCCCAGTTGCACGAGGTCGATTCCCTCGGCGGGTACGTCGTGCTGAGCTTCAATCCGGGTTCCGCGCGCCTGAAGACGCCGCAGCAGCGTTGCCGCGCGGCCGTGCAGATCGCCGCGGGGCTGTCCGGCGGATCGCCCCCCTTCGTCGTGCATCCGTATCCCATCACGCCCTTCGATGCCGACTATCTGGAGCATGCGGATCGCGCCGCGCAGGCGAAGCAGGCCGTCTCCAAGGCCGCCTACGATCGTTCCCTGAAGGTTCGGGTCACGGGCGCGCTGGGTAAATTCCTGGCACAAGCCGGATGGCCGGCAGCGGACAGCGGCTGGGACGCGGAGCTGTCCGAAGTGCCCCTGGAAGACCTGATGAGCGCCACCATCAACCGCGTCGACGGGACGGTCGGTCCGCCCTGGATCAAGGAGGGCTGGTTCCGTGCCTGGCGGCTGCTCGGCGACGCCGCAGACGGCGGGGCGCAGAACAAGGCGCGCGGCCTGTACGAGCGGCTCTCGCACGGCGATACCCAGGACCTCGTGGGGCGCTACAACCTGGAGCGCGAGCTGGTTCAGGAGCTGGAGCGTCCCTGCACGCGCGTCGTGGTGGGGCACACGGTACGGCGCGAATACTACAACGACAGCTACTCCTTTGGAGTGGAGAACGTCGGCTGGGACTCGGGCCAGGGCCTGAATTCCCCCGTGTTCATCCGGACGGTCAAGCTGAAGGACTATCCCTGGAACGGCCCCTTGTTCCTGGGCGTCCCGACGCGGTTCGGGGCGGCATGGAATCCGATCGCGGGATTCGGCGATCCGGCGGGGCGCCTGGTGTGGTCCATCATCGCGGACGATGCGTTCATGATGCTGCCGTACAATGCGAGCTGGATTCCCAATCGCATCGATGCCGCGTCCTCGGTGCTGGCGAACGATCCCAAGGGATACGAGGTGCCGGCGGAGGCGGTGCTGCCCGAACTGGGGACCGGCGTGCTCCGTCCGGTGGGCCCGGGGAAGCGCAGCTCGGTCAAGATCCTCTACCGGGTGCTGTCCTCGCCCTATCAGGACGGCACCGAGATGGAGATGGCGGACGCCCTGTACCCGTACATCTTCGCCTTCCGCTGGGGGGGCAAGCCGGGCAGCGATCTGGATCCGGCTGTGAAAGCGGCCACCGCGCTCGTGCGGGAGCGGGTCGTGGGCATCCGGCCCCTGGCCACCGAGCGCACCGAGTTTTTGGTTTCGGACATCAAGGTCCCCCGCACGACACACATCGTCGAGCTGTATCTCAACGACGGGGCGGTGGATCCGCGGCAGATGGCCGCGCTGGCCCCCCCCTGGAGCGCGGTGCCATGGCACGTGATGGCGCTGATGGAGGAGTCCGTCAGCCGGGGCATGGCGGCCTTCTCCCAGCAAGAAGCCGCCCGGCGCGCGGTCCCCTGGCTCGATCTGGTGCGGGATCCGGCCTTGCTGGGCAAGCTGCGCGGCCTCGCCAAGGAATTGGAGAAGGAGAAATTCCGTCCGGCCCCGCTGGCCGGAAAGGCGATCGATCCTCCCGTCACCGATGAAGGCGTGGCGCGGCGCTGGGCCGCCTTGCGGGCGTTCGATGCCGAGCACGGCCACTTCCTTGTCACCGACGGGCCTTATCGGCTAAAGCAATGGTCGGCGGATTCCGTCAAGTTCGAAGTGCTCCGGGACTTCAAGTACGCCGTGGGAATCGGAACCTTCGACGGCTTCGCGGATCCCGCGGTGGCGCGGGTCACCAAGATGCACCGCCAAGGGGATCGGGTCTTGGTCGATGCGGAATTGGAAATGCTGGTACGGTACGGCCGGGACCTCAAGATCATTCGGGCACCGCTCAGGAAAGGGGTGGCCAAAGGCTTCCGGCCCATCTTGCCCCGGGCGCTGGCGGTCTTGATCGGGCCCGCCGGCGCGGTGGTGGCTGCGAGCCGGCCGCAGTGGCAGGAAGACGGACGCTTTTCCGTCAGTCTGCCCAAGTCCCTGCCGAAAGGCGCCTATCGCCTGCTGACGACCGTGTATGCGGATGACAACGCGGTCAAAGCCGATGTAGGGATGTTGCAGTTGAACATCTCCGGCCCCTAAGGGGAGCAGGGCGCGGGAAGGCTCCGGCGCAGGAGCCGTTGCGCAAGCAGACCGGGAAGACTCGGCGGGGCGTGCCGCGAGGCGCCCGATGACGGGCCCGGTTGTGCACTCGCATGAAGCGAAAGTCCCACACCAATCCGAGACGATGTCGGTGGATTTCCTAATTATCCAGGTGCTGAACTCCCTGCAGTACGCTTCGGCGCTGTTCCTGCTGGCCGCGGGGCTGAGCCTGATCTATGGCGTGATGCGGATCGTGAACATGGCCCACGGCTCCATGTACGCGCTCGGGGCCTATGTGACGGCGTGGGCGGTCGGCACGGCCACGGGGCGGGTGCCGGTGGCCGTTCTGTTCCTGCTGATGCCCGCGGGCGCGCTCGTCGTGGCCGCGGCCGGCATGGTGATGGAACCGGTGCTGTTGCGGCCGCTCTACAAGCGCACCGAGGAGTACGTGCTGCTGGCGACGTTCGGCACGCTGCTGATGCTGGAAGACGCGATGAAGTTCCTCTGGGGCGGAAACCCGCTGTCCGCGACGACGCTGTGGCAATCGCTGGGAAGCGCCAACATCCTGGGGCAGCGCTATCCGGTCTACAACATCCTCGTGTTCCTGATCGGCC
>JBGOTW010000271.1:0-5826 GCA_041476685.1 bacterium | reverse complement strand
GTACAATCAAGGCCCACTGCGCATCGGTGAGTTCCATGGGATCTCCTCTTCCATGAGGTGATCCCCTAAAGTATTCAAACTATTGATAAAGGTCCACAGTTCTTTTTTGAGACTGCCTCTATCCCACGCGTTGGCGCTGCGTTTTGAGTCATCTCATATTTGACTAGCGGAGACGGACGAATCCGCACTCAGATCCGGGTTCGATTTCCGCCGCCTCCATAAAGTTTTCTCCTATCAATAGTTTAAAAACCGGTTTCGGCTCATTTGCACACCCGCTGCGCATAGCTGCCGAACAGATTCCTCTCCCCCCACAAGCCCACCTCTGGACAACGGGGGATGTGATGGAGCACCTCGTGATCTCGGGCTGTATTCGCGATCAAGTCAGCAGCAATCCGCGCAAACGCTCGATGGTTCCTTCCAAATATCAGAGTCAATATCTCAAGGTATGACCACCATAGTATCCGGGAATTCCCCGGCGGGCAGGTCGAGGGTGGCGGTAGTGCTGGGGCCGGTGCCATCGCTCACCTGCACGGAGATGGTGCCATTTACGGTTTGATCGTAGCCATCGAGGAAGGCCGGATTGCTGTTGGTGGACGAGCGGTGATGGGTTGCGGCCAAGTGTCGCAAGAGTGTGCCAAGGACCTGCGCGCCGGCAGGTCCGAAGGGACGTTTTGATATAATAACTCGTTGATCTTACGGAATGCCTGGGGTGGGGGTCGAACCCACAACCGGCTAGGCCGGGAGGGATTTTAAGTCCCTTGCGTCTACCAGTTCCGCCACCCAGGCCGGGCAACGCGGGCCATAGTGCAACACGAATGGTGCGGGTTGTGAGGCCATTTCCGGCGCGAGGCTGGATCGCAGGAGAGGCGACGACCGGATTCGAACCGGTGATGAAGGTTTTGCAGACCTCTGCCTTACCTCTTGGCTACGTCGCCCAGCCTGACACGCCCCGGGAGCCGGGCACGGCCGCCGAGGCGGCGCACGCCCTTCAGAACAAGTGTACCGCGCTCCAAGGCAAGCGTACACGCTAGCGACGGCCGCTTCGGGATGTCAAGCTGTGCTGCGCACGCGGTCTGACTCCCATTGTCCCGGCCCAGCGGGTCCGACCCGACACCCGCCGCGTACGGCGCCGCTTTCCGCGCAAGGGCCCGGAACGTGAAGCCCGTGCGGCGGAGTGTTAGGATGCGCTCGAAAGCAGGGGAGGCGATTCCAGGCCTCAAGCGGCGAAAGCTTGTCCCGAGGCACCAGACAAGGCCCGGGTTCACGTCCAACGAGCACGAACCATGAGCTTGAAAGGGCAATGCGCCATTGCCGGGGTCGGCGTGACCGACATGGGACGCATCTACGACCGGTCGGTCAGCGACTTCGCGGCCGAGGCCATCCATCTCGCCTTGGACAATTCCGGCCTGAAGCTGGCAGACCTGGACGGCCTGCTGATCAACGCGGGAAACGAGTCCCCCCTTGGGGTGGGATTCCAGAATTACCTGGGCGCCAAGGACCTGCGCCTGCTCAACCACATGAACGCCTTCGGCTCGACGGCCGGTGCGATGGTGCAGTTCGCGTCCCTGGCCATCCACGCCGGCATGGCGACGACAGTGGCCTGCGTGTTCGCCGATGCACCCCTCAAGCCGGACCAGGGTGCCGGTGACGCCTACAAGGGGGGCGGCGTCTCCGCCCAGCCGGAGGGCTACGGCAGCCTGCTGCGCGCCGAGGGCTACTTCGGGGCCACCTGCGGCTATGCGCTCGCGGCGCGGCGGCACATGGAGCTCTACGGCACCACGAGCGAGCAGTTCGGGGCCGTGGCGGTATCCACCCGCGCCTGGGCTCGCAAGAACCCGCGGGCGCAGATGCGCGAGCCGATAACCTTGGCCGACCATGCGAATTCCCGCTACATCGTCGAGCCGCTGCGCCTGCTCGACTGCTGCCTGGTGAGCAATGGCGGCGTAGCCGTCATCGTCACCAGCGCCGAGCGCGCGCGCGACCTGAAGCAGAAGCCCGCCTACGTGCTCGGAATGGGCCAGGGTCATCCGGGCGACACGATGCACGCGGGCCGCGAACCCATGCTCCACACGGGCGCCAAGCTCGCCGGGGAGACCGCGTTCCGCATGGCCGGCATCCGCCGCGAGGACCTCAGCGCCTGCGAGCTCTACGACTGCTACACCTACACCACGATCGTGACACTGGAGGATTACGGATTCTGCAAGAAGGGCGAGGGTGGCGCGTTCGTGCAGGACGGCAAGCTCGGCCCGGGCGGCTCCCTGCCCACCAACACCGGCGGCGGGCAGCTCTCGGGCTACTACATGTGGGGCATGACGCCGCTCTCCGAGGCGGTGATCCAGCTCCAGTGCGGCGGCGAAGCGCGCCAGTTGCCCGATCCGCGCTACGTGCTGGTGAGCGGCAACGGCGGAATTCTCTCCTATCACTCGTGCCTGATCCTGGGCAGCCAGCCGGACTAAGCGGACTTGGTCACCCCGACGGTCGAAGCGGAAAGTCCGGATGTGCGCGCATGCGCGGCGGGCGGTTCAGTGAGTGCGGGAGGCAGGGGCGCGTCAGGAAAGTCGGGGTGTCGAAAGGGGGCGACCGTCGCTTCATGCGCCGGCAGCGATGTCCCGCCGAACCCATCGTCCACCAGCATGTCGAGCCTGCGAGAGACACACTTGGAGCATGCCCGGAGGAGGTTAAGGTCGCGTCCAGTAGCGGGTCGAAGCGCGTCCTGTGTCTCCCGGGCGCGGTCAGGGCAGGAACGCCCCGAATGCTGGAAGATATGTAATCTTTTTCGGACAAACGTCATCCGACGCGGATTCCAGGGCCGCGTGTGTGCGGAAAGCGGCACATGAATCCTGGCGGCGTGCTTTGCGAGAGGTGCGTTGAGTTGAGTGCGGGGGCGCTGTGCGGAATGTGGCGAACGGAGCCCAGTGCCGTCCGCGCCAGCCTGGAAACACGGGCGGATGCTTGCTACGAATCCATTGTGGGGAAATCTCCGTACCGGGAAGACTCCCTGCCTCATGAACACCGGGCCTCCAAGGGTTTTCGTCTCCCCCTCTTGAGTATTGCGGGCCAGACAAGCTGACCGCGGACCGCACTTCCTGTTAAGAGCTACGGAATGCCATGAGCCTTGCACCCACCGGCGACAAAAAGGTCCCAGAAAAGCCCGTTCCCGCGCCCTCGTCCGACTCGCTCGAATTCTTCGAGGGGGCAAAGCAGGGGCGGCTGATGATCCAGCGCTGCGAAGCCTGCGGCAAGCACCGCTTCGTGGCGCGGCGCCGCTGCGACGGCTGCGGCTCGCCCCGCTCGGCCTGGGTGCGGGCAAGCGGCCGCGCCCGCCTCGTGTCGTATGCGCGCGTGCATCAGAAGTTCCATCCCGCCTTTGCGGCGGAGACGCCTTATCCGATCGCCACGGTGGAGCTGGAGGAAGGGCCGCGCCTGCTGACCGGGCTGGTCGGCCTATCCGGCAAGACCTTGCAGGCGGGCATGGCGCTCGAGGTCGTGTTCGAGCCTGCGGGACCGGAGTGGAAGATCCCGAAGTTCAAGCCGGCGTAGGGGGCGGGGGTTCTGCTGCTGGATGTCGACGTGCACGAACGGTATTGTGTGTCACTCCGCGACGCATCGCCCTACGCCCGCAGCACCGCCCCGAGGGTCTGTGTGACGCGGCGCACGATCTTGTCGCGCAGCTTGGCCACCTCCGCATCGGTGAGCGTGCGGTCGTCGGCCTGGTAGGTGAGGGCGTAGGCAAGGCTCTTCTTGCCCGCGCCAAGCTTTTCGTCCTGGTACACGTCGAACAGGCGCACCTCGCGCAGCAGCGGGCGCCCGGTCTGCTCGATCAGGGCGCGCATCTGCTCCGCAGGCAGCGTTCCCTCCACGACGAACGCCAAGTCCTCGTAGATGGGCGGATGGGTGGATAGCGGCTGCATCTGCCGGTTGTCCCGCCACAGGGCCAGCAGCGCATCGAGGTCCAACTCCAGGGCGCACAGCGCCTCGTCCGGCAGGTCAAAGGCCGCCGCCACGCGTGGATGCAGCTCGCCCAGCACGCCCAGCAACTTCCCGTCCGCCCAAATATCGGCGCGGCGGCCGGGGTGGTAGGAGACGTGTTCTCCCTGGCGCCATTCCACCTGCCCGATCTCCATTCCGGTCAGCAGAGTCTCCGCAACGCCCTTGATGTCAAAGAAGTCGAAGCGGGCCGACGGATTGCCTGCGTTGCCCGTGTTCCAGGTGGCGGGCTGGCGCGGTCCGGTGAGCAGGACGCACAGCCGGCGCGGCTCGTCGGGCAGCACCTGGCCCGGCCGCGGATGGAACACGCAGCCGACCTCGAACGTGGCCACGCGCGGACCGAAGCGCAGGTTGGCGCGCGCCGTGTTCAGGGCGGCGGCAAGCAGGCGGCGGCGCAAGTGCGCCCGTTCCGCGTCGAGGGGATTGCGCACGGAGAGATAGCTCGCCGCATTCACCGGGGCTAGGTCGGGGTGTAGCTTGGATTCGTCGGCCAGGGAGACGATCGAATAGGTGATGATCTCATCCAGGCCGCAGCCGGTGAGCAGGTCGCGCACGCGCTCGGTGCCGTCGAGCAGGCGCTGGTCGCGCTGGGGCGGAAGCTCGTCGCGGATGAGCGTGCGAGGCATCCGGTCGTAGCCGTGGATGCGTCCTACCTCTTCCACCAGGTCCGCCGGCAGGGACAGATCCATGCGGTGGCCCGGCGGCGTGACGCGCAGGAGGCCGGCGCCCGCGGCAGCTTCGGGGGCTGGGCCGGCCACCGGGCCGTCCGCAGGGCCGGCGACGGTGCACTCGAGCGCCTCCAGGATGCGCACGACCTCCGCGCGCGGGATCGTCACGCCCAGCAGCCGCGTGACGAATTCCAGCGGCAGGGCGATCGGCTCGCGCACGACCGGGCGCGGGTACAGGTCGCCGTACTCGGCGCGCCCTTCCTTGACGTAGAGCCGGCCGCCGCACAGCTCGGCAATGAGCGTGGCCGCCCGCAGCGCCGCCGGCAGACACAGCTCCGGGCTGAGGCGCTTGCCGAAGCGGTCGCCCGCCTCGCTGCGCAGCTTGAGCACCTGGCTGGTGCGGCGCGTGATGAGGAAGTCCCAGTTCGCCGCCTCCAGCAGCACGCGCGCCGTCGCAGGCTGGATCTCGCTCTCCATCCCGCCCATGATGCCCGCCAGCGACACCGGCCCGCCGCCGTCGGTGACCAGCACCATGTCCGGATCGAGCGCGCGCTCCACGCCGTCGAGGGTGCGCATGCGCTCGCCCGGCCGCGCACGCCGCACGCGGATCAGCGGCGTCCCGCCCTTCCGCTCCGGCCGCAGCGCGTCGTAGTCGAAGGCGTGCAGGGGCTGGCCCAGCTCCAGCATCACGTAATTCGTCGCGTCCACGACGGCGTTGATCGGGCGCATTCCGGCGCGCAGCAGGCGCTGCTGCAGCCAGAACGGCGACGGCCGGATCGTGATCCCCTCGATCAGCAGCGCCACGAAGCGCGAGCAGGTGGCCGGGTCCTCGATCTCCAGCTTGACGTAGGAAGGCTGGGGCGTGATCCGCGGATTGCCCGCGCGGCCCTGCTCCAGCGCGCTGCGGTCGAGCGGCTGGCCGGTCAGCGCCGCCGTCTCCCGCGCAATCCCCATCAGGCAGAGCAGGTGCGCGAATCCGCCCTTGATGTCGAACTCGAACACTTGATCGCCGATGTACTCGACCAGCGGCAGGCCCTTGGGCGCGTCGGACGGCAGGAGCAGGATGCCCTCGTGGGCCTCGCTGATGCCCAGCTCCTTCTCCGAGCACACCATTCCCTCCGAGCGCACACCGCGGATGTTGCCCGCCTTGAGCTTGAGCCGCCGCCCGTCC
>JBGOTW010000270.1:0-5832 GCA_041476685.1 bacterium | reverse complement strand
CCGGCTCGGCGCAAGGCAGGAGGAAGTGGGCGGCCGCACGTTCCACTTCAGCCTGCCGGGCGCGCGCTTCCGCGGCGACGCGCTCTTCCTCGACGAGGCCTCGGTCACCGCGACCGAGAACGCGCTGATGGCCGCCGCCGGAGCCGAGGGCACGACGGTGATCGAGAACGCCGCCGGCGAGCCGCACGTGCAGGGCCTCTGCCGATTGCTCGCCGCGATGGGCGCCCACATCGAGGGCAGCGGCACCAATCGCCTCACCATCCACGGCGCGGCCCGGCTGCACGGCGTGGAGCACACGCTGGAGCCCGACCATACCGAGGTGGGCTCCTTCATCGGCCTGGCCGCCGTGACGCGCGGCGAGCTGCTGATCCGCAACGCCGGCCTGGAGCACCTGCGCATGATCCGCCTGATGTTCCGGCGCCTGGGCGTCGAGACGGTCGAGGAAGGGCCGCACCTGCGCGTGCCCGCGGAGCAGGAGCTGACGATCCAGCCCGAGCTGGGCGAGGCGATCCCGAAGATCGACGACGGCCCCTGGCCCGCGTTGCCCTCCGACCTGACCAGCATCATGACCGTCGTCGCCACCCAGTGCACCGGCACCGTGCTCATCTTCGAGAAGATGTTCGAGAACCGGCTGTTCTGGGTGGACCGCCTGATCAGCATGGGGGCGCGCATCCTGCTCTGCGACCTGCACCGCGCGGTCGTCGTCGGGCCCTCGCGGCTCGTGGGCGGGCAGATCGCCACGCCCGACATCCGCGCCGGCATGGCGCTCCTCATCGCCGCGCTGGGCGCCCAGGGCACGAGCGAGATCCAGAACATCCAGCAGATCGACCGGGGCTACGAGGCCATCGACGTGCGCCTCGCCAAGCTGGGGGCGAAGATCCGCCGCGAACGGGTGTCCTAGCCCTCCAGCACCTGCTCGGCCGGCAGCAGCTCCAGCCCCAGGGCCTGGGCCACGGCGGGGTGCGTGACGCGTCCCGCGCACACGTTCAGGCCGCGCCGCAGGCCGGCATCGGCCAGCAGCGCGCGCCGCCAGCCCAGCTCCGCCAGCGCCAGCACGAAGGGCAGCGTCGCGTTGTTGAGCGCCAGGGACGCGGTGCGGGCGACGGCCCCGGGCATGTTGGTCACGCAGTAGTGGACGACGCCCTCCTCCACGTAGGTGGGCTGTGCGTGGGTCGTGGGCCGGCTCGTGTCGCAGC
Source organism: bacterium (assembly GCA_041476685.1). Classification (GTDB taxonomy): domain Bacteria; phylum SAR324; class SAR324; order SAR324; family JACQKK01; genus JBGPEV01. The sequence goes on along the minus strand of JBGOTW010000270.1, from coordinate 4,636 downwards.
AACCGCCCTGGTCGATCGCGATGTCCACGATCACCGCGCCCGGCGTCATGCGCCGCACCAGCTCCCGGCTGACGAGCTTCGGGGCCGCCGCGCCGGGAACGAGCACGGCGCCGATGACGAGGTGGGCCGCCGCCACCTCCCGCTCCACGGTCTCCGCCGAGGAGAAGACCGTGCGCAGCCGGCCTCCGTACAGGGCATCCAGCTCCGCCAGGCGGGGCCGGGTGGGATTGAGAATCGCGACGTCCGCGCCCATGCCGACGGCGATCCGGGCCGCGTTCGACCCGGCCACGCCGGCCCCCAGGATCGCCACCTTCGCCGGAGGCACGCCTGGAACCCCGCTCAGCAGGATGCCGCAGCCGCCCTGGCCCGTCTCCAGCAGGTGCGCGCCCACGTGCACCGCCATGCGCCCGGCGATCTCGCTCATGGGCGCGAGCAGGGGCAGGCCGCCCGCCGCGTCCGTCACGGTCTCGTAGGCGATGCACGCCGCCCCGGAGCGCAGCAGGCCCTCGGTCTGGGCCCGGTCCGGCGCCAGGTGCAGGTAGGTGAAGAGCGCCTGCCGGGGGTGGAGCCGGGCGATCTCCTGCGGCTGGGGCTCCTTCACCTTGACGATCAGCTCCGCGGCCGCGAACACGTCCTGTGCCGAATCGGCGAGCTGCGCCCCGGCGCGCTCGTAGGCCGCGTCGTCCCACCCGCACCCCATTCCCGCGCCCCGCTCCACCAGCACGCGCTGGCCCCGGCGCGTCAGCTCGCGCACGCTGCCCGGCACGAGCCCCACGCGATCCTCTTGCACCTTCACTTCCTTAGGCACACCCACGATCATCGAGCGCCTCCTCCAAGCCGGGTGGCCCGCTAGCCGGGTTGCCCGTCCGCGCGCGGGCGGGTCAGGACGGGTGCGTACACGGCGACGAACAGCGCAAAGGCCAGCACCCAGAGCACGCCCGAAACAAGGATTCCTTCCAGGTACAAGGCCGGCGCGAGCAGGGGCGTGAGCACACGCACCAGCGCGGCCGCGGAGACCAGGCCGTAGGCGAACGCCATGGACGGTGGCGCCACGAGCGGGCGGCCCGTGTGTCCCAGCGCCGCGCGGGACATGACGGCCAGGGTCATGGTGCCGATTGCGCCGACGGTCAGGGCGTGCAGGGCCGCCGTGGCGGGCAGCGCGGGGACGAACGCGGCCAGGCCCTTCAGCGCCAGTCCGAGGGCGGCCCAGGCGTAGCCGAGGTGCAGTACCCACAGGAGCGGCTGGCCCAGCGTGTGGCGAGGGCGATAGCCGGCCAGGCGCAAGGCGTTCGCCGCGCCGGCGAGCAGGGCGACCGCCCCCAGCAGGACGGCGGGAAGGGCGAACAGGTCCGCAAGGGCCACGGCCAGGGTGGACAGGATCGCGGTGCGCTCCACGCCGGGATGGATCACCACCTCCGGCGCGCCCGGGCGTTGCCGCAGGGCCCCCGCCGTGAAGCTGGGCGTGATCCGGCCGCCCACGATCACAATCGCCAACACCATCACGTCCACCGCCAGCACCAGCCCTCGGTCTTCTCCCGGCCCGAGCAACGGCACGTAGCCGTGCAGGTTCGCCGCGAACAGCAGCGCCAGCAAGCCCACAAAGACGAAATTCTTCGGCTTGCGCGCCGGCCACAGCGCATGGGCCATCACCAGGGCCAGCACCGGCAGGAAGGCGAGATCCACGACGGCCACGACGGCCAGGGGCAGCCACGGGGCGCTCCACACCGCGATCCGACCCGCCACCCACAGCGCCACCAGCCCCAGCAGCGGCCAGCCTTGCAGCGGCGTCGTGCCGGTCCAATTGGGCACGGCCGTCAGCAGGAAGCCCGCCATCGCGGCCACGGCATAGCCGAACAGCATCTCGTGGGCGTGCCAGAAGGGCGGGGAGAATCCGGTGGGCAGCACCAGCCAGCCCCGGAACAGCGCCACCCAAGTGCCGAGCGACAGCACCGCGTACACCCCCGCCAGCAGGAAGAAGGCGCGGAATCCCCGTGCCAACAGGATGGGCCCGGCGAACGAGCCGGCGGGCGGAGCGGATGGAAAGCGCATGCCGTGCCTCGCGGTTGTGCGGTGACCGACAATCTTCGCCACGCGACTATACCGCCCCCAGGCCGGCGGCGCCTCCCCAGGCCGGGCGCCCGCATGCGGCGCCGCTCAGCGCCACGCCAAGCGCACGCTCGCCCAGTCCACGAGCGCGCTGCGATGGAGGAACAGGACGATGCCCTCGCGCGCCTCGCCGGGCGCCAGCGCCTGGGCCCGCAGCAGGGAGCGGTCGCTGCCCGGCCCGGCCCCGATCTCCGCGCCGGGCGCGTCCGGACCGAAGCGGGGCTGCACGTTGACCTGCGCGTACACCTGGCCCGGAACGCGCAGCGCCACGTCCGCCGTGTTCAGGTCCAGGCGGCCCTCCCGGCCCGCCACAAGCACCACCACCATCAGCGCGACCGTCACGGCCGCCAGCAGCGTGCGTTCCATGTCCACGCGCGTGAAAGTGCGCGGCAGGTCGTCTGGATTCGCCGCGGCCAGCTCGGCACTGTTCTTGTCGCGGACGACGAGATCCTCCGGTGTGAACAGGCGGGTCTCGCCCGAGGGGTTCTCCACGCGCACGTAGGCCGGGACGAACCCCCGCCCGTACAGGTCTTCGAGCACGCCGGTCGGGATGGTGGAGGAATGAAAGCGCAGGTCGAAGGCGTCGAGCACGCCCATGAAATCGCCCTTGACGAGCCGCTTCAGGCTGCCTTCAAGGGGCCATTGGGTGGGCGTGAGCAGGATGCCGCGCGCGCTCAGCCCCTGACCCGCGACGGACGGAGCGTCGGCATGCTCCCAATCCACCTGGAAGTGGCGCACCTCCACCGGCGGCCGCACTTCCTGGCGCGTGCAGGCGGCCAGAAACGCCGCCAGGGTCACGCCCGCGGCGAGCATCCGTGCGGCCTGGATGGCCTTCGCTGCCATGCGCTCCTCTCTCGCGCCCTCCGCCGCGGACCCATGTATGACCACGCCGCAGGGTCGCGGCGAACGTCCGCATCACGCCTCGAGCCGGTGCCGCGGTGTGGCTGGCGGCTCAGCCAAGTCTGAGCCGCAGGGCTTCCCCCGTGTGGGAGCGGGGATGCCGCGCAATCTCCGCGGGGGTGCCGGTGGCGATCACCTCACCGCCCGCGTCGCCCCCTTCCGGCCCCAGGTCCACGACCCAGTCCGCCGTGCGGATCACGTCCAGGTTGTGCTCAATCACGATCACGGTGTTGCCCTCGTCCACGAGGCGGTGGAGCACCGCCAGCAGCTTGGCCACGTCGTCCAGGTGCAGGCCGGTGGTGGGCTCGTCCAGGATATAGACGGTGCGGCCGGTGCCCGGGCGTCCCAGCTCCGCGGCCAGCTTGACGCGCTGGGCCTCGCCGCCCGACAGCGTCGTGCCGGACTGGCCGAGCTTCATGTAGCCCAGCCCCACCTCCGCCAGGGTGTTCAGGCGGCGCCGGATGTTGGGCTGGTGCGCGAAAAGCTCCAGGGCGTCGGCGATCTCCATGTCCAGGATCTCGGCCATCGTCTTGCCCCGGAACGTCACCTGCAGCGTCTCGCGGTTGTAGCGGCGCCCCTCGCACACGTCGCAGGGCACCCAGACGTCCGCGAGGAAGTGCATCTCGATATGGTTGTAGCCGCGGCCCTCGCAGGCCTCGCAGCGTCCCCCCTTGACGTTGAACGAGAAGCGGCCGGGTCCCCAGCCGCGCCGCCGCGCTTCCGGCATCTGGGCCAGCAATGCGCGGATCGGGTCCAGCGCGCCGGTATAGGTCGCGGGATTCGACTTGGGCGAGCGGCCGATGGGCGACTGGTCGATCTCCACCAGCTTGTCCGCCCGCTCCAGCCCGTCCACCCGCTCGTGCGCGCCCGGCACGACGCGCGCGCCGTTCAGGCGGCGCAGCAGCGCCTTCTGCAAGACCTCCACGACGAGCGTGGACTTGCCCGAGCCGGACACGCCCGTCACCGCCGTGAACGCGCCGAGGGGGAAGGCGACCGTGATCGCCTTCAGGTTGTTCGCGCGCGCGCCCCGCACGGTGAGGGCGTGGGCGGGATCCACCGGGCGCGGCCGCTCCGGTCCGCGGATCGCCAGGCGCCCGGACAGGTACGCGCCCGTGAGCGAGGTGGGATGGCGCGCGATCTCCGCCGCCGTGCCCGTCGCCACCACCTGCCCGCCGCGGTGCCCGGCGCCCGGTCCGATGTCGATGACATGATCGGCGGCGCGGATCGTGTCCGGATCGTGCTCCACGACGATCACCGTGTTGCCCGGATCGCGCAGGCGCTTGAGCGTCTCCAGCAGCCGGCCCGTGTCCCGCGGATGCAGCCCGATCGTCGGCTCGTCGAGCACGTACAGCACGCCCACCAGGCGCGAGCCGAGCTGGGAGGCGAGCCGGATGCGCTGCGCCTCCCCGCCCGAGAGCGTGAGCGCCTCGCGCGCCAGCGTCAGGTAGCCCAGCCCCACGTCCTTCAGGAAGCCCAGGCGCGAGCGCACCTCCTGCAAGGGCTGCTCCGCGATCTGCCGCTGCGCCGCCGCCTGGGTCCAGGTCTCGACCGCGCGCGCCGCCTGCCCCACCGTGAAGGCGCAGAATTCGCTGATGTTGAGTCCGCCCAATTTGACCGCGCGCACCTCCGG
>JBGOTW010000269.1:0-5838 GCA_041476685.1 bacterium | reverse complement strand
CGCGCCGTACTTGCGGATGTCGTCGAGCCAGCGCGAGGCGCTGAACGCCGGGACGACGACGGCCTTGGCCCCCGCCACCAGCGTCCCGTAGAGCTGCATGAACAGGGCATTCGCGTGGAACAGCGGCATGCAGATGTAATACACGTCTTCCGGCACCAGCCGCATCCAGCGCGCCTCCTCCTGTGCGAACAGGTACAGGTGGGCGTGAGGCATGAGCACGCCCTTCGACGGCCCGGTGGTGCCGGAGGTGTACATGATGGCGCCGATGTCCCGATAGCTGACGGGCAGCGCGACCGGCCCGGCGGAGGGATCGAGCAGCGCCTCCCACGGCTGCACGACGACGCCCGGCAGGTGCGGCAGCGGCCCCTCGCCCACCACGTAGACGCGCCTGAGCCTCGGCTGCGCCGCGAGGGCGGCGGCCAGGGCTGGCGCGTAGTCCCGGTGCAGGATCGCCACTTCGGCCCCGGCGTTGGCGAGGACGTGCTCGAGGAAGACGCCCTTGTAGGCGACGTTGATGAAGACCGTGACCGCGCCGGCGCGGCTCAGGCCGAACCAGGCCGTGAGGATTTCCAGCCCGTTCGGCAGCATCAGGGCAACCCGGTCTCCGGGCTTCACGCCCAAGCCGAGGACGCCCCGCGCCAGGCGGTTCGCCAGCCGGTCCGCCGCGGCGTAGGTAACGGGCGGCTGATCCTGGACCTGCAGGAACGGGACGTCGCCCCGCGCGGCGGCCTGTTGCGCCAGCACGTGGCCCACGGTCCATTGCGACTTGTCCCCTGCCATAGTGCATCGCCCTCCCGTGTTGCCGCGCAGCGCCGCTGAACGGGACCAATCGGATTAAATGTGCTATTTCAAATCATTACATTCCGACCGAGTGCATTCTCAGCAACCGCACGCAATGCATACCGAAGTGTCTATCGGCGTCTACTGTCACAATATCATGGTATAGTGATGCGATGATTTAATTGTTGCGCTCCCAAACGATCCGAGGTATCCCGCCAAAGCACATCGTCCCGGATTGCCGGGCCACTCAGGCATCATCCCTCACAGGAGCGCGTCATGTCCCAAGTCGCCGCACTCGACCCGACCACGCTGAAAAAGCTGCAGGGCATCGTACCCGCGCTGGCGGATGGGTACCGCCAGGATCCGAAGACTGCCCGGGCCAGGTTCGAAGCCGCAACCCGCGTGGTGCGGGGATTCGAAACCGAGGTCACCGGCCGTGGGTTCCGGCTGATCATAGACGAACCGGAGTCCCTGGGTGGAACCAACAAAGGGTTCAATCCGGTCGAAGTGCTGCTGGGCGCCCTGGGCACGTGCCAGGAAATCGTGCTGGTGGCCTATGCCGCCGCGCTCGGAATCGAATTGGACAAAGTGGACATCAAGGTTTCGGGCGAGATCGATCTGCGCGGACTGTTCAATGTGGCTGAGGTGCACCCGGGCTTCCAGTCGATCCACTTCGATGCCAATATCGAAGCGAAGAACGCGACGCAGGAACAACTGGACCAGCTGAAGGCCCTGGGACTGGGCCACTGCCCGGTACTGGATACGCTGGCGCGCGCCGTGCCGGTGACGAGCAATTACGCGCTGAAGTCCAATCAAGTCTCCGCTCCGTCGGCCCGGACAGCCTGAGGGAGCGAGGAATACGCTGCGGGGTGCGAGGCGCCGCACGGGTACGGACCCCAACGTACCGCAGCCCAGCGCGAGCGGGTGCGCGGGCCCGTTGCGGCCCCTGTCCGCCACTGCGAGTGAACGGCTGGCACGGGGCCAGCGGCGCGGGGACGGAGCCTTGCCCCGCGCTGCCGCCAGACGTGCCGCCACCTGACGCGCGGGGGCTTGCCGGGCCGGCACCAGGCCCACGGTCGCCATCGACTTATCCGTTGACACGTTCTCCCCCGTACCCGGACTCAGTTTCGTTCCGCGAATTCATATTTACGACATTGATCGGATGGATTTTAATCGCGCCGCCAAGTGAGCCGTGGCGGCGGAAACCCCACGCCCCGCTGGCGCTAGGGGCCACTGCGCATTGGGTTCGTTCTGCGGTTGGGTGATCCACCCTTTGGCCGGTAGCCCTGGCGCCCCACGACAAGCCGAGTCTTTCAGGCTTGGCTGCGTTCTGCAATTTTGTTCTCAACCCGTTGACATGTTGACCGTATAGACGGTTGTCGCCGCGCGCAGAAGCCTCTCCTCTGAATCTCGGCGCTACCTACAGCCGGCAGGCGCTGCGGTACGCAGCCTGGACTTGGGTTCGATTTTCGAGTTTTTTTCAACCGATTGATCGGATTGCCAGAGCGGCTCCGATCAGGCGAGTTCCCCTTGCGCCGTGCCCGCCAGATGGCCCGCAAACGTCCTGCCGCACGCCACTCCAGTTGCCCGCCCATTCCGCGCCGCAGACTGCTGCGCCACTGTGATGGCTGCAGAAGATGACGGCCACCGCATAAGCCGGCGTGGGGCCGTGCCCGCCCATGATGCGCCGCTTGACCAAGCATGCCGACCAGAGCCCGACTTCCCCGTTCGCCAGTATACCATGCGCCCGGCGCCGCCGGGCACAGCCGCCCGCCTAGCCCTGCCCGGAGCGTCATGGCGGGCCACCCGGCGAGCCGTGCGGGTGCTTCGAGAACCGGGGATGCGCCGGGCAGGAGGTGCCGCTTGAGTCCGGTCGGGTGCCGCTCGCCGCGCCCAAGCAGCTCAATACGGCCGCGGGGAATTCGGGCTCCGACGCAGGGGCGCCTCCCTCCCGCGCACCGGGGCATGCTAGCCTGATCGGGTTGTCGGCGCGCGACCCCAAATCCGCGGACGGATTCATGCGAGCGAAAGCTTCCCCCTCCGGCGCCCAGCCGGTCTCGGCAACCTCAGCAGCCCCGGGCATGACGACAGCCCGCAGCGAAGCCGCGGCGGCGCGACCGCGTCCGCAAGACCCCGCGCGGCCCGGCGCGTCCCCCGCGCCGCTCGACAGCATCGTCGTCCTCGGGGCGAGCGAGCACAACCTGCGCAACGTGGACATCACGCTGCCGCGGGACACGCTCACCGTGTTCACCGGCGTCTCCGGCTCGGGCAAGTCCTCGCTCGCCTTCGATACGCTGTTCAAGGAAGGGCAACGCCGCTTCCTGGAGTCGCTCTCGCCCTACGCCCGGCAGTTCCTGGGGCAGATGGAGAAGCCGAAGGTCGAGCACGTGGAAGGCCTCAGCCCGACCGTCTCCATTGACCAGAAGACGGTCAACCGCAATCCCCGCTCCACCGTCGGCACGATCACCGAGCTGTACGATCACTTCCGCCTGCTCTTCGCCCGCTTCGGCCAGCCCTACTGCCCGCAGTGCAACGTGCCCATCGCGTCTCTCACGCCCGAGCAGATCGCCGACCGCATCTTCACCGAGTACGCGCCGGCGGCCCCGCCCCCCAACCCGCTTCCCCAAAAGGGGAGGCGGAACGAGAGCAGTTCCCCCCTTCCCCCTCCAGGGGGGAAGGGGCCGGGGGATAGGGGCCCGTCTGCAGCTGGACCAGGCGAAGGGGGTCCGCCCTGCATCGTCTATGCGCCCATCGTGCGCGAGCGCAAGGGCGAGTACCGGGAGGAAGTGCGAATCTGGCGCGAGCAGGGCTACGTGCGGGCACGCATTGACGGGCAAGTGCGCCGGCTCGAGGAGGAGATCGTCCTCGCCCGCTACAAGAAGCACACGCTGGAGCTGGTGCTGGACCGCTTCCGGCTCGAGCCCGCGAACCGCGGACGGCTGAGCGAGGCGCTGGAGAAGGCGCTGGAGCTGGCGAAGGGACTCGTCACGCTCGACATCGGGGGCCAGTCCGTCAGTTACAGCTCGTCGCGCACCTGCCCGCGCTGCGGGAAGTTCACCGTGCCGGAGCTGGAGCCGCGGCTGTTCTCCTTCAACGATCCCCAGGGCGCCTGTGCCACCTGCCACGGGCTGGGCACGCTCAGCCAGTACACCGAGGCGCGACTCGCCCGTCCCGCGCTCAGCCTCGCCGGCGGCGCCCTGACCTGCTTCACGGAGAAGGGCAACCTCGTTTTCACCGACATTGACGGGGAATTCCTGCGCGACGTGACGAAGGCGCTGGGCATTCCCTTCGAGCTTCCCTGGGAAGCGCTGAAGCAGGAGCAGCGCGACCTGTTGCTGTTCGGCAACGTCACGGAGGAGGTGCGGCCCCGCGTGGCGTTCCGCAATCCGTGGAGCCTGGCGGAGCGGGCGCGGCGGGAGCGCAAGTGGCCGGGCCTCGCCGCCATCCTCAAGACCGTCGGCCGCTTCGTCGGCTCCGCCCTGGACCGCTACCAGGAGGTCTCCACCTGTCCCGCCTGCGCAGGACGGCGCCTCAATCCCGTCGCGCTCGCCGTGCGTTTCCGCGACCGGACGATCGACGGGGTTTCCCGCGCGACGGTGGAGGAGTCGGTCGCGTTCTTCGCGGGCGTGGCGCTGACGCGGACCGAGCAGGCGATCGGGAAGGACATCTTCCGCGAGATCCGCGCGCGGCTGGGCTTCCTGAACGACGTGGGCGTCGGCTACCTGTCCTTGGACCGCGCGGCGACCACGCTCTCCGGCGGCGAGGCGCAGCGCATCCGGCTGGCGCGCCAGGTCGGCTCGGGCCTGCAGGGGGTGCTCTACATCCTGGACGAGCCCTCGATCGGGCTGCACCAGACGGACAACCGCAAGCTGATCGCCACGCTGCAGCGTCTGCGCGACGTGGGCAACAGCGTCATCGTGGTCGAGCACGACCAGGAGACGATCGAGTCTGCCGATCACGTGGTGGACCTGGGGCCCGGCGCGGGCCAGGCAGGCGGGCGCGTGCTGGCCGAGGGCACGCTCAAGGACCTGATGGCGTGCGAGGAGTCCCTCTCGGGGCAATACCTGAGCGGCGCGCTCGCGATCCCCGTGCCCGCGCGGCGCCGCGCGCCCGGCGCGGCGCGCCTCACCGTCCACGGCGCCCGCCGCCACAACCTGGACGGCCTCACCGTCTCGCTGCCGCTGGGCGTGTTCGTCGCCGTCACGGGCGTGTCCGGGTCGGGCAAGTCCACTCTCGTCCACGACATCCTCAAGCGCGCGCTCACGGCGCACCTGAACCGGGAGCCGCTGCCGCACAAGGACTTTCGCCGCATCGCGGGCCTGGAGCACCTCGACAAGGTGATCGAGATCGACCAGTCGCCCATCGGCCGCACGCCGCGCAGCAATCCGGCGACCTACACCAAGGTGTTCGGGGAGATCCGCAGCCTGTTCGCGGAGATGCCCGAGGCGAAGCTGCGCGGCTACGCGCCGGGCCGCTTCTCGTTCAACGTCAAGGGAGGCCGCTGCGAGGCGTGCGAGGGCGCGGGCGTGCGCACGATCGAGATGCAGTTCCTCAGCGACGTGGAGGTGGAGTGCGAGGAGTGCCGCGGACGGCGCTTCAACGAGGAGACGCTGCAGATCCAGGTCAAGGAGCGCAACATCCACCAGGTGCTGGAGATGACGGTGGACGAAGCCGGCGCCTTCTTCGCCAACATCCCGGCCATCGCCCACATCCTGAAGACGCTCCAGGACGTCGGGCTCGGCTACATCCGCCTCGGCCAGCCCTCCACCACCCTCTCCGGCGGCGAGGCGCAGCGCGTCAAGCTCGGCAGCGAGCTGCGCAAGCGCGGCACCGGGCGCACGCTGTACCTGCTGGACGAGCCGACGACCGGGCTGCACTTCCACGACATCCGCTCGCTGCTGCAATGCCTGAACGCCCTGGTGGACGCCGGGAACACGGTGCTCGTGATCGAGCACAACCTGGACGTAATCAAGGTGGCCGACTGGGTCATCGACCTGGGCCCGGGCGGCGGGAAATACGGCGGCCGGCTAGTAGGCGAAGGCACGCCCGAGCAGCTCG
>JBGOTW010000268.1:0-5888 GCA_041476685.1 bacterium | reverse complement strand
GGTGGATACCGCTTTGGGTACCTGGGCCATGGGTGGCCTGCCGGGCTCCCTCGCGAATGTGCCGATGGCTGTGCAGGGACCGACGGGTGGCGCTACCGCCTACGTGACCAGTTACGCCTCCCTCGCCAGCGTTAGTGGCGGTGGGACCAACGGCAGCTTCAATGCCGGCACGACGACTTTGGTACCGGGTGGCGTGGTGACCATCTACCTGGTGGACACCAATACCGGCAAGGCCCTGGTCAATGCCGACAATTCTCCCATCCCGATCGCGTATAACCAGTTGGGTAGTTCGGGGATGCTTGCGGGCATGGACTTCGCCCTGGCCGCTCAGGATGCCACCGACAAGACCAAGTACACGTTCACAATCCCCCTGAATGGCTCCTCGACTTTCTCGGTGCCTGGAGTGGACATCAACGCGGACGGCGTGATCGATTACGTCGGCGTTAATTCCACAGTCACATTCAATCAACTGACGCTTGCGGCCGGGAAGCCCACCGCGTTCATTCCGATGCCTCCTTTCACCGACGCCACTGCCCTTGCGGTGGTTGCCAGCAACTTGAACCTCGATGGCGGCATGGTCACCGGCTTCCTGCCGGCGGCTGGCCCGCTCAATATCTTCTTCAACCAGCCGGTGACGCTGGACACCCTCAACAACGCGATCACCCTGAGCTTCTGCGACAACCTGAAGGCCGCTACGACCGCGGTGACCACCAGCCCCTGCAGCTCGTCCTATGCCACCGTCAGTTTGACGGCGGCGAGCACCGGTCTCACGGTGACGCAAAGCCTGGGTAACTCGCTGCTGACCATCACGCCGGCAGCGGCGATGGTGGAAAATCAGGCTTACTCGGTCAAGGGCGGGTTGAAGGGCAATTCCCTGCGAACCAGCGCTGGGGTGCCAGGCTACGGCAATGAACTTCTCAACCTGAATGCCACCACGGTCGCCGCCTTCGACGTGACGTTTACGGACGCCACCCTTTCGTTGAGCAACGCGGCGCCCAAGATCACGGCGGACAACGGCAACGGCTGTACAGCCGGTGCAGCGATGGCGCCCACGACCGGCGCTCCTGCCAACTGTGCAACGGGCGGGACGTCTAGCACCGTTTCCTTGCTGTTCCCCGAGCCTGTCAACGGTCGGATCAGCATCAACAGCATAACGGTCGGCACGACGACTACGACGGTCGGCTCCACGCTGTCTCTCCCGTGCACCGCGATGGGGTACTACCCGTTGCAGAACAACGGCGGCAGCGGCACGGACCTCTCTCCGAACAAGGGCTACGCCTACAATGGCGTGGCTTGTAAGATTTCCACGGCGATTAGCATGCTGGATAGCCTGACCGCCGCTCCCTCGTCGATGAACGTAACGTTCGACATCTGGGATGCCGACGGGAATCACTACAACAAGGCGAAGGTGGATCTGGCCGTTCAGTAGTCGGTTGGCAGTGGCTTGATTCTTCGTAAGTCCAGGCCGGGGGGCGCGTCAGCGCCTCCCGGTTTTTTTTGATCCGGCCTTCTTTCCTGCCCTCGCCCGTCCGCCCCTGCCAAAAACTTTTTGCCTGTGCCAGACTACCCGGCATGGAAACGCTCCCGCCAACCGCCGTCCCCGCCGAGGACTCGGGCCCGTCCGCCTGGGCCGCGTTCCATCCCGCCGTGGGCGGGTGGTTCGAGCGCACCTTCGGCGCGCCCAGCGAGTGCCAAGCCCAGGGCTGGCCCGCCATCCACGCGCGCCGGCACACGCTCATCGCCGCGCCCACCGGCTCGGGCAAGACCCTGGCCGCGTTCCTCGCCGCCATTGACTCGCTCGTGCGCCAGGGGCTGGCCGGACGCCTGCCCGACGAGACGCAGGTGCTCTACATCTCGCCCCTGAAGGCGCTCAGCAACGACATCCAGCGCAACCTGCAAGCCCCGCTGGGCGGGGTACAGGCCGAGCTGCACGCGCGCGGGCTGCCCTCGGTTCCGATCCGCACGTTCGTGCGCACCGGCGACACGCCCGCCTCGGAGCGGGCCGCCATGACCCGCCGTCCGCCGCACATCCTCGTCACGACGCCGGAGTCCCTGTTCATCCTGCTCACCAGCGGCAAGGGCCGCCGCATGCTGGCCACCGTGCGCACGGTGATCGTGGACGAGATCCACACCCTGGTGGAATCCAAGCGCGGGGCGCACCTGTCCCTGAGCCTGGAGCGGCTGGAGGCGCTCACGGGTCCCGGCCTGCTGCGCATCGGCCTGTCCGCCACCCAGAACCCGATCGCGGAGGTGGCGCGCTTTCTCGTCGGCGGATACGCGCCCGGACCGGACGGGCTGGGCAGGAGCGAGCGCGGCTGCGCGATCGTGGACACCGGCCACCGCCGCCGCATGGACCTGGCCATCGAGCTGCCCGGCTCGCCGCTGCAGGCGGTGATGGCGCTGGAGGTGTGGGCGGAGGTGTACGGGCGGCTGGCCGAGCTGATCGCGGCGCACCGCACGACGCTGATCTTCGTCAACACCCGCCGCATGGCCGAGCGCGTCGCCCGCGCCCTGACCGAGCGCCTCGGCGCGGACCAGATCACCTCGCACCACGGCAGCCTGTCCCGCGAGCAGCGGCTGGGCGCCGAGCAGCGCCTCAAGGCCGGCGAGCTGCGCGCCCTGGTGGCGACCGCGTCGCTGGAGCTGGGCATTGACATCGGCTCGGTGGATCTCGTCTGCCAGCTCGGCGCCGTGCACTCGATATCCACCTTCCTGCAGCGCGCCGGCCGCTCCGGCCACCAGCGCCGCGCCCTGCCCAAGGCGCGCCTGTTCCCCCTCACCCGGGACGAGCTGGTGGATTGCACCGCGCTGCTGGACGCCGTGCGGCGCGGCGAGCTGGACCGCCTCAGCGCCCCGCAGCAGCCGCTGGAGCTGCTCGCCCAGCACATCGTCGCCATGGCCGCCTGCGAGGACTGGGAGCTCGATGCGCTGTATGCCACCGTGTGCCGCTCCTACACCTACCGCGACCTGACGCGCGCCGACTTCGACGCCGTCGTGGGCATGCTCAGCTGGGGTTTCGCCGGGCAGCGCGGGCGCTTCGGGGCGTACCTGCACCTCGACGCGGTCAACCGGCGCGTGCGCGCCCGGCGCGGAGCCGCACTCGCCGCCATCACCAACGGCGGCGCCATCCCGGACAACGCCGACTACGACGTCGTCGTAGACGCGACCGAGTCCTTCGTCGGCACGGTCAACGAGGACTTCGCCATCGAGAGCATGTCCGGCGACATCTTCCAGCTCGGCAACACGTCCTGGCGCATCCTGCGCGTGCAGCCGGGCAAGGTGCGCGTGGAGGACGCGCAGGGTCAGCCGCCCACCATTCCCTTCTGGCTCGGCGAGGCGCCGGGCCGCACCGCCGCCCTGTCCGCGGCCGTCTCCCGCCTGCGCGCCACGGCCGACGGCATCCTCGGCACGGGCGAGGTGCCGCCTGCGCCGCCGCAGGATCCGGACGAATCGACGGCAGCCATTCGCCCGGCCGCCCAGCCGCGTCTCGGGCCGCAACTGCCGCTCCAGGCCGAAGCGGGCGCCGCCGCGCAGGGCAGCTCCGGAAGCGGAACCGGGCTGGCCGGGGCTTCCCTCCCGCCGCGCCTGACGCCGAGCGTGACGGGGAACATGCGGCCGCTGATGACCTGGCTCACCGACGGGCTGGGGCTGGAGGACCGCGCGGCGGTGCAGCTGGCCGAGTACCTGGCCGGCGCCTGGGCCGCCCTGGGCGTGCTGCCCACGCAGGAGTGCCTCGTGATCGAGCGCTTCTTCGACGAGGCGGGCGGGATGCAGATGATCGTGCACGCGCCGTTCGGCAGCCGCCTCAACCGCGCCTGGGGCCTGGCCCTGCGCAAGCGCTTCTGCCGCCAGTTCAACTTCGAGCTGCAAGCCGCGGCGACCGAGGACGCGATCCTGCTGTCGCTGGGGCCGACACACTCGTTCCCGCTTGACGAGGTGTACCGCTACCTGCGCACGGGCAGCGTCCGCGACGTGCTGGTGCAGGCGCTGCTGGCGGCGCCCATGTTCGAGGCGCGCTGGCGGCACAATGCCAACCGCTCGCTGGCGGTGCTGCGGCGGATGGGCTCGCGCAAGGTGCCGCCGATTCTACAGCGCATGCGGGCCGCCGACCTTCTCGCCCTGTGCTTCCCGGACCAGGCGGCCTGCGCGGAGAACCTGCAGGGCGACCGGCAAGTGCCGGACCATCCCCTCGTGCAACAGACCGTGCGCGACTGCCTCGAGGAAGTGATGGACATCGCCGCCCTGGAGGCGCTCCTGGCGCGGATCGAGCGGGGCGAGCTGCGGCTGGAGGTGCGCGACCTGACCGAGCCTTCGCCGCTGGCGATGGAGATCCTCAACGCCCGGCCCTACGCGTTCCTCGACGACGCGCCCCTGGAGGAGCGGCGCACCCAGGCCGTCTTGCAGCGGCGCTGGCTCGATCCCGAGACGGCGAGCACGCTCGGCGCCCTCGATGCCGCGGCGATCGCCCAGGCGCGCCTTGAGGCCTGGCCGGGCGTGTCCAGCGCCGACGAGCTGCATGACGCCCTGATGACGCTGGGGGCGCTGACCGAAGCGGAGGGCCTGCGCGGCGAGCGTGCGCCCCTCGCTGCCGCCGCTCCCGCCGTGACGCTGGAGGGCAGCGGCGGCGGCGAACCGTCGCTGGCGGGTGCGAGCGCCGCCGTCTATGCGAACAGCCGGGCTGATGTGGACGGCCGGGCTGATGCGAGTCCCGCGGCCGGTTGGCGCCCGCACCTGGACGCGCTCGGCAGCCAGGGCCGCGCCTGCCGCATTGTCCTTCCCGCGGCCCCAGCGCCGAACGGCGCGACCGGCACCGCGCACGCCGGTACGGGACCCGAGGCGGCGCCTGACACGCCGCAGGCGTGGTGGGTGGCTGCCGAATGGCTGGCCCTCTGGCGCCTGATCCATCCCGAGGCCGCGCTCGATCCGCCGCTCGCGCCCGCCACGGGCATCGGCCCGCAAGCCGAAAGCCGCGACGACGCCGTGCTGGCCCTGGTGCGCGTGCGTCTGCTGGCGAGCGGCCCGGTCAGCGCGGCGGCGCTGGCCCGCCAGCTCGCCCTGGACCCGGGCGAGGTGGAGGCGGCCCTGATCGGCATCGAGACGCAGGGTCTCGTCCTGCGCGGGCGCTTCACGCCCGGCCTGGGGGAGCAGGAATGGTGCGAGCGCGGCCTGCTGGCGCGCATCCACCGCTACACGATCAACCGCCTGCGCCGGGAGATCGAGCCGGTGACTCCGGCGGAATACATGCGCTTCCTGCTGCGCTGGCACCGCGTGTCGCCAGGCCTGCGGCGCGAGGACGAGGTGGGATTGCTGGAGGCGATCGGGCAGCTCGAGGGATTCGAAGCGCCCGCGGCGAGCTGGGAGAGCGAGCTGCTGCCCGCGCGGGTGCGCGCCTACGATCCGGCCAAGCTGGACCGGCTGTGCCTGGCGGGACGCGCGGTGTGGGCGCGCCTGACGCCGCCCGGCGGCGCGGGGGTGCGGCGGGCGGGCCCGGTGGCGACGACGCCGGTGGTGCTGATGCAGCGGGCTCAGGTGCCGCTGTGGTGGGCGCTTGCGCGGCCCGTCGCGGACGGCCCAGCACCGCGGGCACAGGCAGCGGCGCCATCCGGGCCGGCGGCCCCTCCGGCTGTCACGGCGGATCCCGGCGCGGAACCCGGCAGCTTGTCCGGCTGCGCCGAGCAAGTGCAAGCCTGGCTCGCGGCCCACGGCGCTTCGTTCTTCAGCGACGTCGTGGCGGGCACCGGGTTGCTGCCGACCCAAGCCGAGGAGGCGCTGGGGGAACTGGTGTACCTGGGCCTCGCCACGGCCGACAGCTTCGCGGGCCTGCGCGCGCTGCTCACGCCGGCGGCGCGCCGCGCGCCGGTGCGGCCGGGCGTGCAGTGGAACGGACC
>JBGOTW010000267.1:0-5891 GCA_041476685.1 bacterium | reverse complement strand
GATCGAGACCGTGTTTCTGCGCCGGCTCTACCAGGCAGATCCGGTGTTGGGCCTGTTGTTCACCCTCGGATTGGCGATGATGGCCGAGCAGAGCCTCCGCTTGGTGTGGGGATCCACTGGCCGGCCGTTTAACATCCCCTCCATGCTGAAAGGGCAACTCATCGTCGGGGATTTCATCTACTCCTATTACCGCCTCGCGGTGCTGAGCATTTGCACGGTGGCGGTGGCGGGTACCTGGCTGCTGCTCAACAAGACCTCCTTTGGGCTGATCGTTCGGGCGGGCACGCGCGATCCCGAGATGGTGCGCGCCCTGGGCATCAGGCTGCGCCCGGTGCTCACGGCCATCTTCGCGCTGGGGGTGGGGCTGGCCGGATTGGCCGGAGTGGTCTCCGCCCCATTGGCCGGAGTGCAGCCCGCCATGGGCACGGAAATCCTCACCTCGGCCTTCGTGATCGTGGTCATCGGAGGGCTGGGGAGCTTCTGGGGCGTGGTTTACGCGGGTCTCCTGGTAGGGGTCGTGCGCGGTCTTACGGTCCTTTTCTACCCACCGGCGGCGGAGGCCTCCATGTATGCCCTGATGGTGCTGGTGCTTCTGGTGCGGCCCAGAGGCTTGATGGGTGAAAAGTTCGAGCGACTGGAATGAGCGTGAACAAGTGGCTGGCCCATCCTCTTAGTCAGATCGCCATTGCGCTGGTGGCTTTGCCCTTCCTCACCTTGGGCCTTGGGTTTACTTATTCGGTAGCCAGCGAGGTGGCCATCTTCGCCCTGATCGGGCTGGGCTTCAACCTGCTGCTGGGTTACACCGGGCTCGTTTCCTTCGGTCATGGCGCCTATGTAGGCATCGCGGCCTATACGGTGGCCCTGCTGCAGATTTACCTGCTGCCCGGGGGATTCATCCTACCCATCCTGCTCGCCGTGTTGCTGTCGGCGCTGCTGGGGCTAGTGATCGGCTTTCTGAGCCTGCGGCGGCGCGGTGTATATTTCTCCCTGCTCACGCTCGCTTTCACGGCGATGGTCTATTACATCGCCTTCCGCTGGACCTCGTTCACCGGGGGCGAAAACGGCCTGGGGGGCTTCAAGCGGCCCGTGCTGCTGGGCTTGGACCTGGACGACCAGCTTAAATACTACTGCCTGGTGGCCGCGGTCGTGATGTTTTCCGCCTGGTTGGCGCTGCGGGTGGTGCAGTCCCCCTTCGGCAGCGTGCTCGTGGCCATCCGTGAGAACGAGCAACGGGCGACCTTCCTGGGGTATTCGGTACGCCGCTACAAGCTGCTGGCCTTCGTCCTGTCCACTACGTTGGCCGGGCTGGGAGGCGCCCTGCTGGCATTCCTGAAATACTTCGTGTCGGCAGACATGGTGCATGTGAACTTTTCCGGGGAGATCCTGGCCATGTGCATCATCGGGGGCATGCGCAATTTCCTGGGGCCGGCGCTGGGAGCCCTGTTCTTCATCCTGTTCCGGGAATTGCTCTCCGAATACACAGTGGCTTGGCAATTCTATTTCGGCCTGCTCTTCATGGCCTTCATCCTGTTTTCACCCTCAGGCCTCATCGGCCTGGGCGCCCGGCTGCTGGCCCCCTTTCGCCGCCACCAGGACCTGCTGGCGGCCATGGCCAGCCGCATCGCCCCCAAGCTGGATCAGGGGGTGCCCGACTTCCTGAAGGCCCACGCCGCGAAGGGCCTGGAAAGTCTGGTGCTGGAGTGCAGGGAGGTGGCCAAGCGCTTCGGACATTTCGTTGCGGTGGCGCAGGTGAGCTTGCAGGTGCAGAGGGGGAGACTGCAGTCGCTCATCGGCCCAAACGGGGCGGGAAAGACCACGCTATTCAACGTGCTCTCCGGCATGTATCCCCCCGATTCGGGCACGCTCACTTTCCTGGGAGAATCCATCGGCGGGATGCCCGCCGAGCGGGTGGTGGCCCGGGGACTCTCCCGCTCTTTCCAGGTGACCAACCTGTTCCAGGGCCTCAGCGTCTTCGAAAACCTGCGGCTGAGCATTCAGGCGGGTGACCCGCGCCGATTCAGCGTGTGGCATTCTGCGCGTCGGCTGGCCGAAGTCAATCGGCAGACCGAGGAACTGGTGCGTTTCCTCGGTCTGGAAGGCGTGGAGGCCGCCCAGGTAGCCGACCTTTCCTACGGCGGACAGCGGCTGATGGAGATCGGTCTGGCGCTGGGGGCCAGGCCGCGAATGCTGCTGCTGGACGAGCCGCTGGCGGGGCTGTCCGCCGATGAGCGCGAGCGCGTGGTGGGGCTGGTCAAGTCCCTCGTTCCGTACATGGGGGTGCTGCTCATCGAGCACGATATCGACCGGGTCTTCGCCTTCTCGGACAGCATTACGGTGATGAACAATGGCGAAGTGCTGGTGGATGGGCAGCCCGAGCTCGTGCGCAATCACCCCAAGGTGCATGAGGTTTACCTGGGCAGCGGCGTCGGCCCGCGAATCCGGTCGCAGAGTCTGGCCGCGGCTCCGGATGCGCGGCCCATCCTGCGCCTTGAGGAGGTGAACACCTACTACGGCAAGAGCCACATCCTCTATGACGTGTCCCTGGAGGTGCGCGAAAAGGAGGTGGTGGCCCTGGTCGGACGGAACGGTGCGGGGAAATCCTCCACGTTCAAGAGCATAATGGGGCTGGTACCCCCCCGCCAGGGCCGGGTCTTCTTCGCGGACCAACCCATCCAGGGTTGGCCGCCGGAGGAAGTAGCGCGGCTCGGCATCGGCCTCGTACCCCAGGGCCGGCGCCTCTTCCCTAACCTGACCGTCGAGGAAAACCTGTTTCTTGGGGGGCTGAAGCGTTCCCGCAGTGGCGGCGTGCACTGGAGCCGCGAAAGGATTTACGAATACTTCCCCAAACTTCGGCGGCGGATGGACACCAAAGCCGACGTGTTGTCCGGTGGGGAGCAGCAGATGGTCGCCATCGCCCGCGCCCTCACCGGCCAGGTCAAGTTCCTGCTGCTGGACGAACCCTTCGAGGGGCTCTCCCCGGCCGTGAAGGACGAGGTGTACCGCTCCATCGACCAGCTGCGGGGCGAAATCTCCATTCTGATCGTGGAACACGACCTGGACCAGGTGCTCTCCCTGGCGGACCGGGTCTACGTGCTGGATCGGGGGCGGGTGACCCATGAAGGTCCTGCCGCGCCCCTCCTCACGGATCTGGAATTCCGCAAGCAAGTGCTCTGGCTCTAAGCGCCGCAGCCGAACGCACGGATGCGCCTCTGCCCCTGCCTATCGCTAAGCGCCCGGCAAGCCGGGCGAGGCGCGCCCCAGGCTCCCTAAGGCCGGGTGGAAGTACTTGTGCGCCTACGTCAATATTCCCTTGTCCACGATGAAGGAGACGACGGTGTCGAGGCCTTGGCCCGTCTTCAGGTTCGTGAAGACGAAGGGAAGCTCCCCGCGCATGCGGCGGGCGTCGCAGTCCATCACCTCCAGCGAGGCGCCCACGTAAGGGGCAAGGTCGATCTTGTTGATGATCAGCAGGTCCGAACGGGTGATGCCCGGCCCCCCTTTGCGCGGGATCTTGTCGCCCGCAGCCACGTCGATCACGTACAGGGTCAGGTCCGACAGCTCGGGGCTGAAGGTGGCCGCCAGGTTGTCTCCGCCGCTTTCCACGATCACCAGGTCCAGATCGGGGAACCTGCCGCAGAGCTCGTCCACGGCCATGAGATTGATGGACGCGTCTTCGCGGATAGCCGTATGCGGACAGCCGCCGGTTTCGACCCCGACAATGCGTTCCGGCGCCAAGGCCTGGCTGCGCACGAGGAATTCAGCGTCCTCGCGCGTGTAGATGTCGTTCGTCACCACGGCAATCTGGAAACGGTCACGCAGGCTCTTGCACAGTGCGTCCACCAGCGCGGTCTTGCCGGACCCGACCGGGCCTCCGATGCCCACGCGCAGAGGCTTGGTGGCGGAGCTGCGGGCAGATGGAGGGCTCATGAGCGGAAGAGGCGGGTGTACTGGGTTTCGTGAAGGCAGCTGGCGATTCCAAGCGCGGGTGCGGCAGCGCCGATGTCGGAGTCTAAGAGCGCAAGACCCGTGGTCACGGCGCCCGGAATCCCTTCGCCCAGCCGGGCGAGAATCCCTTGGCCGGCTGTTTGTCCCAGGGGCACGAGCTTGATCGCGGCGGCCACCTGATGCTCGACATAGGTCCACAGCAGGCCGGCGGCCGCGGCGCTCAACGGCACTTCCCAGTGTACCGCCGCACAAGCCCATAGCAAGGGCAAGCTGCATCGCGAATCTGAAATCAAGCGCGCCGCGCCGTTCACCTCCAGATCGCTGAGCAGGCGCGCGAGCGCCCTTCCCATCAAACGGTCCTCGGCCTTCAGCTCCGCAGATTCCCGGCTCGCCTGGAGCAGCTCGGCCCACCCCATCAGGGTCGTCTCGTCGCCGGAACGCGTTGCCTCGACCATGCGCAGCAGGACCGGCACGTCCAGCCGCGCCCAGACCTGTCGCAGCAGACCACCGACCCAGGCCTCGACGCCGCGCTCGTCCTGGACCCAGCCCGCGCTCCGGGCCCATTCCAAGCCGTGGGAGTACGCGTAGGCCCCGATCGGAAGCGCCGGGCTGACGAGTTGGAGCAGCCGCAGCAGCGCCGCCATGTCGAGGGCAGCCGGTCCTGTCCTCGGGGGCTCAGGAATCATGGTCTCGTTCGTGGGAATGCGAATGCCCGTGGGCAAGGCCGTGCTCCTGGCCGAAAAGCGGGTCGTGCTGCCCGGCCTCGCCTGCCCCGTGCCCGTGCCCGCCATACGCGCCGGATTCCGGCTCGAAAGGCGAGGATTCTACCGTCACGGTCAGGCCGAGGGAGCGCACCATCTCGTCCAGCACATGGTCGTGAAGATAACGCAGGCTGCCTGCCCCGATCTCCACCGCGACGTGGCGGTTGCCGAGATGAAAGCTGGCCCGGGCCAGCAGCAACGGCTCGGAGCAGCGGGCGCACGAGACCGTTTCCGCGGCAGCACGCACTTGCACGATCCAACCGTTGTCGGCCTTGAGCAGGTCGCCGTCCCGCAGCACGGTCCCCCGCGGCAGGAACAGCCCCGCATCCTCTCCTCCCTCGAGCTTGCAGCGCAGCCGGCTGCGCCGGCGCAACTCGAACGGCAGGGACAGCCTCGCGCGCGCCGGCCCCGCGTCCGCGCAGCGTTCGGTAATGCGAATCATGACGATCCCTCGTGGCGCAAGGCCGGACGATCCGATGGGACTGCCGTTTCAACTGGACGGCGTGTGAAGCGGCCGGCGTGAGCAGCCGGACAGCGTGAGCCGCGGCCGGCTTCAAAAGAGGAAATAGCGCTGCGTGAGCGGCAATTCCCGTGCAGGCTCGCAGGTCAATAGCACGCCGTCGGCCCGCACTTCATAGGTCTGCGGATCGACCTCCATGCGCGGGCAGTATGAGTTGTGGACGAGCTGACTCTTGCTGAGCGCGCGCGTATTCCGCACCGCCACGGGACGCTTCGACAGCCGCAGCTGCGCAGGCAGGCCAGCGGCCAGGCTCGCCTGGGAGACAAACGTCACGCTGGTCGCCGCAAGGGCTCCGCCGAAGGCGCCGAACATCGGCCGGTAATGCACCGGCTGCGGCGTCGGAATGGAGGCGTTCGGATCGCCCATGGGCGCCGCCACGATCATCCCCCCTTTCAGGATCAGCGCCGGCTTGACTCCGAAGAAGGCCGGTTTCCACAGCACGATATCCGCCAGCTTTCCCGCTTCGAGGGAACCCACCTCATGCGCAATGCCATGGGTGATCGCAGGATTGATCGTGTATTTTGCCGCGTAGCGCTTGGCGCGGAAGTTGTAGTTCCGGGCCGAGTCCTCCGGCAGCGCCCCGAGCTGCGTCTTCATCTTGTGGGCGGTCTGCCACGTCAGCGTCACGACCTACCCGACCCGCCCCTTCGCCTGGGAGTCCGAGG
>JBGOTW010000266.1:0-5909 GCA_041476685.1 bacterium | reverse complement strand
GGTCCGGCCATGACGCCGAGCATCAGGGCCGCGTCGGCCACCGTGCGCGTCATCGGGCCGGTGTGGGCGAGGTGGTAGAACGGACTGGGCGGATAAGTCGGCACGCGGCCGAAGGATGGCTTGTGCCCGAAGATGCCGGCTAAGGACGCGGGAATGCGGATCGAGCCTCCGCCGTCGGTGCCGATGGCGAGCGGGGCCATGCCCGCGGCGACCTCCGCCGAGGCGCCGCCGCTGGAGCCGCCCGGGGTCTTGCCCAGGTCCCAGGGGTTGCGGGTGATGCCGGTGACGGGCGAGTCGGTGATGCCCTTCCAGCCGAACTCGGGCGTCGTGGTCTTGCCGATCATGATCCCGCCGGCGGCGAGCAGTCGGTCCACCGCCGGATGGTTCTCCTCCGGGATGAAGCGCTCGTAGATCTTCGACCCGCGCATCGTGCGGATGCCCTTGGTCAGCACGAGGTCCTTGACCGAGAAGGGCACGCCGTGGAGCGGGCCCAGTGCCGCGGTGGACGTCTTCCGCATCACGGCCCGCTCGGCCTGCTTGGCCTGCGCCAGCGCCTGCTCCGCCAGCACCACGCAGTAGCAGTTGAGCTTCGGGTTGAGCGCCTCGATCCGCTCCAGCAGCGCCGCGACGACCTCCACGGGCGAAAGCTTCCTGGCGCGGATGCGCTTGGCCATCTCGGTGGCGGGCATGAAGCACAAGTCTTCGCGGTTCATCCGGAACTCCTTGTCAGGGCGGGCGGCGCAGCCAGGAGGCGCATGCGGGTGAGGCCGCGCGGCCGGCGCCGCCGACCGGCAAGCCGCAGGTCCGATCCATATTGCTATGGCCGGCGGCTGATCGCCAATGCCAGATCGCCATTGCCTTATAGTCGCGTCCGCAGCGAACCTGCAACACGATCCCGCACGCCCATCCCGCATTGCGATCCCACACCCCGATCTAGAAATCTTCACGATCCAAAATGCCGTGGGCGCGAATCGCGCGGCGATCGGCGGCCGCAATGCTAGCGCGCGGGCTTGGCGGCAAGCTGCGGCCCGTCCGCTCTCGCGGTCACCCGCTCCCGCGCCCAGGCCTGCGCGGCCGCGACGGTAGTCAGCCGGCCGTCGAGCTGCAGCTCGTAGGCTTGGGCGAGCAGCGGGCCGAGCTGCGGACCGGGCGCCAGGCCCAGCTCGAGCAAGTGCCGCCCTTGCAGCAGCGCGGGGAGCGGCTTGTCCCACACGCCGTCGCGGCGCGCCCGCTCGGCCAGCCACTGCGCCGCCGGGGCCGGCTGCGCGCCTGCGGCCTCCCGTCCTTTGATCTCACCGTCTGCGGTCTTCCGGGCTGCACTGGCTTGGCTACCCGCGATTCCGCCCGCCGCCCGCCCGCTGACCCGCTCGCGCGCCGTAGCCAGCCGCGCCAGTTCGGCGAGGGGCACCTGCAATGCGAGCCGCGGCAGGGCTCCGGGCGGAAGCGCGTCGCGGCGGGCGTGAAGCGCCTGCACCTGGGGCAAGTAGCGCACGAGCG
Organism: bacterium; assembly: GCA_041476685.1. Lineage (GTDB taxonomy): Bacteria > SAR324 > SAR324 > SAR324 > JACQKK01 > JBGPEV01. The sequence goes on along the minus strand of JBGOTW010000266.1, from coordinate 4,412 downwards.
GCAGGACGCGGCGCGGCACGTGCAGCTCGTTGGTGATCCGCGCCAGCCACGCCTCCGTCGGCGCCAGGGCGGCTTCCGCCAGCTCCGGGCCGTAGGGGGCGGCGGACAGCCCGGGCACCGTGCGGCCCAGCTCGTGGCTCAGCGCGGCGAGCAGGAGCGCCAGGTCCGCTCCGGCATCCCCGCCGCGCAGGGCGGCGGCCTCGTCCACCACCGCCAGGGTGCGCTGCCAGGGAAGGACGCCGTCGTCCCCCGCCGCCAGGGCCTCCAGCGCGCCCAGCTCCGGAAAGATCTCCAGCACGCCCAGCGCCCGCGCGTAGCGCAACCCGTCGGAGGGCCGCCCCGCGCGCAGCAGCAGCTTGCGCACCTCCTCCCAGATCCGCTCCCGCGGAAGCTCGGCCAGATTCTGCGCGTGGCAGATGGCCACCGTCTCCGGCACGATCGTCAGCCCGAAGCGGCCGGCGAACTGCATCGCCCGCAGCACGCGCAAGGGATCCTCGCCGAAGGCCGGCCCCACATGCCGCAGCAGGCGCGCCTGCAAGTCCTCCCAGCCTCCGTAGGGATCGAGGAACGCGTTTTCCAGCAGGCCGAAGCCCATCGCGTTGATCGTGAAGTCGCGCCGCGCCGCAGCCTGCTCGAAGGTCATGCCCGGATCGGGCGTGACCCAGAAGCCCTTGTGGCCCTTGCCGGTCTTGCTCTCGCGCCGGGGCACGCTGACGTCGTATTCCCCCGCCGGAGTGGAGAGCTTGAGCACGCCGAAGTGCCGCCCCACCGTGTGCACCGGCCCGAACTTGGCGAGCACCCGCTTGAGCACGGCGGGATCCATGCCGAAGACTTCCAGGTCGAAGTCCTTGCTGTGCGGAATGCCGAGCAGGCAGTCGCGCACCCAGCCGCCCACGAGCACCGGGTGGCCCCCTTCCCCGTGCACCGCCTCGGCCAGCCGCCGCAGCTCGGGCGTAAGCGGGATCCGCTCCAGCGAAGGTGCGCTCATCGAGGGCGTTCCGGGAATGGGCAAGACGCGGGCCTCAGGGCTGGACCAGGCGGGCGATGAGCTCGAACTTCACGCGCACCGCGTCCTGCACCGCGATGGCGCCGAACAGCGCGGCGTAGGGTGCGATGCCGAAGGCGGACTGCAGCAGCGTCACCTCGCCCTGCACGGTGAACATCTCGCTGCTCTCGGATACGGTCACCGGCACGGCCAGCACCTGCTCGCGCTCGCGCACGCGGATGCGCACCTGCAGGCGCAGGTCGGGCGGCGCGCCCGCGACGCCCTCGAGCACCGCGGTGATGCGCGGAAAGTCGGCTGCGTCCAACTGGTCCGCGCCCAGCATGTTCTCCCGTACGGATTGCCGGTTGCTCCCGTTCAGCTCCCCGGCGAGGCCCTCGCGCGCCCGCACCTTCGGATCGTCCACCTCGATGAACGCCACCGGAATGCTGACCTGGCCGGCGCTCTGGGCCGGCGACTGCGGATTGAACGTGATCCGGCCCGCGATCCCCTTGACCACCAGGATGTGGTCGTGGGCGAGCAGGGCCAGCGGCCCGCGCCGCAGCACCAGCACATGCAGCGTGCTGGCGTCCGCATCCACCTCGTACTCGCGGGGCGCCGCCGGCGCCACGCCCGGCTGGGCCAGGATCAGCAGCCCAAGCAGGCCGACCGTGGCCGCGCGCACCAGTTTCCCAAGCGCCCATCCGGGCATGCCAGCCTCTCCTCGCAGACGATCGTTCCCGCCCCATGATGGAGAGGTTGCGCTTCGCGGTCAATAAATGTGACAACAACCGGGAGGGATGGTCTTAGCTCTGGCCCGCGGCCGGAGGCGGGATCGATTGAATGGAGCAGGGCGCCATGCGGCGCGATCCGCGCAGGCGTTGTACAGTGCCCGATCTCCGCAGGGCGACAGTGTCGCTTGCGCGCTGGCAGGGAGGGCGGCGGCGCGAATCGCGGACCACTTGGGCAAGTGGCGGGGCTGGGCAGCACGCCGACGTCCGCAGGCGAGCAAGGGACTGCCGCATGCGCCATAGCGTCATGAAGCGGTGTCGCGGAATCACCCGCGCTGCAAACGATTGCCGCTGTTGGCTACGCTGGACGATTTGAGCGCCGCTGACGGAGCGGCCGATGCAGCCGTCGGAGCGACTGATGCTTGTAAACGCCGGGTCCGCACGCTTTTGGAGGAAGGTCTCCTTGTCCAGATAAGAATCGCCAAATCAAGGGCTTGGATGAGTGCGTCCGGAGGGGGTTGCAATTCTGAACGGAAATGGTTATATTTCCACCAGCCAAGGTAGAACTCGGGGCAAATCTGGCGTATCCCTAACCGGGTAGGAGCGGGTCGCAGGTGGACGGGGTAAGCCACGCTGGTCTCAAGTGTGCTGTCGGCTGGAAAGCCGCTATCGCGGGGTGGCAGGACCGTCCCGAGAATCTCAGGAGAGGTTCATGAAACGCGCGATACCCACGTTGACCGAAGATCAAACCTCGACCCTGCTGCAGGGCACATGGGGCCGGGCGCAGGAGCGGGATCGGCAGATGCTGACGTTCCTGCTGCACACCGGCCTGAAGATCAACGAGTTCGTGAAGCTGAACGTCGGCGACGTCTACACGGGCAAACGCGTCAAGAAGAGCCTTGCGATCACCAGCCGCATCGGCAAGGGCGTGCGCCGCGTGCCGCTCGACCGTTCCGCGCGGGAGGCGGTGGCGATCGTCCTGGACTACAATCGCAGCCAGGGACTGTCGCTGAATCCGGAGGATCCGCTCGTGATCAGCCGGCAGCGCAACCGCAAGGACAACAGCTACCGGATCACGGCCCGCCAGGTGCAGCGGATCGTCAAGACTCTGCGCGAGGACGCCTCGCTCCAGTTCAAGACGACGCCGCAGACCCTGCGCCACACCTTCGCCAAGACGCAGTTGGGGCAGGGCTCGGATCTGCGCACGCTGCAGAAGCTGCTCGGGCACCGCTCGCTGAAGACCACGCGCGACCTGTACGGCCTGGCCGCGGCGGACGGTCAGCCCGCGGCCGGCACTCCAGCGGCCGGCGCGCCCGAGCCGCAGACGGCGCCCGGCTCCATGTCTACGCATTCCTGAGCGGCCCGGCCCGCCGGACTTCAAGCCGGCGGGTCCTGTCGTCCGCAGCACCCGCCGCGCAGCCCGGTTGCCGCCTTCAGGCGGACTCCCGGGCGCGTGGCTTCCCGCCGGAAAGCCGGACGTATCCCCCGCGCAACCTGAGCGCCGCCGCAATGCCCAGCGCCCCGCCCACGGCGTCGGCCAGCACGTCCAGCATTTCCGCCGAGCGCCCCGGCACGAAGGACTGGTGCCACTCGTCGGAAATCCCGAACGCCACCACGGCCAGCCACGATCCCGCCGCGACCGCCCGGCCGATCCGCCGCCCGCCCACGCTGCCGGCGTTGAAGTACGACAGCGCCAGCAGGAAGTAGGCGCACACGTGCTCCACCTTGTCGAGCTGCGGCAGACGCGCGGGCTGGCGGATGGGGAACGAGGAGAGCGTGAACAGGATCGCCGATGCCGCCAGGGCGTAGCCCCAGCGCCAACGCACCAGGTGCCTGCACGCGGCGGAGAGCATGTCTGGCTCGGGGGAGCGGGTGCGGGAGTGGCCAGGGAAGGAGTGGCCTATGATGTGGACTGGCCTTTGGGAATCCCGGGCCTATCGGAGCATTTGCCGGCGGAGAGCACGGACCTGCCGGGACGCGGCCTTGCGGGTCACTGGCCTGCCGGGACGCGTGCCCTCGGCGGAGCCTAGCGGCCGGCGACGATGTTGACGAGCTTGTTCTCGACCGTGATGACCTTGCGCACGGTCTGACCGGCGAGGGACTCCCGCACCTTCGGCTGCGCCAGCGCGAGGCGCTCCAGTTCGCTCCCCGCCGTGTTTACCGCCACCTGCAACCGCTCCCGCACTTTTCCGTTGACCTGGACGACGACCGTCACCTCGTCCACGGCCACCAGCTCGGGGCGGACCTTCGGCCAGGGCTGGGCGTGCACGCTCGGGCCGGGATGGCGCCGCTGCCAGAGTTCTTCGGCCAGGAACGGAGTGAGCGGGGCCAGCATGAGGATGAGCGTGTCGAGCGCCTCGTTCCAGGCGGGCGAGCGCTCCAGCCCGGCGCGGGCCGCCTTGAGCTGGTTGCGCAGGGTCATCAGCGAGGCCAGCAGCGTGTTGTACTTGAAGGCCTGGAAGTCGTCCGTGACCTTCTGCAAGGTCTGGTGCAGCGCCTGGAGCAGCGCGTGCTGAGCAGCCGCGGGAGCACCGCTCAGCGGCACCGCGCCAGCGGCCAGCGGCACCGCGCCAGCGGCCAACGGCACCGCGCCAGCGGCCAGCGGCATCGCGCCAGCGGCCAGCGGCACCGCGCCAGCGGCCTGTGGTTCCGCGCCCGCGCCGTCCTCGTTCGAGGCGAGGCTCCAGATGTCCTGGAGG
>JBGOTW010000265.1:0-5910 GCA_041476685.1 bacterium | reverse complement strand
CATGCGCACCTCCGGCGCGCGGAAGGCGGCGAAGCTGTGGTGCTCCGGGTCTGAGCGCAGGAAGATCGTCGTCAGCGCGCCGTCCTCCAGCACGCGGTCGGAGACCTGGAAGCCCAGCGCCTCCTGGTAGAACGCGGCCACGCGCGGGGTGTCGAGGGTGGTGACGACGAGGTGCTGCAGCCGGCCGGGCATGGCGTCGCGGCGCGGCGGCTCCGGCTCGGCCAGCCCGAAGCAGAGCAGCCTTCCGTCCGGGTCTTCCACGGCGAACGCGCCCTCCCGCAACAAGGGCGTGGGCGCCGCCAGGAGCGGGATGTTCTGGCCGCGCACGTGCTTGCGCAGCGCCTTCAGGTGCTCCGCGCTCTCCAGCACCCACGCGCCCAGCCGCACCGACTTGGCCGCGCCCACCCCCAGCAGCAGCCGCCGCTCCCCGCCACCCAGGTACACCTGGGAAGCGCCCAGCTCCTGCGCGTGGTAGCCGAAGGCGCGCTGGTAGAACGCGGTCAGCGCCGCAAGCTGGGGCGTGTTGATCTGCACGTGGTGCAGACGCGCGGGCCAGATGGGGGCGGGGGACATGGATCCACCCTGGCATGGTGACTATCGGGCAGCCACCGTATCGTTCTCGATAATGGCATCCAACGCGTCGTCCACGCGATAGTACTTGTCCCGGATTGCTGAGAACAGATGCTCGAAGGTCTGATCGACTAGAGACCGCTCAAGCGGATCCCCGGCTGCAAAATCTGACTTTCGGTATTCCACGTATTCGGCATTGCCGTCGAAACGATCAATCTTGGGATAGAATTGCACCCAGATTTCTCCTTCCAAGGGCTTGGCAACCGCCCATACCTGCGACTCGAGGTACTTGAACGAAAAGAAGTCCTCGTCCTGCTTGACGACTTCCGTGATCTTATTTGAATTTCTTCCCATTATACTCAGGGCTTCGACGATCTTCGTCCTATTCATCGTTCATTTCTCCTGCCCGAATTCCGTATCCAACAATTGAAGGGTCTCCCTCAGGCGGGCTACAAGGACTCCAAAGCGATGGGCAAAATTTGGATCATCGTGTTTCGGCAGCAGACTAATTAGTTGAAGTTCGTTCTTACACCCCTCGTGCAACCGCGAATGGGCCTCAATCTTTCCTTGTACCGCCACCAGAAGAGACCAGGAGCGCTCGCGGCTTCTGGGTCGGACAGCACTGGGTCTGCTCATTCGTTCGAGAGTGGCAACGAGTTCGGAAACCACAGTGCGAGTTCGATAGCTCCGAAGCGCGTTCAGTGCTGAGGAGATCCTATCACGATTCCTCCACCAGACGGAGTATGCCAACGCCACTCCCGCTACTGAAGCGAGAGCCCCGACAATATTCGCCCAGTTCCCCGCTGCCGTCAGCAAGTCCAATCTCCTCCCCCCGGTCGAGCCGCCCTACATACTCACCCCCAGATACCCCCGCGTCATCTGGAAGTCCGTGTTGCCCTGGGCGAACAGGCGCGGGGTGTACTGGCGGGAGAGCACGGCGGCCAGCTTGTCCAGCAGCGCCGCCGCCAGCGCCTCCGGCTCCGCCTGGGGCGCGAGGGCGAGGTCCAGGTCCCGGCCGAAGCGCTTGAGCGTGCGCGGCTCGCCGGAGACCTGGATGAGCGGGATCATCGGGTGCGACTGCAGGGGCGGGCCGACGACGTGGGCCAGCATCGCCTCCACGCCCGTGGCGCCCAGGCCGGTGAAGGTCTCGATCGAGTGGTCGGTGGGGCTCTCCATCACGTGCAGGCCCGGCTCCGGCGCGGGCTGGCCGTAGCCCAGCGTCGGGAAGACCTCGTGCGGCGCGACGAACAGGGCGTCCTTGAACGCGCGCGAGCGCAGCAGGCCCGCGTTCTCCGGGATCACGACGAGGCCGCCGCCCGACACGATGGCCTGGGCCAGCCGCGCCATGCCCCGCGCGGGGCCGTCGTCAAGGTCGCCGACCGCGCTGAGCGCGAGCCGCACGCTCTCCAGCCCCGCCGCCGCGAAGCCCGCGGACCCGGGCCCGCCCGGCGCGGCGGCCGGCGGGGTCGCGGACTGGGCGGCGAACCAGCGCTCCACCTTGTCGGTGACCTTCTCGATGCCGCCGTCCATCTGGATGCTGGCCCAGCCGAACTGGCTCTCGTCCACGCCCTGCTCGCGGAAGAAATGGCGCATGGCGTCGTTGTGGGTCTTCTCGCAGCCGTGCTCCAGCAGCAGGCCCTTGCGCACGAGCGGGTGGATGAGGTGCCCCAGCAGGGTGCGCAGGAACAGGTGCTCCGAGTAGCCGCCGGACACGCCGCAGCCCTCGGTATGGACGAGGGCGACGTAGCGGGAGACGCCCCAAGGGTCGGCATGCCCGGCCAGCTTCGCGTTGAGCTTGTCGGCGATCTGCTTGCCGACCTGCCCGGAGCAGATGCTGGTGGGGACGATCAGGCCGACCTGGTCCGCGGCCACGCCCCGCAGCGTGCGGATAGCCGTGAAGCGCAGCGCCGGCGCGGCAAGCTTCCTGACGGGCAGCGGCCGTCCGCCGGGCTGGGGCGCCTTGAGGATCTGCTCCACCTTGCTTGCGTCGGTCTGCGCCCAGTTGCGCCAGATGGACACCTGGGAGTGGCCCGCCTTCTCGCCCAGGCACGGCTGGCCCGAGCAGATCTTCAGCATCAGCTCGAAGGTCTCCGCGCCGAGCCGCTCCATCGGCAGGCCGTCCTGGTAGCGCCCGGCGTTCACGTCCATCTCGTGGGCGAGCATGTTGAAGCGCGGCGTCGTCGTCACGAACTTCAGGGTCGGGACGTAGGGAAAGTTGGTGATGGAGCCGTTGCCCGTGGTGAACAGGATCACGTTGCAGCCCGCGGCGACCTGGCCCGCGACGCTCTCCAGGTCGTTGCCGGGGCTGTCCATGAAGTAGTAGCCGGGCGCGGTCATGCGCTGGCCGTAGTCGATGACGTAGTCGAGGCGCACGTCCGGGTCCTTCTTGCGCGCAGCGCCGATGGACTTGATGGCGATGTTGTACAGGCCGCGGAAGTTGTTCCCGCCGGAGGGATTGCCCTCGGCCGAGTGGCCGTGGTTCGCGGCGCGTTCGCGGAAGATGTCGATCTTCTCCAAAAAGCGCCGCGCCGTGTCCAGGTCCCGCACGTTGGCCAGCACGTACGGCTCCGCCCCGATCAGCTCGTCGGTCTCGGCGAGGTTGGCCGAGCCGCCGTTGCGGATCGTCTCCTTGGACACCCAGCCAGCCAGGGGATTGCCCGACACGCCGGAGAAGGCGTCCGAGCCGCCGCACTGCAGGCCGATGCGGATGTGCGCGACCGATTCGGGCGTGCGCGTGCAGGCGTTCACCGGGTCCAGCCAGCCGCGCACGATCGCCTCGCCCCGCTCCAGCTCGGCCTGGAATTCGCCGGACAGGCTGATGAACTCGTGCGGCAGCTCGTCCAGCGGGTAGCCGTGCTCGCGCATGAAGCCGCGCAGCAGCTGGTTGTTGACCGTTTCGGTGCCGAAGTCCGCGGCGAGCACCGCCCCCACGTTCGGGTTGACCATGAACCCGGCCAGCGTGCGGAGCAGGAAGTCCAGGTTGTTGGGCAGGGTGGAGCCGCCGCCCTCGGTGTGCGTGACGGCGACGACGCCCTCGACGTTGGGGAAGCGCCCGGGCACGTCCGCGAAGCGCGCGGCGAGCGTGCGCGCGTAGCCGGCGGTGAGGGACGTCGTGCCCAGCACCACGATCATGTTGCGCGTGCCCACGCCCCGCGCGGCTCCGCGCCGGAAGCCCTCGAACGTGCGCGGGGCGGCATGGGACGCGACCTGCTTACCCGGCCGGAACGCGCGCTCGTCGAGGACGTAGCGCTCCAGGTGATCCTTGAAGTTCGCCGCGCGGGGCAGCTCGAAATCGATGGAGCGCTGGCTGAGGGCCTGCAGGATCTTCTCGTTGCAGATGTAGTCGCCCGGGGCGATCGGCCGGATCGCCTTGCCGAACGGCAGGCCCCAGGACAGCAGCGGCTCGCCCGGGGCGATCGGCGCGCTGGCGAAGCGGTGCCCTTCCATGACGGTGTGGGGCAGGCGCAGCGTCCCCGCCTGGGTCGCGATGGTCGAGCCGGCGTCGAGGCGCCTGCCCGCGATGGCGACGTTGTCCCCCGGAGCGGGAATCCGGCCGGCCTGGTCAAAGCTGTAATGGGTCATTGCAACGCTCCTGCCTGCAGAAGGTCGGGTGTGCGGACGGCCGGGTGGGCGATCGCTCCGCCGGGCCATGGATCCGCCGGGCCATGGATCCGCCGGGCCATGGAACTGCCGGGCCACGGGTCCGGTAGGCGCCGGGTGCAGCGGCGGGCGGCGTCGGCGACTGACGGGTCCTGCCCCGCGCGGGAGCCTCCGCGGAGTCGCACGGCATCCGGCGCGAAGGGTCGGACCGTGCTAAGGGGCGGACGGTGCGAAGGGGCGGTCCGTGCGACTCTTTCGCGGGTCAGTGTACCAGATTTGACGAAAAATCCAGCGCCGCGCGGGCAACGCGAGCGCGTCCCGCAAGGCGGCACGGGACGGCGAGCACCGTCTTCAAGGAGGCACGGAACGGCGAGCGCCCCTTACAGCGTCGGAGTGTCGGCCAGGGAGGGCGTGGCGACCTTGGTGTCGCCCGGCGCCGCGGGCGCGGCGGAGCCCACCCCCGGCGCGGCGGAATCCGCGGACTCGGGCACGCGGGGAGTCCCCGTCGCCTGGTCCGGGCTTGGCGCCGCGGGCGGGAGCGCCTCGATCGGCTTCGCCACCGGCGTGGCGACCTCCGCCTGGTCAGGTTCCGGCGGCGCGCGGCTCCGCTTGCGCGTCGGACGCGTCATGCGCAGGGCCACGGCGAAGATGGTGCGCACGTAGTGCGGCGAGCGGTTGTATTCCCACACGGCGCGCATCTTCTCGTCCAGCGTCGCTTCGCTGCGCCAGCCGTGCTGGACGAGGAAGTTGGCGATGCTGGCCATCGCGTCGGCGGGATTGTCCAGGTCCACGCGCCGGTCGTCGTTGCCGTCCACGGCCCACTGCGCGTAGCTGCTGGGCATGAACTGCGGCATGCCGAAGGCGCCCGCGTAGGAACCCTTGACCTCGTACAGGCTCTCCACGCGCAGCCGGTCGCGGATGGTGAGCAGCGCCTTGAGCTCCTCGTAGGCCCAGCCGGCCTTCTTCGCCAGCCGCGCCTCGACCCAGGCCCTGTCCAGGCCCGGATAATCCGCCTTCATGCGCCGGTAGTGGCGCTCGACGGCGGAGGGAGTCCCGTCCACGATCAGCGTCGTGAACACCTCGAGCAGGCGGTACTGCAGCGCGGCGGTGCCGAACTGCGTCTCCACCAGCAGGATGCCGACGACCACTTCCGGGGAGACGCCAAAGCGGCGCTGCAGCGCGCCCAGCTCGCGCGCATGGTGCCGGCGGTAGGTCTTCGCGAGCCGGATCGCGAAGGGCGTGACGAACTGCTCGTAGATCCGGGCCGAATCCGGGTTGAGGATGTTGTACGTGACGATGCGGTCCATGCGCCGCAGCCGCCGGTCGTAGAAGATGCGGTTCAGGGTCTCACGGGAGAACCCGTCCCCTTCCAGGCGCTGCAGCAGGGGCTCGAGCTCCTCCTGCGTGAAGCGCGGCCCGGCCGGGGCGGGAGCCGCCGGAGCCGCGGCAGTCGCCTGGGCCTCAGGCACTTGGGCCGCGGGCGCGGCGGGAGCTGTCGGCGTTGCGGCAGGGACTGCCAACGTCGCCGTGGGGACGAAAGCCGCGCCTTGGGGCGCAGCGACGTTCGGCTGGGCGGCGGCCGATTGCGCTGTGGTTTGCGGCTGGACGGTGGTTTCCAACTGCACGGTGGTTTCCAACTGCACGGTGGCTTGCGGCTGCGCCGTGGCTTGCGGCTGCGCCGTGGCTTGCGGCTGCGCCGTGGCTTGCGGCTGTGCCGTGGCTTGCGGCTGTGCCGTGGCT
>JBGOTW010000264.1:0-5937 GCA_041476685.1 bacterium | reverse complement strand
TTCTTCGTGCACAACCGGGTGGAGAACATCCACGAGTACGGCAACTACTTGCTTTCCCTGCTGCCCCGGGTGCGCCTGGCCATCGCCCACGGGCAGATGGCCGAGCGGGAGCTAGAGGCGGTGATGCTGCGCTTCGTGCACGGCGAGGTGGACGTGCTGCTGACGACGAGCATCATCGAGTCCGGGCTCGACATCCCGCGCGCGAACACGATCATCGTCCACCGGGCGGATCACTTCGGCCTGGCGCAGCTCTACCAGCTGCGCGGGCGGGTCGGCCGCAGCAACGTGCAGGCCTACGCGTACCTGCTCGTCAGCGGCGACCGGCTGCTCACGGACGTGGCCCAGAAGCGGCTCAACCTGCTGCAGGAGCTCAACGACCTCGGCTCCGGGTTCAAGATCGCCTCCCACGACCTGGAGATCCGCGGCGCGGGCAACCTGCTGGGCCGCGAGCAGTCCGGGCACATCAACACGATCGGCCTCGAGCTCTTCACGCAGATGGTCGAGGACGCCGTCGCCCAGCTCAAGGGCGAGGACGCGCTCAAGCCCGCGCGGGGCGAGATCAAGCTGGAGCTGGGCTTCCCGTACCTGCTGCCCGAGCGCTACATCGAGAGCACGCAACAGCGGCTCGACATCTACAAGCGCATGGCGGAGCTGAAGAGCGACGACGAGGTGTGGGAGCTGCGGCAGATGCTCGAGGACCGCTACGGCCAGCTCCCGCCGGAGATGGCGAACCTGTTCGTCCTGGTGCAGGTGCGCCTCGCGGCCCAACGCTACGGGCTCGCCGCCCTGGAACGGGCGGGCGGGCAGCTTCAGGCACGTTTCGGTCAGCCGGAGCGCATCGATTTCGACCGCCTGATGGTGCTGTTGCGCGATCCGCGCCTGAAGATCAAACTGGAGCCCGAGGACAGGCTGCTGCTCGGCCCCATGCCCGATTCCGCGGAAGGGGTGCTGGAGCGCCTCAAGATGCTGGATGGCGTCGTTCGTCAGGCGGCTTAAGCGCGGCAAGCCTACGGAAAAAGGCGGCTTTGCGCGCGGAGCACGGTCCGGCCAGCAGGCTCTACCGGACACGGTGCGCCGAAAACCGTGCGGCATGCACGGTGTGGCAACCACGGCGTGGCAGCCACAGGGCAGCATTCACGCTGCCGCTGGCACCATGCGGCAATCACGATGCAGCACGGGTAGCGGACCAAGTCCCGTGCGCTGCGAGGCGGCTGCTGCTGAAGCAGTGACGAGGGTGGCGATGCCGAAGACCCAGGCGAGACAAGGCAGGGCGCTGAGCCACAGTGCGCCGCACTCCAGGGCACCGAGCCTGAGCGCACTGGGCGCCTGGGCGCTGCCCGTCTGCCTCCTGGCGCTCCTGGCGCTGGCGAGCGCCTGTCAGCGCAGCGAGCGCCGCATCGCGCCCGAGGAAAGCGCTCCCCACACCGTGGCCGTGGTGAACAACGAGCGCATCGGCTACGAGGATTTCCAGCGCGCCTACGGCCAGTTCCTCACGCACTGGGAGAACCTCGTCCTGCCCGAAACGGGCCAGAAGCGGGACATCCGCGAGCTGGTGGTGCGGCTGCTCGTCCAGGACAAGCTCCTCGATCAGGAAGCGCGGCGGCGCGGCATCCGCCTCACCGATCAGGATGTCCGCACACGCGTCCAGGAGCTGGTCGCCCCGCTCGACGTATCCGACCTGCGCCAGACGGCCAGCACCGGCCAGGACACCCTGCAGGAGTGGATGCAAGCCTACGAGCGGCGCCTGATTCACATGAAGCTGATCCAGCAGGAGGTGATCGACAAGATCCGGATCACGCCGAAGGAGGTGCGCGACTACTATACGCGCAATCCGCGCCGCTTCTTCCGCCCCGAGCAGATCAAGGTGCGCCACCTGTGCGTGGCCAGCCGCGACGTCTACGACCGTGTCGTGAAGGCGCTGGACAGCGGCGAGGACTTCATTCAGCTGTTGCGCCGCTACTCGATCACGCCGGACCGGCGGGCGGACGGGGACCTGGGCTTCGTGCAGAAGGGCATGCTCCCCGGGCCGCTGGAACAGGCGGTGTTCGAAAACAAGCGCGTGGGAACGGTGAGCGCCTCGCGCACACGCCCGGTGCAAAGCGAGATGGGATTCCATATCTTCCGCATCGAAGGCTATCGGCCCGAGGGGATCAAACCTTTCGACGAGGCCGAGCCCGAGATCCGCCAGATCCTGGTGCAGGAACGGGAGGACGAGGCCTATCGCCGCTGGCTCGACCAGTTGCGCAGCAATGCCTCGATCACCATCGACACCTCGCTGCTGAACGCGGAGGCGGGATGAGCTTGCACGAGCATTCCGTCCTCACCCGGCCGGGCTCGCACCGCGCGAGGGTCGCCGTCGCCATGAGCGGCGGGGTGGATTCCTCCGCCGCGGCCGCGCTGCTGCTCGAGCAGGGCTGGGACGTGGTGGGCGTGCACATGAAGCTGCACGACCTGCCCGACGACGGGAAGCGCGACAGGAGCTGCTGCTCCCTGGACGACTCGCTGGACGCCCGGCAGGTGTGCGCGCGGCTGGGCATCCCGTTCTACGTGGTGGACTTCACGCGCGAGTTCAAGGCCGACGTGATGGACTACTTCGTGGACTCGTACCGCGCCGGACGCACGCCGAACCCGTGCGTGATGTGCAACCGCACGGTAAAGCACGCCCTGCTGCTGGAGCGCGTGCGCGCGTTCGGCTGCGAGCGGCTGGCCACGGGTCACTACGCCGGCCTGCGCGACGACCCGGCCAGCGGCCGCAGGCAGATCGTCAAGGCCCGCGACCAGCGCAAGGACCAGACGTACTTCCTCTGGGGCACGCGCGCGGAGGATCTGCCCTACCTGCTCTATCCGCTCGCCGAAACCGACAAGGCCGCCGCGCGGCAGCTGGCCGCGGAGCGACGCTTCGTCACCTGGGACAAGCCGGACAGCCAGGAGGTCTGCTTCGTCCCGAACGACTATCGCGACTTCCTGCGTCCCCGCTTCGCCGCCGCGCCGCCGGAGCCGGGCGATTTCGTGGACCGGCAGGGACGCCGCCTGGGCCGTCATCTCGGACTGCCCTACTACACGATCGGCCAGCGCCGCGGGCTGGGCATCGGGGGCGCACGGCCCTGGTACGTGGTGGCGCTGCGGCGCGAATCCAACGCGGTCGTGCTGGGCGACGAGGGAGACCTGCTGGGGAATGCGGCGACCGTGAGCGGGGTGAACTGGGTGTCCTGCGCGCCTCTTTCCGCGCCGCGGGCGGCGACGGTGAAGGTGCGCTATGCGCACGCCGGGACCCCGGCCCGGCTCGTCCCGCTGGCGGAGGAGCGCGTGCGGGTGGAATTCGCGGAACCCGTCCGCGCCATCACCCCGGGTCAGGCGGCCGCGTTCTACGCTGGAGATGTGCTGCTCGGGGGCGGCTGGATCGAGGGCTAGGCGGAGCGCCGGCGAGGGAGCAGCGGATGAATCTGGTGCTGGTGGGATTCATGGCCTCGGGCAAGACCTCGGTAGGCCGCCGCGTGGCGCGGCGCCTCGGCTACCGCTTCATCGACACGGACCGCTTCATCGAATCCGAGCTGGGCTGTACCATCGCCGAGCTTTTCGCAAGCAAGGGCGAGGCGCACTTCCGCGCGCTGGAAGCCCGTCTGGCGCAGCGGCTGTCCGCGCTCTCCAACACGGTGATCGCCACCGGCGGAGGGATGCCGATCGCGCCGGACAACTTCGACGCCCTGCGCAAGGCCGGGATCGTCGTCTTCCTGAACGCGGCCGTGGAGGAGATCCTGCAACGGCTCGAGCGCGATACGCGCCGGCCGAAGGTGCAGGGCGGGGACCTGCGCGAGAAGGTTCTGGCCCTGCACGGCGAGCGCCTGCCCGCCTACTCCCGGGCGGACGTCGTGGTGGACACGCAGGGCAAAACGGTGAACCGCGTGGCCGGGGACGTCATCCGGCTCGTCGGCGAAGCGATGCGCGCCCGCGAGGCCGCCCTCTCCGTCCCCAAGCCCCAGTCGGCGTGACCCCCCTCCGCTCAGTTCAGCAGTGCGCCCGCTTCCTCCTCCGCCGCGATCGCGTGCGCCGCGTGGTGGTGGAAGATGAGCCACGCGCCCGCCTCGGAATCGAAGGCGTAGAGGTTGGTGCTGACCGTGCCGGAGGTATGCCGCTCCTGACCGACGCGTGAGGAGATGCTCTCGTACTGGGTGACGATCCCCACCAAGCCGTCCACGTGCGCGGTCACGTCGGTGAGCACGAATGAGATCGAGGCGGTGTTGGCGATGATGCGCTTCCAGCTGTCGAGCACGGGGTGCCAGCCGCGCAGGGCCTGCCAGCCCGGGTGCACGCAGAAGACGCGCTCGCTCTTCTCCCAGAGCGCCTCCATGGCCGGATAGTCCAGCGCCTGGAACACCTCGTAGAAGCGGGCGTTGGCCTGCAGCAGGGTCTCCACGCGCGGCTTCCGCCTCGTCCGGGCGGCCGGATTCTCGCTCATCGCTCTCTCGACCTTTGCAGCGGCCTGGCTCCGCGGCGGCCTCGGTGCGGCCGACCTGGATCCGGCCCGCCGGGACGGAACTGCCCGGACAGACCCGCCGGCGCTCATGCGCCCTGGCGCAAGACCCGGTGGTCCTCCAGCCGCAGCGTGACGCGCCGGGCATCGAAGTGCTCCAGCAGATCGACGGCGTGCTTGCGCGTGACCCCGGTCAGCTCCTTGAACTCGATCACGGTGATCTGCCGGCGCTCCTTGAGGAAGCCGCGCAGGCGCTCCTCGATCCCCGCCAGGATGTCGGGAGTGTAATACAGATCGTCCTTGACGCGCACGAGCTGGCGGTTGTGCGAGGCGAGATTGAGCAGGTGCTGGCCGGTCTTCTCGTCCAATCCCGCGCCGTCGAACAGCGCCGTGCGCCGGAGCGGCTGCGCCCCGCCTTGGCGGATGGCCTCGATCAGCCGCGACACGCCCGCCTCCTGCTCCCCGCTGACGGACTTGCGGTGGCCCTTCAGCGCGAAGGCCTGCCCGGAGCCGGTTCCGCCCTGCTGCTCGATGCGCTCCTGCTTGGCCTGGCGCTGCAGGACGACGCCCACTTCCTTGTCGGAGAAGATGAGCGAGAGCTTGCCGGCCAGTTCCGCCCGCGTCATGCCCTCCCGCTCCGGATGGGCGGCGTGGAAGTTCTCCAGGACGCGTTCCAGGTAATGGCCGACCCGGTCGAGCGCCGCGGCGTGCACGTACTTCTTGTCCGCCGCGTCCAGCTGGACGACCGTGCCCTGGCTGAGCAGCGGCTGCACGACGCGCGTGAATTGCCGCTCGCTCAGGCCGGTGCGGGTGAACGCCTCCGCCCCCTTCACGCCCCGCGTGGCCTGCAGGTAAATCGCCTGCTCCACCAACGCGGCGGGATCGCTGCCGGCAAGGGCCTTCAGGCGCTGGGCCAGCTCGAGCCGCACCCGGCGCGACTTGTTGGGCGCCGGGTCGATGATGCGGCCGCCCCCGAGGGTGAACAGGGGCGAGTAATTGCGGACGATGAAGCGGTCGCCGTAGCGGGTGCTGGCGGGCTCCTCCAGCCGCACCTGGATCAGCTGCGTCGCGCCGGGGGCGAACGCCTCGCCCTCCAGCAGGACAATGCGCCCGATCGCCTCCTTCGTGCCCAGATGCAGGCGGACGCGCGTGCGCTGGGTCAAGTCCCGCGGCGCGTCGGAGAGCAGGCGCAGCTCCACGTTGAGCAGGTAGCTCGTCAGCAGCGTGTCCGGTTCGGCCAGCTGGTCCCCGCGTTGGATCTCTTCCTTCGCCACGCCCGCCAGGTTGATCGCGGCGCGCTGCCCTGCCTCGACCTGCGTCACCGGTGCGCCATGCACTTGCAGCCCGCGGATGCGCAGCCGCCGTCCCTGCGGGTACTGCATCACTTCCTGCTCCAGCGCGAGCCGGCCGGCCAGCACCGTCCCTGTCACCACGGTGCCGAAGCCCTTGATCGTGAATGAGCGGTC
>JBGOTW010000263.1:0-5948 GCA_041476685.1 bacterium | reverse complement strand
GAAAGCCAACTCGGGGCATCCCGGGATGCCGATGGGGATGGCGCCGGTGGGCTACCTGCTGTTCGCGCGCTACATGCGGCACAACCCGAAGAACCCGGCGTGGTACGGGCGCGACCGATTCGTGCTGTCGGCGGGCCACGGCTCGATGCTGCTGTACGGCCTGCTGCACCTGTCCGGCTACGACCTGCCCATGAGCGAGCTGCAGAACTTCCGCCAGCTCGGCAGCAGGACTCCGGGCCATCCGGAATTCGGCCACACGCCCGGCGTCGAGATCACGACGGGTCCGCTCGGCCAGGGCATCTCCGCCGCGGTGGGCATGGCGCTGGCCGAACGCTCGCTGGCGGCGCGCTTCAACCTGCCGGGCCATGAGGTGGTGGATCATCTCACCTGGGTCGTCTGCAGCGACGGCGACCTGATGGAAGGCGTGTCCCACGAGGCATGCAACCTCGCCGGGCACCTGCGCCTGAGCCGGCTGATCGTCCTGTACGACGACAACGGGATCACGATCGACGGCAAGACCAGCCTGACTTTTTCGGAGGACGTGCCCGCGCGCTTCGCCGCGTATGGCTGGGCCGTGCAGCGCGTGGATGGCCACGATCCCCGCGCCATCCAGCGCGCGCTGCACGAGGCTGTGAGCCGGGCGCGCGCCCCGGATGGCCGGCCGGCCCTGATCGCGTTCCGCACCGTGATCGGCTATGGCGCGCCCACGCTGGCCGGCACGGAGAAGACTCACGGCTCGCCCCTCGGCGCGGCGGAAGTGGCCGGAGCGCGCAAGGCGCTGGGCTGGGACTGGGCGCCCTTCACCGTGCCCGAGCCGGTGCTGGCGTTCTGGCGCCAGAACCTCGAGCGTGGCGCCGCCGCCGAGCGGGAGTGGCAGGCCAAGCTCGACGCCTACGCGCAGGAAGTGCCGCGCGAGGCCAACGACCTCAAGCGCATCGCCCAGCGCCAGCCTCACGTCGCCTGGGAGGGGCCGCTCAACGGGCTGCGGGAGAAGTGGCGCACCGATCCGGGGGCCGACGCCACGCGCGCCTGGTCCGGCAAGGTGCTCGAGGTGCTCGTGCCCGCGCATCCGGACCTGCTGGGGGGCTCGGGCGACCTGACGCCCAGCAACAACACGCGCATCGCCGCCCACAAGGACATCGCCCCCGGCGCCTTCGGCGGCCGTTACGTGCGCTACGGCGTGCGGGAGCACGGCATGGCGGCGATCCTCAACGGCCTGGCGCTACACGGCGGCGTTGTCCCGTACGCGGGCACGTTCCTCGTGTTCTCCGACTATATGCGCCCATCCATCCGGCTCGCCGCGCTGATGGGCTTGCAGGTGATCTACGTCTTCACCCACGACTCGATCGGCCTGGGCGAGGACGGGCCGACGCACCAGCCGATCGAGCACTACGCGGCGCTGCGGGCGATTCCGTCCCTGCGCGTGTGGCGGCCCGCCGACGCGCGCGAGACGCTGGAGGCGTGGGAGGCGGCGCTGCGCTACACGCAGGGACCCAGTGCGCTGCTGCTCTCGCGGCAGAAGGTGCCGAGCCTGCCGGGCACCGGCGTGGGCGCGGGCCAGGGCGGCTACATTGTCGCCGTGCCGCGGCAGGGAATTCCCTGCCGCGCGCTGCTGCTGGGCACGGGCTCCGAGCTGCAATTGGCCGTCAAGGCCCAGGCGCTGCTGGCCGAGCAGAAGATCGGCTCCCAGGTCGTGAGCCTGCCGTGCTTCGAGGCCTTCCGCGCCCAGCCTGAGTTCTACCGGGACCAGGTGCTGCCGCCCGAGGTGACCTGCCGCGTGGCCGTGGAGGCGGGCGTGAGCCAGGGCTGGGAGGGGTTCATCGGCGCCCACGGCGCGTTCATCGGCCTGTCCACCTTCGGCGCCTCTGCGCCCTACGAGCAGCTCTATGCCGAGCGCGGTCTGACGGTGGAGGCGGTGGTGGAGAAGGTGAAGGAGGGGGTGGGGTAGGTCTGAATCTTGCGACTATCATTGTACAAGTCTAAATATATACGATATCCTGATATTGATTTCTAAAGGGTCAGGATCGGTTCCAAATATGGACGAAATGGAATCTCTCTGGCCTCATCTGAAGAATGCTCCCATAGTCGAAGCCCTAGTCGACTTTCGTGTCGTGAGGATTCAAGCTGCCGATCTGCCGCTTCTTGACACAATTACGCCTCTAATTGTAAAAGAATATCCAGCCAAAAAGGAAAGGCGCCAGCAGCAAGTCGAATTCAAGGTTGAGCCGGGTCAGACGCTGACTGTTAATGCATCTCCGGGAAAAAATGACGGATATATCTACACTTCAGCCGATGCAAAGTATGTGTTGCAATCACAAATCGAAGGATTTACCCTGAGCAGACTGTCGCCATATCAATCATGGCAAATTTTTAGAATTGAGGCCGCAAGATTGTGGAAGATCTATGTCGAGACGATTGCACCAGATAAGATAACTAGAATTGCGGTAAGGTATATAAACAATCTAGTGATTCCTTTCCCGGTAGCAGATATACGAGACTACCTACGAGCCCCAATCGGCCTTGCGGCAGGATTACCTCAGATATTCAATCAATTTTCATCGGCGATAGTGTCACCGTGGCCGTCGTACGAAGCGCATTCAATTGTCCGAGTTCAGTCTGGAGGACAGGTGGGAGACAAGCTCCCGATAATCCTAGACATCGAGGTTTTTCGAAATGTGGATTTTGCCCCAACTAGCAGTCAGGTATGGGACATTTCGGATAATTTGAGGGAAATCAAAAACAAGATCTTCTTCGAAGGTCTAACCTACAAATTTCTCGAGCTATGCAACTAAGACAAATCAAGAACGTGCCGTTTGACCCAAATCAGCTCATCGACGAAGCGGAGATTGGGGTCGGAACGCCAATTCGTCCAGCCAAGGGCACAGGTCAAGTCGTATTGATCCGATCCCCTGCGTCGCTAGCAGGTGAAAGGGTTTCTAGTCGGAACATTATCGCTAGATCAGATGCAACAAACATCTTGATGACCGGAACCAACGTAGTTCCAGGAGCATGGGTAGGCGACGCGCGAACTCGACTCGCAATGGCTTGTGCAGATCTGATGAAGCTGACTACGAAGCTAAGCCGGTTAGACGTGGAAAGCACATTATCGTTTGCGAAGCTGTTCTTTGATAATCTCGTCCGGAGTCTGGATGCTTTTACTCTTCGAGAAGAAGCTGAACTTGGTATAAATGTTGAATCAGACGGTCATATTAACTTCTCGTGGTATGTCGATGGAGACCATGTGTTTGAAGCAAGTGTTAGCGAAATAGGTGCTGTTTATTTTGCAGGTAGATTTGGAGATGATCGAATCCAGGGCAAGGAACATGTTCGGTTTCCCGTATCGACCGCAATCTTGTCCAAGATTCATCAATTTTATGCTCAAAGCAATCGGTATCTCGGGACATTTATCATAAACGCCAGTGTGGGATTGTAGTTTACAGGCTGCTTGTGGCATTGCGAACATGACCGAATTATTTCCCTTGAAAGTCAGTGGAGAAGAGCCGTTGACTCGGTACCTATTTTCAAGTTCGGATTTCGCACCTACCAAGCGATCGCCAAAGTCAGAGGCGTTCATGCCTCAGTTCAATAGTATCGCTTCACGTTACGAGACTTCCATCTATCGAACAGCTGCGCTTCTTGAGGCACAAATTTGGGATCACGGTAAGCGAGAAGTGGCAGCACTCCGAACCGACGGTCGGCAACTGCGAGCGCGCGTCGACTTCAAATATGAGGAAGTGACGACTGGGGGTCTGAGCGTTGAAGGCGACCCTCCTCCAATGCGCCATGCAGTGATTCTTGGGTGGCCTAGCGTCGGTGACAGTAAAGAAGTTCGCAAGGCACTGGCGCTTGAGATAGCCAGTCGTTTAACTGGCAGAGTGCGAGTGCTTCCGTAATCCCCATGCTCATCGCCCCCTCGCTCCTCTCCGCGCACTTCGGCCGCATTGACGCCGAGCTGGCCGCCGTGCACGAGGCGGGCGCCGACTGGATCCACCTGGACGTGATGGACGGGCAGTTCGTCCCCAACCTCACCTTCGGCCCGCCCGCCATCGAGCGCTGGGAGAAGCGGCCGGGGCTGGTGTTCGACGCGCACCTGATGGTGCGGGAGCCGGATCACCTCATCCCCGCCTTCGCCAAGGCCGGGGTGCGGCGCCTCACCGTCCACGCCGAGGCCTGCACGCACCTGCACCGCACCCTGCAGGTGATCCGCGCTCACGGGATGGAGCCGGGCGTCGCCCTCAATCCGGCCACGCCGCTGAGCGCCGTGGAGGCCGTGCTGGACGACTGCGCGCTCGTGCTCGTCATGTCGGTCAATCCCGGCTTCGGCGGGCAGAAGTTCATCCCCCAGGCCACCGACAAAGTCGCGGCCCTGCGCAAGCTCCTCCAGGCGCGGGAGCTGAAGACCCTGATCCAGGTGGATGGGGGCATCAATCCCGAGACCATCGGCCCGGCCGCCGCCGCCGGCGCAACCGTGTTCGTGGCGGGCACGGCGGTGTTCGGCCAGCCGGACTATGCCCGCGCAATCCGGGAGCTGCGCGCCCGCGCCCAGGCGGCGGTTGCGGCGGCGCCTCGAACTTAGACGGGCCCGCTTCGCCGCGCGGAGTCTGGCCGAGAGGCCCGTCCGCGTGCGCGTTCCCGACACCGCGTCATTTGACCTTCGGGTGCGGACCATGGTCTATTTCCGCTTGGTCTAGCGGGCCGCGGAAACCGAGACGTAACCACGGGCGGCGGCGGACGGGCCACTGTAGCGAACTGTGGCGACCTGCTTGGCGGCCTGCTCGAGCGGCCGGACATGAACGGTGGCCTCCGTTTGACCCCCGCCGGCATCTGCCGGCTGCGGGTTTCAGCGCTGGCTTCTCTTTCGGAGTGGAATCGCGCATGGCCGGGTTCAGCGACGCGGTAATGAAGGAAGTGAACTCCCTTTTCGCGCGCTACCCGAAGAAGGTGCATGCGCTCCTGCCCGTGCTGCACCTCGTGCAGCGGGAAAACAACGGCTACATTCCGCGCGGGTGGGAGCAGATCGCGGCGGACCTGTGCGAATGCACGGTCAACCACGTGCGGGGCGTGATCACGTTCTACAACATGTTCCGCACCGAGCCGCCCGGCAAGTTCCATGTCATGGTCTGCACCTGCGTGCCCTGCGGGCTGTGCGGCGGGGACAAGCTGCTGGAGCACCTGGAGCACAAGATCGGCATCCACGCCGGACAAACCAGCGACGATGGCCTGTTCAGCCTGGAGGAGTCCCAGTGCCTGGCGGCGTGCGATAAGGCGCCGCTGATGATGGTGAACGAGGAGCGGATGGAGCAGGTGAGCTTCGATACGGTTGACCGCTGGATTGACGAGCAGCGCAAGAAGAAGGCGTAGGCCGCTCCGATTCACTTTCCCGTGAGGCGGAGGGGCAGCGGAGCAGGGATCGTCGGGCTCCAGTCCCAGCAGGGGCGCAGGGGCTGGAAACACAGGCCGCCCAGGGAACGTCATGGCCGAAGAGAAGCTGCTGCTGCTGAAGAATATCCGCACTGCGGGCTACAAGGGCGACCTGAAGTCCTATCAGGCCGCGGGAGGCTACGCGGCGCTGCCGAAGTCGCTCGCCATGAAACCGGCAGAGCTGGTCGAGCTGGTCAAGGCTTCCGGCCTGCGCGGGCGCGGCGGAGCGGGCTTCCCGACCGGCATGAAGTGGAGCTTCATGGCGAAGAACACGGGCAAGCCCAGTTACCTGATCTGCAATGCGGACGAGAGCGAGCCCGGGACGTTCAAGGACCACCTGCTGCTGCTGCGCGATCCCCACCAGTTCCTGGAGGGGATGATCATCGGCTGCTACGCCCTGGACTGCCATCACGGCTACATCTACGTGCGCGGCGAATCCATGGTCGCCATCCGGCGCCTGCAGAAGGCGATCGACGAGGCGTACAAGGCGAAGCTGCTGGGCAAGAACGTGGCCGGCAAGGGTTACG
>JBGOTW010000262.1:0-5958 GCA_041476685.1 bacterium | reverse complement strand
GCCGCCAATCCGGTCAAGGCGATCGAGATCAAGCTCAGCCAGGGCGCGAAGCCCGGCCTGGGGGGGATCCTGCCCAAGGCGAAAATCACGGCCGAGATCGCCCAGATCCGCGGCATTCCCATGGACCGCGACTGCATCAGCCCGGCGGCGCACACCGCGTTCCACGACGTGGACAGCATGCTGGACTTCGTCGAGCGGCTCGCCCAGGAGACCGGCGTGTCCATCGGCATCAAGTCCGCCGTCGGCGAGATGGAGTTCTGGCGCGAATTGGTAAAGCAGATGAGCGTCACGCCGCGCGGGGTCGATTTCATCACCATCGACGGCGGCGAGGGCGGGACGGGAGCCGGGCCGCTGGTGTTCGCCGACCACGTGGCGCTGCCCTTCAAGATCGGCTTCTCCCGGGTCTTTCGCCAGTTCGCCGAAGCCGGGCTGCACGACAAGATCGTGTTCATCGGCTCGGGCCGGCTGGGCTTTCCCGATGTGGCCCTGATGGCCCTGGGGCTGGGCTGCGACATGATCAACGTGGGCCGCGAGGCGATGATGTCGATCGGCTGCATCCAGGCGCAGCGCTGCCATACGGGACACTGCCCCACGGGCGTGGCGACCCAGAAGCCCTGGCTGATGGCCGGCCTCGATCCCACGCTCAAGTCCGTGCGTTGTGCGAACTACCTCCTGACGCTGCGCAAGGAACTGCTCCAGCTCGGCCGGGCCTGCGGCGTTCCGCATCCGGCGTTGGTGCGGCGCGAACAACTCGAAGTGATGGAGGATGCGTTTCAAAGCAGGCCGCTTGCCGAAGTGCTCGACTACCGCAATGGCTTGGGCGTGTTGACCGAGCCTGAGCGCGACCGGGTCGCGCAGATGATGGCCGATCTTCACCGCACGCCAACCGCCGCTTCCGCCCACCCCTAGCCCGCCGTATTCGCGATGCGCTGGAGCGGCCGCGGAGGGCCGCTCATGCTGGCCCGCCCACGGCCAGCACGCGCGCCCAGCGCCGGTCATCCGCGCGGGGAATGGCCACCAGGTTCAGGAACCGCCCCGTGTCGGGGTGCAGCCCGTCCTCGGCGAGCCGGGCCAGGGCTGCTGCGGAGGTCGGCTCCGCCCGTTGCTCGCCCTCCCGCAGGATGGCCAGATTCACGTTCATGGCGTCCAGCCGCTCCAGCAGTTCGGCGGCGCTGGAGCCGGATCGCGCCAGGCCGTACGGCCAGAACTCCACGATCCAGGCCAAATGCGCGCCTTGCTCCGCGATCAGCGCTTCCGCGCCGCGCAGGATGCGGGCTTCGCAGCCCTGGGTATCCATCTTCACCAGGTCCAGCGCGCCCGGGCCGGCGGGAAAGCGCTCTTGGTCGCCGAAGTAGCCGTCGAGCGAAACGGTGCGCGTGGGCAGCGCCGGCCGGCCATCTCCCGAATCGTACAGACGGTGATCCCCCTGATTGTCCGGGCTCAGGTGCAGCCGCGCCGTACCCGTCTTTTCGGCGACGGCGCAACGCTCGGCCCGCACGATTGCGTGATTGCCGGCCATGCCATTGGCCATGCAGTGGGACAGGCCGTTGTCCGCCAGGTTGCGCTCCAGCAGGGCGAAATTGTCCGCCTCGGGCTCGAAGGCGAAAATCCTGCCGCGTGGGCCGACCCGCAGCCCGGCCAGCACCGTGTAGTAACCGAGATTGGCGCCCAGGTCCACGAAGGTCGCGCCGGGATCGAGCAATGCCAGCACCACGCGGGACTCGAAGGGCTCCCACACGCCCTGGCTCCTCAGCTCGGCCGAGATGAAACGATCCGGCTTGGCGTGGACATGCAGGCCGAAGGGGGCAATACCGGGAAGCCGGATGGGGATCATGGGGCCGTGGATGCAGATATCTTGGCTAAGAGGCGGGCATACACCGGGCAGCCATGCAGGTGTGGGCGAATCGTGCCTGACGGCGCAGGGCTATGCTAGGGTGAGTCAGCCGCGTCCGGCAACCGCCGCCAGCTTGTCCGGAGGGCCCGCTTGCCGGAATGTCCCAGTTGCCAGAGGGATCCGGCCCGCCAGGATGGAAGCGTCGCCCCACCGCGGTGACCTCGCCGGAGGAACACGCCATGGACTTCAATCTGTCCGCGGATCAACTGCAATACCGGGAGCGGGTGCGCAAGTGGGTCGCGGGCGCCCTGCCGAAGGCGCCGAAACCACCCCGCTCGCGCCACGGGGAGCCTTCCGAAAGCGTCCGCGAGCGCTACCAGGCGTGGCAACGCCTGCGCTACGACGGCGGCATGACCTGCGTGCTCTGGCCGAAGGAATATGGAGGCCAGGGCCTCGGGGTAGTCGAGCATTACATCGTCTCCTCGGAAGTGGACACGTTGCCGGTCGCTCCGCCCATCAATGTCGTTGGTTTCGGCATGTGCCTGCCGCTGATCCTGCACGTCGGCAATGCGGCGCAGAAGGCGCGCATCCTCCCGCCCGCCGCACGGGGCGATGCGGTGTGGTGCCAGCTCTTTTCCGAGCCGGGCTGCGGCAGCGATCTGGCCTCCCTGAAGACCCGCGCGGAACCGGAGGGCAAAGGCTGGCGCCTGACGGGCCAGAAGACCTGGAACAGCTTCGCCCACCACGCGGACTTCGGCATCTGCCTGGCCCGCACGGACCCGCGCGCCCCGAAGCACCGCGGCTTGACCATGTTTCTGCTGAACATGCGCCAGAAAGGCGTGACCGTACGGCCGATCCCGTTCAGCAACGGCGATCACGACTTCAATGAGGTGTTCCTGGACAATGCCTGGGTCGACGCGGTGGACGTCCTGGGCGAGGTCAACGACGGCTGGTCCGTCGCCATCAGCACGCTGATGATCGAGCGCGGCACGTCGAACATCCATGTCCTGTTCCGTCCCTGGGTCGATCGCGTGCTGGCGCTGGCGAAGGAGCGGCTCGCCGCCGATCCGCCGGGGCTCGGGGCGCAGGTGGCCCGGGCCGAGGTGGCGCGGCTAATGACCCACGCGAAGATTCTCGAGCTGCAGGGGTTGCGCACGCTGTTCGGCGCGGCGTCGGGGGCTCCGCCCGGGCCCGAGGGCTCCCTCGTCAAGCTGCTGTGGAGCGAGACCAATCAGCGGCTCGCGGCCCTGGCTCTCGATATCCTCGGACCAGCGGGCGCCCTGCTCGACGGGGACGAAGCCGTGCCCGAAGACGGCTGGTATCCGCGCAACTGGCTGCGCAGCTTCGGCAACACCCTTGAAGCGGGGAGCAGCGAGATCCTGCGCAACATCATGGCCGAGCGCATCCTGGGGCTGCCGAAGGATGCTGCCCGCGTCATCGCTCCCGCGCGTCCGCCGGAGGTCCAGCGCTGATGGACCTGAACTACTCGGAAGAGCAGGGACTGATCCAGCGCCAGGCGCGGCAATTCTTCGAGCGCGAGTGCCCGCTCGACGTCGTGCGTAAGGCCTGGGCCAGCGAAACGGGCCTGCCCGAGCCGCTCTGGAAGCGCATGGCGGAGCTGGGTTGGCTGGGCGCGCTGCTGCCCGAACAGTTCGGGGGGCAGGAGCTCAGTGTCACGGCGTTCTCCCGGATTCTCGAGGAGATGGGCCGCGGGCTGCTGCCCGGCGGCTTCCTGTCGCACGTGCTGGCAGCCCAGGCGGTACGGTTGGCGGGCAGCGCTGCGCAGCAGCAAGCGCTCCTGCCGCCCCTGGCCCGGGCCGAGACCAAGGCCGCGTTGGCGCGCTGCATGGAAGGCGGCCGCTTCGACCCGGCGGGCGGCCGCTTCTATGCGGACGAGAAGCCGGACGGCTACCTGCTCTTCGGCGAGAAGCTGGCTGTGCCGGGACTGGCCCAGGCGAACGAGATCGTCGTCGCCGCGGTGCTCGGCCTGCCGGAGCATCTCGCGGCCGGGCTGGCTTGGTTCGTCGTGCCGCGCACGGCCCAGGGCGTCGCAGTGCAGCCGCTCCACACCCTCGAGGGGGGGATGAAGGCGGCGAGCCTGCGGTTCGACGGGGTACGCGTACCGGGATCGGCGCGGCTCGGGGCGGTGGATCGCCCGGCCAACGGCGCCGCCGTGCTGGCGGCGGTGTCCCAGCTCGCCGACCTCGCCCTGGCCTTCGACGCCCTGGGCGGCGCGGTGCGCGTGACGGAATTGACGGTCGAATACGCGAAGTTGCGCACGACCTTCGGCCAGCCCATCGGCGCCTATCAGGCCATCAAGCACAAGTGCGCCGACATGCTGTTTGCGGCGGAGAATCTGCGCGCCGTGGCGACCTGGGCCGCGTGGGTGCTGGATTCGCCGCCCGGGCAGGCGGACGCGAGCGCCGCCCTGGCCACCGCCATGGCCCGCTCCACCGCCATCGAGAGCTACGATCTCGTGATCCGCCACGGCACTCAGGCCCATGGCGCCATCGCGGTGACGGAGGAACACGTGCTCCCGCTCTACGCCAAGCGCGCCAAGACGCTCGCCCTGGCCTTTGGCAGCCTTGCCTACTATCAGGAACTGATCCTGAAGGAGAGCGGCTACGAGGTGCCTCCGGTGCAGCGGGCCTAGGCGTGGCGCGTCAACGATTTTCATGATCAGCACGTTCGGATTCCCTGCGCGCGGTGTCCGCGGCGCAGCCGGAAGAACCCGTGTCACCAGAAGGAGTCGCAGGCATGCGCCAATGGATCCGCAACGCACGCATCGTCACGGGTGATGGCCGCACCGAGCCCTACGCGGGCGACGCCCTGCTCGACGGCGACAGGATCGCGCACTTGGGCGCGGTTCCGCCGGGCGAAGCGAAGCTTGCCGATCGGACGATCGATGCCCGGGGCCGGGTGCTGGCGCCGGGCTTCCTCGACGTGCACAACCACGGCGCACTGGGCGGGACACGGCTGGCGCCCAGCGGCCTGCCGGTAGCGTGCGAGATGGCGATCCGGGCGGGCGTGACGCGGCGCGTCTGCGGCGTGGACGGGCTGTCCCCGGCGCCCGTCGCGCCCGAGCAGCGCCAGGATTACGCCGCCACGCTGCGCTCTCTCGACGGGGACATCGGCGAGCCGTGGCCGTGGAGCACGGTGCCGGAATACTTCGCTTGGCACGCCGGACGCTCCGTTACGGATCTGGGGCTGCATCTGGGCCACAGCGCCGTGCGCCGCAGCGTGATGGGCAATGCTCCGCGCGCGGCCACGCCCAGCGAGCTTGCCGAGATGCAGGCTGTGGTGCGCCGCGAAGCGCCCCATACCCTCGGACTGTCCACCGGCCTGATCTACAATCCCGCCTCCTACGCCGACGGTGCCGAACTGTCTGCCCTGCTGCGGGCGTTCAACGAGATCAAGCCCGGCGCCCTGTTTCCCCACATCCGCTCCGAGAGCACCAATGTTGTGCCGTCCCTCAAGGAGGCGGTGCAGGCGGCGGTGGACGGGGGCGGCGGCTTCGGCATGGAGCACACCAAGATCGCGGGCGAGCGCAATGCGGACCGGTTTCCGGCCGTGCAAAACCTGCTGAACGACGCCCAGAGCGCCACGTGGGCGATGGAGAACATGTACCCGTACACGGCCGGCAGCACGACCGGCGACGGCCTCTTTCCGCTCCAGTTCCGCGCCGGCACGCGGGCGGAGTTCTTGGCCAGGCTCCAGGATCCGGCCGCCCGGCGCGCGATGTACGAGTGGATGGTGGGCGACACCACGCAGTGGGAAAACTTCGTCGCCTTCAGCGGCGGGCTGAAGGGGATCCAGGTGGCGGGCGTGCTGCCGGGCGTGGGCGAGAAGTTCCTGGGCAAGCGGCTGAGCGAGGTGGCCGCCGCGGCAGGCGCGCCCGATCCGGGCTCCTTCGCCGCCTACGACGCCGTCTTCGACTTCTTCGTTGCCAACCGGCTCGACGTGACCATCATCACCCACTATGGCAACGAGCCGATCATGGAGCGCTTCTTCCGGCGCAAGACGATGGCGATCTGCACCGACGGCCTGATGCCCGGGCCGGGGCAGAAGCCGCATCCGCGCACGCTGGGCAGCTTTCCGCGCGCGCTGCGGATGGCGCGGGAGAT
>JBGOTW010000261.1:0-5961 GCA_041476685.1 bacterium | reverse complement strand
TGGATCACGCCCTTGGTGTGCGCCTTGTCGATGCGCTTCTGCACCTCCACGTACGCCCCTTCCGCCGCCTTGGCATCCTTGGCGGCCAGCAGCGCGCGGAAGGACTTCAGGGCCGTGCGCAGCGTCGTGCGCAGCGCGCGGTTGCGTTCGCGCAGCTTGATGTTCTGGCGCGCCCGCTTCTGCGCCGACTTGTGATTCGCCATCTCGCCTCTCCGGGTATTGCCGTCTTAAGTTCCGTCCTGCCGTTGCGGAACCCGCAAGTCCCGCGCGGCGGGTTCCGGATTGCCGATGCCTTCCCGCAGGGTCGGCGCCCATTCCGGCCGCTTCCTCCGGCACCGCGGCGATGCCTAGAACGCATTCGTCAGGTGCTCCACCTGCGGCTCGCGCCCGAGCACCACCAGCACCACGTCGAAGCGGGGCTGCAGGGGCGGCGGCGCGCCGCCGAAGGTCTGCGCGATATAGCGCAGGGCCAGCTCCCGCACCCGCTTCTGCTTCCGGCGCGTCATCGCCAGCACCGGCGGAAACGCGTCGCGCGCCGAGCGGGTCTTGACTTCGACGAACACCAGGTACTCGCCGTCCGTCACGATCAGGTCAATCTCGCCCGCCGGGCAGCGCCAGTTCCGCGCGCGGATGGCGCAGCCGCGCCGCTCGAAGAACCCGGCGGCCACGTCCTCGCCCAGCCGGCCCGTGTCGTCCCCGACTCCGGGAAGGCGCCGCTGCCGGTTCCGGGCGCCGCCGTCCGCGGCTGCGTTGCGTCCAATCCCGCCGCGTCCAGCACCGTTGTGTCCAACACCATCGCGTCCGGCCACACGCCCTCTCCTTCGCCCGGCGCCTGCGGCAACCGCTCCGCCGGCACGACTCAAACCGGCCAGTCAGGCCCACTCCGGCCCGGCACAGCCTGCAAACGTGCGCCGATGGATCGGACTCGGGCCGAGGCGCACTAGCGCGGCGCGATGGGCCTCGGTGGGGTAGCCCTTGTGCGCCGCAAAGCCCCAGCCCGGGTAGCGCCGGTCGTACACCCGCATCAGGCGGTCGCGCACGACCTTCGCCAGCACCGACGCGGCGGCAATGGACAGGCTCCGTCCGTCGCCGCCCACCACCGTCCGGCACGGCACCGCCACGGGCGGCGCCTGATTCCCGTCCACCAGCACGCCATCCGCGGGGCAGCTCAGCCCCGCCACCGCCCGGGCCATCCCCGCGAGCGTCGCCCGGAGGATGTTGATCCGGTCAATCTCCCGCGCGGACACCACCGCGATCCGGTACGCCGTCGCGCGCCGCCGGATCTCCGCGAAGGCCACCTCGCGCGCCGCCGGGGTCATGCGCTTGGAGTCGTCCAGCGCAATCCGTTGCGGCCACTCGCGCGGCAGGATCACGGCAGCGACGACCACGGGGCCCGCCAGCGGCCCGCGGCCCGCCTCGTCCACGCCCGCCACCCGCCGGAAGCCCTCGTCCCACAGGGCCGCTTCCAGTTCGAAATCCGGCTTGCGCCGTTCAGGCATTCCCTGGCCCTTGCTCGCGCAGGCGCGCCTTCTTGCCTTCCAGCGCGCGGAGGAAGTAGAGCTTGCCGCGCCGCACCTTGCCCTGCCGCATGACCTTGATGCTCTCGATGCGCGGGGTGTGCAGCGGGAACGTCCGCTCCACGCCGAATCCCTGCGACATCTTGCGCACGGTAAAGGTGGAATTCAGGCTGCCCGCGCCGTCGTGGCGGCGGATCACCGTGCCCTCGAACGCCTGCACCCGCTCCTTCTCGCCCTCCAGGATGCGGTAGTTGACCCGCACCACCGCGCCCACCGGCGGCAGCGTGCGGCCCTCGACCAGCCGCGTCTGCTCGACCCACTGCAACAATGGCTGCTTCATGACTTCCTCCTCCGATCCTTGCTCCTTCAATCCTTAGCCGCCGGATGCGGCCCGCGGATGCTGCCTGTGCTCAATGACCTGCGCTCAGTGACCTGCGCTCAGTAATCTGTGCTAAATGACCTGCGCTCGGTAAGCGGTGCGCCTGTCTGCCGTCAGGCCTGCGTTCGCCCGCCCGTGCGGGTTTAAGCGCGACTCCGGATGCGCGCGCTCTGCTGCTGAACTTCTGCTTCTGAACTTCTGCCTCCGACCTTCTGCTCCGGACTTTCTGCCATTAGCGGTCTGCCGCACGCCCGCCGCCATCCGTCTATCCCTTCCATCCTCCCGCACATCCATCCTTCCACCTATCCTTCTACTCCATGCCCTACTCCATGCCGGCGCCGGCTCGCTTGGCAGGCGGCGCGGGGAGCGGCGCATCCAGGTCCGGCCGGCGCTGCGCGGTGCGCTGGCGCGCCTGCTCCAGGCGCCAGCGGGCAATCTCCCCGTGGTGCCCGGACAGCAGCACCTCCGGCACGCGCAGGCCCTCGAACTCCGGCGGGCGCGTGTACTGCGGGTACTCCAGCAGGCCCTGAGCGAAGGATTCCTCCTCGCTCGAGGCCGGATTGCCCAGCACCCCGGGCAGCAGCCGCACGATCGCCTCCAGCAGCACCATCACCGGCGCCTCGCCGCCCAGGCAGACGAAATCGCCCAGCGACACTTCCTCGTCCGCCAGACCCACGCGGATGCGTTCGTCGAAGCCCTCGTAGCGCCCGCAGACGAACAGGATCGCGTCTTCGCGGGCCGCGAGGGCCGCCGCCGCCGACTGCCGGAACGGGCGCCCCTGCGGCGTCAGCAGCACAGTCCAGGTGCGGCGTCCTTCCGCCTCGTGCAGCGCGCGGCGCGCCCGCACCGCCGCGAAGACCGGCTCGGGCCGCAGCACCATTCCCGCCCCGCCGCCGTAGGGCACGTCGTCCACCTGGCGGTGCCGCCCCAGGCCGAAGGCCCGGAAATCCACCACGCTGACGTCGAGCAGGCCGGCCCGGATGGCCTTGCCCATCAGCCCTTCGTCCAGGAACGGGCCGAAGAGCTGAGGAAACAGCGTCAGCACCTCGAAGCGCTTCATCGGCCGTTGAGCTCCAGCAGCCCGGGCGGCGGGTCAATCCGGATCGTGCGCCGCTCGAGCAGCACCTCCTTCACGATGGCCTCGGCCAGGGGCACCAGCACCTCGCCCCGCGCCCCCGCCACTTGCAGCAGGTGCTGCGCACCCGCCTCCAGCACGCCCGTCACGGAGCCGAGCGCCTCGCCGGAGAGCGTCTCGACGGCGCAGCCGATCAGGTCCTCCGTGAAGTACTCGTTCTCGGCCAGGGGCCCGCGCTCGGTCAGGGGCACGAGCACCGCGGCGCCCTTGAGCGCCTCTGCGGCGCTGCGCCCGGCCAGGCCCTTGAGCGTCAGCACCCACTGCGACCCGGCGTCCCGCCGCGTCTCCACGGCAACGGCCCGCAGGCCGTGCGCCGTGTCCAGCACCAGCTCGCGCAGCTCCCGGTAGTGCTGCGGCGCGTCGGTGAGGGGCACCACCTTGATGGCGCCCTCCATGCCGTGGGCGCCGCTGACCCGGCCGATGCACACCAGCCGGTCGCGGTCGATCAGGCCGCTTGCCTCTCCCATCGGCCCTCCTCGCGGGCGGCGTGCTGCGTGACTCGTCGCGGGCACGGTGCCTCACCGGACCCCCGGCCTCACCGGACCCCCGGCCTCGCCGGACCGCCGGCCTCACCGGACCGCCGGCCTCACCGGACCGCCGGCCTCACCGGATCCCGCTAGGCCTGCTTCGGGGCCGCCGCAGCCGGGGCTGCCGAAGTGGAAGCCGCCGCAGCGTCGCCGGACTTCTTGCCCGTGCGCTTCGCCCGGTCCGGGCGCGGCTTGGGCTTGCCCGGTCCCAGCGCGCGCTTGGTCGCCGGGATTTCCAGCCCATGCAGCTTGAGCAGCTTGACGATGCGCTCGCTGGGCCGCGCGCCGGTGCCCAACCAGTAGCGCACCCGGTCCAGGTTGAGGCTGGACTTGGACTCCTTCAGCAGCGGGTCGTAGTTGCCGACCCGCTCGATGTACTTCCCGTCGCGGGCGGAGCGCTTGTCCGCCACGACGATGCGGTAATAGGGGCGCTTCTTCGTGCCGCCCCGGGCCATCCGAATCACTGTGGACACGCTGGGTTGCTCCCATTGAAACGAGTGTTGCCGAATCGCCGCTGCGCCGCTGTGTTCCTGTGTTGCCGTGTTGCCCCATCGCTGTCCTGCCGTGTGGCTGTGCCGCCTTCCGCCGCGCTGCCTGCCGTCTTCCTGCTCTGGTCGAATGCGGCGCGTCGGGCGCGGCCTAACGCAGTCCCGGCGGGGCACTGCCGCCCATCATCGCCTGGGCCATCTGCATGGCCTTGCGTGGGTCGGAGCCGGAAACCTGCTTGAGCATCTTGCGCATCTGCCCGAACTGCTTGAGCAGGCGGTTGACGTCGCTGGGCCGGGTGCCGCTGCCCCGGGCAATGCGCTTCTGCCGCGCGGGGTTGATCAGGTTGAAGTTCTGCCGTTCCGCGGGGGTCATCGAGCAGATGATGGCCTCGATGCGGACGAACTGCCCGTCGTCCACGTTAGTCTGCTTGAGCGCGCCGCCCATGCCCGGCAGCATACCCAGGATGTCCTTGACCGGGCCCATGCTGCGCAGTGCGCGGATCTGTTCCAGGAAATCGGCCAGCGTGAACTCGTTGCGGCTCATCTTGCGCTGCATCTCCAGCGCGCGCTGCTCGTCGAAGGTGCTCTGGGCCTTCTCGATCAGGGAGACCAGGTCGCCCATGCCCAGGATGCGCGAGGCCACGCGCTCGGGATGGAAGCGCTCGAGGTCCGCCAGCTTCTCCCCGACGGTGAGGAACTTGATCGGCTGGCGGGTGACGGCGCGGATGGACAGGGCGGCCCCGCCGCGGGAGTCGCCGTCCATCTTGGTGAGGATATGTCCGGTGAGGCCCAGGCGCGCGTGGAACGTCTGCGCCGTATTGACCGCATCCTGGCCGGTCATGCCGTCGGCGACGAACAGGATCTCGCGCGGCTGCACCGCGGCCTTCATCCGTTCCAGCTCGGCCATCAGCTCCTCGTCCACCGCCAGCCGTCCGGCGGTGTCGAGCAGCATCACGTCGGCCCCGGCGTTGCGGGCGGCGACGAGCGCGGCCTTGGCGATGTCCACCGGATCCTGGTCTGGGGTGGAGGGATGGCAGGCGACGTTGAGCGCGCGGGCGAGGGTCTGCAACTGCTCGATGGCGGCGGGCCGGTACACGTCGGCGGGCACCAGGTACACCTTTTTCCCTTCGTCACTCAGGAGCTTGGCGAGCTTGCCGGCGGTGGAGGTCTTGCCGGAGCCCTGCAGGCCGACCAGCATCGCCACGGCTGGAATGGGCGGATCGAGGCGCAGGGGCGCGTGGGCCCCGCCCATCATCTGGGTCAGCTCGTCGCTGACGATCTTGAGGAAGTACTGGCCCGCGGTCAGGCCGCCCGGCACGTCCTCGCCCAGGGCGCGCTGCTGCACGGAGTCCAGGAACGCCCGCACGACGCGGACGTTCACGTCCGCCTCCAGCAGGGCCAGGCGCACCTGCTGCAGGGCGTCGTGTGTGTTGGACTCGTTCAGCCGGGCGCTACCCCGGATGCGGCCCAACGCGCCGCTCAGCTTTTCCTGCAGGGCCTCGAACATGGCTCACCGCGCAATGCACAGCCCGCGCGCAACGGAAGCGTTGCGAACCGTTAAGAATAGGGAGCCCGGGGGGCAAAGTCAACGGCGGGGCGGGCCCTCATTCCGCCGGTATGGCGGCCATGCCTACGGGTCCTCATCCTCGCGCCGAACCTGCCGGCGCGGTCCGTCTCCGACTGCGCGGAGAAGGACAACCGCTTGGCGCCTCAGGCAGTGCCCCTCGCTACACAATTGGAGAGATGGGGATGATGGCCCGCCACCGATGTGCAAGGTTGATGGTGACCAAGCCGTTAACCTACACAGGAGCAACGGGCCATGAACAAGATACCAGTGAGCGTGGGATTGGACTACAGCATGAGCGGGGTGCAGGTGTGTGTGCAAGACAGGAGTGGCAAGGTGCTGCGCAACAAG